>JAAYPJ010000081.1 GCA_012519835.1 Clostridiales bacterium | reverse complement strand
GTCCCCATTACATCCCCACCGCACACTATTTATCTCATCTCGCCCATTTCTTCTAATATTTTTGCAACGGGTTCGATCCATTCATTGTCATAGAATTCTATGGTACCCCTATCGCTGGCTTCCGATAGTTTAGGATCAACCGGCAGTTTAGCAAGAACCCTCAAGTTATGTTTTTCGGCTACCTCGTCTATATGACTTTCGCCGAATATTTTATAGTCCTTTCCATTGTCGGGACATCTGAAATATGACATATTTTCTATCAACCCTATAACAGGAATATTCATCATTTCAGCCATTTTGACAGCCTTAGATACAATCATCGATACAAGTTCTTGCGGAGAAGTTACTACAATAATTCCATCCACAGCTACAGATTGAAACACTGTAAGCGGGACATCGCCCGTACCCGGCGGCATATCGATAAACATAAAATCCACATCGCCCCATATAACATCTGTCCAAAACTGTTTAGCAGTCCCGGCAATAAGCGGTCCTCTCACAACAACGGGATCCGTAACGTTTTCCAGGAGCAAATTGACCGACATAACATCGATTCCCGTAATGCTTTTAACCGGGAACATACCTTTGGCATCTCCCCTTGCCCTTCCTTGCAGGCCAAAAATTTTAGGAATAGAAGGCCCTGTAATATCAGCATCGAGAATAGCCGTATTATACCCCATATTTTTCATTGCCACCGCGAGCATAGAGGTTACAATAGATTTCCCTACCCCACCCTTGCCACTCAAAACACCGATAACATTTTTTATGTTACTTAGTTCATGGGGTTGTGCGGAAAAATCCGGTTTTTCCTCAGTATTTTTGCTGTTTCCTGCACTACAACCTTCACAATTTTGATCGCATTTTTCACTCATGTTTTACTCTCCTTTTTGAATCATTAATGTCCTTCGTAAATGATGGCTTTATCAGACTGCATATACTTTTAATCTCAGAACTTGCTCATGTTACCTGCATCGCAACAAACAAAATCATCATTCCTAAACACAGTTCCCCTATAAGTCAAATTTATTTTGTCCGTCTCAGTGTAACAAAATACAAGGTTTTCATAACAATGACGATTCCCATACAGTCCACTGCCATGCCCTGTCGCTTTCTATTTGTAAACGTGCACTCTCATAAATATTATTATATATAGTATTTAACATATGTCAATAAAGAAATGGGAAATGGGAGGTGGGAGGTGGGAAGTGGGAAGCGGGATATGGGATGTGGGAGGTGGGAAGTGAGAATTGGGAGACGGGAAATAGGAAATGGGGGATGGAAAAATAGATGAAATTTGAATTATAAGAAAATTTTATGGTAATACTATTCTAAACGACGCAAAGGGAACGATGTTTATGGAAAACCTGAAGAAATATTCATTGACGAACTCTCTGGATAAAAATATAAAAATGATTCAAGGGATATTTAAAAACGATGAAAATATAGACCTTCGTATGTTTCAAAACCAATATAATGACATAAAGGGCTGTATTTTCTTTATAAATACCATGGTGGATACAACAACTGTAGATGAGTATATTCTAAAACCTGTTTTAGATAATAAAGCCCTGCCGGGCAATGTAGATCATATTACGTATCTGTCCACACAGGTGCTCACATCAAGCAAATTAAAAATTTCCGCGCCTGTGGAAGATATAGTGGATGCAATTGTATATGGCAATACCGTACTGATTGCGGAAGGCTGTGCCCAGGTTATTATCATTTTCACTCAAGGGTGGCAAATAAGAGACATTACGGAACCTGAAGGCGAAAAAGCACTCAAAGGCCCCAGGGAAGGTTTCTTAGAATCCCTGGATGTCAATTTAACCATGATAAGAAGAAAAATCCGTTCAAAGGATCTGAAGTTCCATCATATGACTGTAGGCGAGAGAACCAGGACGGAAGTATGTGTATGTTATATAGACGGCCTGGTCCGTGAGGAGATATTAAACAGGGTAATCCGTAAAATAGAAAACATTTATATAGATGGCATATTCGACACCAAAAATATTGGGGAATTTATATCCGACATACCCTTTAGCATCTTTGAGACGGGCCATTTTACAGAAAAACCCGATACCACAGCAGCAATGATACTGGAAGGCCGGGTTGCCGTATTGATTGACGGCAGTCCCTCGGCAATAACCCTCCCATCATTATTTATAGAGACTTTTATTGCAAGTGATGATTATGCCTTGAACTATTATTATGCAAGTATGAGAAGACTGCTCAGGATAATCGGTTTTGTGATAACCATCAGTCTCCCCGCATTATACCTGGCTTTGGTAGCATTCCATCAAAGCACGCTACCTACCGATCTTCTGGTAACTATCTATACTGCCAGGGAGGGGGTACCCTTCCCCACTGTTTTAGAACTTATAGTTTTGGTTATTATGTTCGAAGTTTTGATAGAGGCGGGAACCAGGGCTCCCAGTGGAATTGGACAGGCTCTGAGCATAGTAGGGGTCCTGGTTTTAGGTACGGCTGCTGTGGATGCGCGTCTGGTATCCGCCCCAACAATAATAATAGTCGGTGCTGCGGCTATCATGGAGCTCATGTTGCCCGAAATTACCGGACCCCTTGCAATTCTCAGGGTAGGCCTTTTGATACTGGCCTCACTCTTGGGGCTTTATGGGTATATGTTTGGGATACTGGCCCTTCTCATTCATTTGTTTTCACTTAGGAGCGTAGGTATTCCTTATATGGAGAGTTTAGCCTCACTGCGTCCACAGTCCATAAAGGATACATTTGTAAGGGCTCCTGCTTGGTATATGAGGTACAGACCGAAATTCATGAGTAAAGACTATAAACGGGGCTCGATCGGAGGAAAAGGTGATGACTGATGACTAAATATTTGCTTATATCCCTTGTAATGATAATTCTCTGCCTCCTACTTACAGGATGCTGGAGCTATAGGGAAATAGACTCCCTGTACATAATAGCGGGCAT
>JAAYPJ010000080.1 GCA_012519835.1 Clostridiales bacterium | reverse complement strand
GTATACGCAAGTTTTTACCCCTATTATGATTTTGCAAAAAAAATTGGAGGGGACGGTGTCGATGTGTGTACCATAATTCCATCCGGTACGGAGCCCCACAGTTTTGAACCTTCGGCCGGGGTTATCGCACAATTGGAACAAGCGGATGTTTTTATATATAACGGGGCATACATGGAACCTTGGATAGACAAGGTACTCAATTTGTTGGAAGGAAGGGACATTTACCTAATTGATGCCAGTGAGTCTGTTGAACTGATCAGTTGTAATAAGGAACACGGCAATAAAAATAACAGTGAACACCATCACGGACAGTATGATCCTCATATATGGGTGGATCCTGTCAATGTAATATATATTTCCGAAAAGATTAAGGATACCTTTTCGAGGGTAGATAATAGCAACAAAGACATATATGAGGAAAACTTTAATAGATTTAAAAAAGAGCTGGAAGAATTGGATATGGCTTTTAAGGAGGGGCTCAAAGGTGCCACTGAAAGAAAAATAATTGTATCCCATTCTGCTTTTGGATATTTAGCTAATAGATATAATTTGGAACAAATCGCTGTGGCAGGGGTTTCTCCCCATGCGGAATCGAGCCCTAAACGACTGGCAGAATTGACCAACATTGCAAAGGATAACAAAATAGATTATATATTTCTGGAAGCTTTAGCGAGTGTTAAAACCGCGGAAATCTTAGCAAAGGAGGCAAATTTGGAAGTATTGACACTGTATATTGTGGAAGGCTTAACGGAGGAACAACAAAACAGGGGAGAGGATTATATTTCTCTGATGTATAAGAATGTTGAAACATTGAAGAAAGCTCTGGTGAGATAGATGGAAAGACTTCTTGATGTAAAAGGTGTATATTTTGGTTATAACAAAAAATATGTATTGGAAGATGTAAACTTGACTGTATTTAGGGGGGATTTTTTAGGAATTGTAGGGCCAAACGGTTCTGCTAAAAGCACATTGATTAAGATTATCTTGGGAATTCTGAAACCGCAAAGAGGAACCGTTGTTTTGCTAAATTCACCTATTGAACGATTTAATCAATGGGACAGGATAGGTTATATATCCCAGAGAGTGCGGAATTTTAACCCTGCATTTCCTGCAACAGTTGAGGAAATTGTGGGGGCAAATTTGTACAGCCAGATGGGGGTTTTTAAATTTTTTAATAAGGAACATAAAACAAAAATAAAAGAAGCATTAGATGTTGTTAATATGTCTGATTATCAGGACCATCTAATTGGCAATTTGTCCGGCGGCGAACAACAGAAGGTCTTTATTGCCCGTACACTTATAAGCAATCCCGAAATTATTTTTATGGATGAACCCTTAGTAGGAGTAGATGTACAATCACAGGAACAATTTTATGGCCTTATGGAGAAATTAAACAAGGAACTGGGGATAACATTAGTTATGGTTTCCCATGATATAGGTGTGATTACCGATAAAGCCAACAGGGTGGCTTGTGTTGGAAATAGGAAGGTTTGTGTACATCCTTCTACGGATTTTAACAAAGAAGAACATATTAGGGATGTCTATGGAGAAGATTTAAGTATATTGCATCATAAACATTAAAGAGGCGAATGAAATGTTAGAGGTACTAAAGTATGGTTTTATGCAGAGGGCTTTTTTGGCCGGTATTGTAATTGCGGTTGTTTGTCCCGCAGTAGGCATTTTTCTTGTTTTAAGAAGAATGTCCATGATAGGAGACACGTTGTCTCATGTAGCCCTAGCAGGTGTAGCCGGAGGCATGTTGGGTGGCATTTACCCGGTATATTCCGCCCTCGGTGTTTCGATTTTGGCTGCCCTGGCTATTGAAAAGCTCAGCAAGGAATATGAACAATATAAGGAATTGTCTATTGCTATAATACTTTCTGCAGGAATAGGATTGGCTACTATTTTTATAAGCCTGGGGAATTCAAATTCCGCTATTTTCAGCTATTTGTTCGGTAGTATAGGATTAGTATCCTGGTGGGATATCCGGATAATTTTTGTTTTGGGCTTTATTGTCCTTGTCTCTATTTTGTTTTTTTACAGGTCATTGTTTTATATAGCTTTTGACGAGGAAGCAGCCAGACTGGCAGGTGTCCCTGTAAAATGGGTTAATCTTTATTTTATTATTTTAATAGCAATGACCATTGCCATATCTATGAGAACAGTAGGGGTGTTACTGGTGTCGTCTCTGATGATAATACCCGTGGCAACAGGCCTACAAATTTCCAGGGGGTTTATGCAAACTTTTATATATTCGATTTTGTTTGGAATATCATCGGTGTTAATAGGGTTGTTTATTTCTTTTTACGTGGATCTGGCACCTGGGGGAACCATTGTAGTCTCATCCATACTGATACTGGTTATCATTATTTTAATAAAAAATATAAGAAGAAAATGAGTTTTTTTAATATTTATATGCGAAGGGTAGACCGCGTATAATATATAAAAACTTAGGAAAACTAACAATAGTAAATTAGCCAAAGTTATACAAAAGGAAGATGGGGAAATTGGTATACCACAAGGATATAGGGGATTTTATAGAATACCTGGATAAAGAAAAAAAATTCTTTAACGGTGTGGAGGAAATAGACAAATACAACATTGGGGCTATTGCGGAACTCATTCAATATTACAACATAAAGGAATACAATTGTCCCATATATAAAAAAAGCGATATCAAGAAAGAGATAAAGAAATATTTTGGGAGCACTATATAAAGGGCAGGGTATTCGTTCCGGACTGTGGCAGTTATATTGAATAAATATTTGGATATTCATCAACAATATGTTAAAATTGATATTAACAATTAGATAGGGAATTGATTTAAAACCTTCTGTTTAGGAAGCGAACAGTGAATGCGGTCCATGATGTCAATTATATAG
>JAAYPJ010000079.1 GCA_012519835.1 Clostridiales bacterium | reverse complement strand
TATTAGATTAGGAGAAACTAAAACTCCTTCTAAATATAATCTTAGTTGTACATAGATTTAATATTTAACTGATACAGAAAGTGAGGAAGGAGAATTGCCTAAAATTATCGTTGAACAAAATGGGCCACTGCAAGGGACGGTTCATGTAAACGGGGCGAAAAACGCCGTTTTGCCGATATTAGCCGCGACCCTGTTATCTACGGAAGGCCGCTGCGTCCTGGAAGGGGTGCCGGCTCTGATTGACGTAGACGTAATTTGCGAAGTGTTGACAAGCCTCGGTGCGGATGTGAGGCGTTTGGGAAGAGATAAAATAGAAGTGCTAGCCCATTGCATAGATGAAATAGAAGCACCTTATGAACTGGTTAGAAAAATGAGGGCCTCTTTTTTGGTTATGGGGCCTTTGCTGGCCAGGATGGGGAAGGCGAGGATATCCATGCCGGGAGGGTGTGCCATAGGAACCAGGCCTATAGACCTGCATTTAAAAGGTTTCAAGGCTCTGGGTGCGGAGACCACATTGGGCTATGGCTTCGTGGAAGCATCGGCAGAGAAATTAATCGGGAATAATATTTATTTAGATTTTCCAAGTGTAGGTGCAACAGAAAATATAATGATGGCGGCGGTATTGGCCGAGGGACAGACATTTATCGAAAATGCGGCAGAGGAGCCGGAAATTACGGATCTGGCGAATTTTCTGAACAAGATGGGTGCGGACATCAGAGGTGCGGGCACAGACACCATAAAAATCAACGGTGTAAAAGAACTCAGGGGAGCCACCCATGCGGTTATACCCGACAGAATAGAAGCGGGGACCTATATGATTGCGGCAGCCATTACCAAGGGAAATGTTTTAGTATGTAATGTGGTGCCTGACCATTTAAAACCTATCACTGCAAAGCTCAGGGAATGCGGGGCGGATGTGATAAGGGAAAATAGCGGCCTGAGGGTTATAGCACATAACAGGCCGAAGGCCGTAGATATAAAGACCATGCCGTATCCCGGCTTTCCTACGGACATGCAATCCCAATTTATGGTTCTGATGAGTGTTGCGGAAGGCACAAGCATTGCTATAGAAACCGTATTTGAAAACAGATTCATGCATGTCAGCGAGCTGAAAAGAATGGGTGCCGATATTAAAATAGAAGGACGCAGCGCAATTATCGAAGGCAAAAATAATCTTCTGGGAGCCCCGGTAAAAGCTACGGATTTGAGGGCGGGGGCGGCCCTGATCCTGGCGGGCCTGGTGGCGGACGGAAAAACGGAAATTACGGATGTCCATCATATCGACAGAGGATATGTAAACATAGAAGAAAAGTTAAAGTCTTTAGGAGCGAAAATATATAGAAGATAGCACCGGGTGTATTCCTGATAAAAGTATAAATTTTAATTCTAACCCCCCGATTTGCCACATATACCTTGTATTAGAGAACAGAGGCCGGTATACCGGCTTTAGACCTCCAAAATAAGGAGCTGTGACAAATGAGGGGATTTTTTTTTGGAATTATTTTTCTGATACTCGCTATCTTACTTATGCCCATGTTTATAATTAAAAGTTGCGACATACCTATCCCGGGTAGGGACATGTCGTCGAGACAGACCATAGAATCGGACTTGATTATAAACGTATTCAACCACAATACGAAAAAAAATATGCAATTGGGGCTGGAGGACTATATCGTAGGAGTTGTAGCCGCGGAGGCGCCGGCCGCCTTTGAAATGGAGGCTTTAAAAGCACAGGCGATAGCGGCCAGGACCTATGCTTTATGGAGAAGATCCGTATACGGAGATATGGGATGTCCCGAACATCCCGGGGCAATTGTATGTACCAGCCATCTTCATTGTCAAGAATGGCTTTCCACGGAAGAGCTGAAAGAAAGGCACGGCAAGAAATGGATGAAACAATATCTGCCCAGAATAGAGGAGGCGGTAATATCAACCAGGGGTATTATCATGACATATGAAATGCAACCCATAGAGCCGCTGTACCACTCTGCCAGCGGGGGCCTTACGGAAAATTCGGAAGACGTGTTTGCAAGGACTGTGCCCTATCTACGAAGCGTATCAAGCCCCTATGAAGAAGATTCTCCGGTGTTTGTAGATAGTTGCGAAGTTACCGTAAAGGAATTTGTAGCCAAAATAAAGGGTAAATATAAAGACTTTAAGATAAACACAAAGAAAATCGCCTCAGAAATAGACATATCAGAGAGAAGCACAGGGGGCAATATAAAGAAGATAAAAATAGGTAACAAAGAATTGACAGGAGGAGAGGTCAGGGAATTGTTCGGACTCAGATCCGCCGACTTTTCAATAGAAGTTAAAGACAAAGATATATGTTTTACAACCAGGGGTTACGGGCATGGGGTAGGTATGAGCCAATGGGGCGCCAACGGAATGGCCAAACAAGGCAGCACGTTCATTGAAATTTTGAAACATTATTATCAGGGAGTCAGCCTCAGCGTCTTAAAGAGCCATATTGCGGAATAAATCAGGTGGTCATTGGGGACAGGTCCCTGTGACCACCATAAAATCAAACAAAGTCAGAACAAACTGATAACTGATGGTAGAAATCACAGTGGTCACAGGGACCTGTCCCCAATGACCACCGAATGTCCCTATCAATATTTTTGTTTAAATTTGTATAGAACCCTCCTAAGTGGCAATAATAAAGCAGAGACCTGGTCTCGTTTTATTAAAAAGCATTAGGAGGTAAGTTTATAATGTCGCAGGAAAATAACAATAACGACGG
>JAAYPJ010000078.1 GCA_012519835.1 Clostridiales bacterium | reverse complement strand
TTTTTGTTTATATTATTATTAATGAAGGTTAATTTTGATAAATATTTTACCTATTTTCATGTTATATTTTTTAACAATGATTTATGGGAATTAAACCCGAACACGGATATTCTCGTCCAAATGCTCCCGGAAAACTTTTTTTATGATACCGCAGTCAAGGCTGTTTTTTATTTTATGATTTCGTTAGTGGTTTTGGGTTTATCAGGTTTATGTTTTGTTAAAAAGTGTGATATACAATTAAATAACTATGTAAAAGATTATATCAAGGGGGATATGTCGATGCATAACATTGCTAAAATTACGTTTAGTGAGAAAGAAAAAAAGGAACTGGAACAATATAAAGAGGGCCTTTTAGGTTACTTGAAGGTACTGGACGAGTTTGATGGAAACTCGGCATATATAAAGATTGAAGGTGTTGAAAACGGCACTATAACAAAATTAGATACATTGCGTGACGATAAGGTGGAGGATTCACTGAGTCGGGAGGATATCTTTAAAAATGCACCCAAGATAAAGGACGGCTTCTTTGCAATATAGAATACTACAAATAGAATACTACAAACGGTGGTGAACAGAATTGGAGTTTTTTAACTTAACTATGCACCAAATAAAAGAAAAATTAGGGAAAAAAGATGTAAAGGCGACAGAAATACTTGATGATGTTCTAAAGAGGATTGATGATGTAGAAGATAAAATAGGGGCCCACATAACCCTGACCGAGGATATGGCATACAAGAAGGCTGAAGAAATAGATAAAAAAATAGAAAATAATCAGTCTATAGGGATTTTAGGCGGGATACCTATGTCAATCAAAGACAATATTTGTACGGAAGGTATCCTGACTACATGTGCATCCAAAATGTTGCAGGATTTTGTGCCACCATATAGTGCCGCCGTATATGAAAAGTTATTGACAGAGGATGCCGTCATGCTGGGTAAAAGCAACATGGACGAATTCGGCATGGGTTCGTCTACAGAGACGTCTTTCTATAAGAAAACAAAAAATCCCTGGAATATGAGCAAGGTGCCGGGAGGGTCCAGCGGGGGATCGGCGGCGGCCGTATCGGCAGGAGAGTGCTTTTTTGCTTTAGGGTCCGACACAGGCGGTTCAGTCAGGCAGCCCAGTGCTTTTTGTGGCGTTGTGGGATTAAAACCTACATATGGATTGGTTTCGAGATATGGCCTCATTGCTGTGGCAAATTCACTTGATCAAATAGGCCCGATTACAAAAGACGTAAAAGATTGTGCCCTGGTTTTAAATATTATTGCGGGCCATGACCCTAAGGACGCAACATCCGATAAAAGAAAAAGGATTGATTATTTACAAGGGTTGGACGACGGTATAGATGGTCTTAAAATCGGCATAGCCGAACAATATTTTGATGAGGAACTAAGCGAACCCGTTGAAAATGCGTTATTAGAAGCAATAGGGGTATTTAAAGATTTGGGTGCCACCTGTAAAATGGTGTCTCTGCCTCATACAAAATATGCTATGGCTGTTTATTATATAATTTCCCAGTCGGAAATCAGTACTAACCTATCCAGATTTGACGGTGTCAAATACGGTCATAGAACTTCAGATTATAAAAATATAGATGAATTGATTTCGAACACAAGGGGTGAGGGCTTCGGTGACGAAGTTAAGAGAAGAATCATAATGGGGACATATTGGCTAAATGGTGACAATTATAAAAAATATTATGAAAAGGCCAATGAAATCAGGAAGTTTATCAAGCAGGACTTCAATAACATATTTTCCGAATGTGATGTTTTGCTTGCGCCCGTAACTGCCACAACCGCATTTGATCTGGGCCTGGGCTGTAATATACCATCGGAGAAATATAAGGTAGACAGATATACTGTGCCCGCTAATTTGGCCGGAATCCCTGCGATATCTATTCCCTGCGGTTTCCACGATGGATTGCCCATAGGCATGCAATTGATGGGAAGAAAATTCGATGAGGGCACATTGCTGAAAACAGCCAAAGCTTTCGAAGGGAGCACCGATTTTAACAGCAGACCGAAATTATAGGAGAGGGGGAAAATATATGAAAACTGTTATCGGATTAGAAATTCATGTTGGGCTCTTGACAAAGTCTAAGATGTTTTGCAGCTGCAGTACAGACCTCGGCAATATTCAAAACAGTCAATGTTGTCCTGTTTGTCTCGGTATGCCCGGTGTACTCCCGTCCCTCAATAAAAAGGTAATATATTATGGAATTATGGCAGGACTTGCCCTGAATTGTAATATCAACAAGAGGAGTAAAATGGTTCGCAAAAATTACTTCTGTCCGGAGCTGGTAAAGGGTTATCAAATTACCCAATATGATGAACCACTATGTTCCGGGGGATTCCTGGAAATTGGCCGGGGGGATACTATAAAAAAAATCGGCATAAACAGAATTCATATAGAAGAAGATACAGGGGAATCCATACATGCCTACGAAGACGAGACATTGCTCGATTATAATCGTAGCGGGGCACCACTGATTGAAATAATAACGGAACCCCATTTAAACAGCGGGGAGGAAACCAGAGAATTTTTGGAGACTTTGAAGGACATTTTAAAATGTATCGGAGTATCGGATGTGAAAACAGGGGAAGGCTCCTTCTGTTTTGATGTCAATATAAATGTTGTGGATACGGGCAGAAATATTTCCACCGATATAACAAAGCTGAAGAATCTTAATTCGTTTAAATCTGTAACCAAGGCCATAGAGTTTGAAGAAAACAGGCACAGACAGCTTATTGAGCAAAACAAAGATACCTGTAGGGGAACGAGACACCGGGATGATGTGGAAAACAGGACCCGAATTATGGGGGCTGAAGCCGTAACGGATGAATACAGATATTTTCCGGAAACGGATATAATGTCTATTGTGCTCAGTGACGAAGAAATAAATGAAATAAAAAAATCCCTAACAGGCCTTTTGCCTTACATTGGCGGCTCTTAGGGGCAGTAGTATTGTTTTAGTATATTATTAAACAATTTGTATAACATAATAAATAGAAAAATATCAGGGTTTAAAATCAGAAGTTAACCCTCTTTTTATTTGGTCTTCTTTTTTGTTTTTAAAATATACGCAATCCTCTTTTTGGGGGTTTGATACAGAGGTTACATGGGTCAGAGTACATTTGCCTTCTTTTTGATATAAACAGGGATTGATGCATCGGATCATAGTTACGGAAATCACCTCCTGGTATATATTTTGTGTAGAATAAATCTTAAAATGTTATGTAATTATTGTTAAGAAGGAGAAAAATGATGTTTTTTGAAGACTATTTTAAAACCGGCAGGGTTTACCATGTTGCACCTGTCAACGACCTGGGGAAAATATTGTCGGATGGGATCAAATACGATGACAAAGTAACCTACGAATACAAATATTATACATTTCATTGCTTTATAGACAGCCTGAAACCTGCATATATTCCTTCCTGGGTGGAGAGAAAGAGGTCTATATTTGCAACAAAAAATTATCGCAGAGAACCGAATTTCTCTTCACACAGTGTGGTAACGGCGTTGAGGGTAGAACCGTCCAGATGTTGGATTGCCAATGAAAACAGGGCGAATCAGATATATGAACCTTTTATTTTGCAGGAGGTTGATCCCCTTAAGGAGGCCGGGGAATACATGAAAACAGAAGGCAAAAAAATGGTAGAAGAATACTGGCGGACCTCATTAAGTTTTGAAGAGAACCTGGAAAAAAGGGTGGATTTAAAGGAGGGCTATGATGCGGAAGTATTGATATTCCACGATATTAAGCCTAAAAATATAGAGATACTGTATATAGTTTCGGATCATAGGGTAATGGGATTTGATGAATGGAAAGAAACATTTTGTAAAAAAAGATAGAATATTCTATGGTATAATATTTCTATGTATGCGAGGAAGAAGGTCAGGAGGTAACAACGTGGAAATAGGAAAAGTACCCATAGAAGTACTCAGGGAAATAATTTTTTCTAACATAAAGCATAGGCGCCCCGAGGTATTGGTTAGACCAAACATAGGGGAAGACTGTGCAGTAATAGATTTCGGTGAATATGTCTGTGTAATGAGTACGGACCCAATTACCGGAGCCATCAAGGATATCGGCAGTTTGGCAGTGCATATTTCTTGCAATGATATAGCATCCAGCGGTGTGGAGCCCTTGGGAATAATGTTGACCGCCATGGCACCACCGGGTACAACCAAAGAGGATTTGAATTACGTCATGATGGAAGCGAACAAGGCTGCCGCCTCTATTAATGTGGAGATAATCGGGGGGCACACGGAAATCACCGATAGTGTTAACAGGATGATAATCAGTGCAACAGCAATGGGGAAACAGCTCAAAGACAAATTGGTCCTTACTGAAGGTGCTGAAATTGGGGATGTTGTTTTTATGACTAAACATGCGGGACTGGAGGGTGCGTCCATAATAGCCAGGGATTTGGAAAATCAACTGAGAGGTAAAATTGATTATAGTACAATCAAAACCGCACAAAATTTTATTGAGGATATAAGTGTGGTTAGGGAAGGTGTGCTGGCCGGCAAAATAGGTGTTAACAGTATGCATGATGTTACCGAGGGAGGTATCTTGGGTGCTTTATGGGAATTGGCCGAAGCATCGGATAAAGGCGTGGAGGTATACGAAGATAATATAAAAATAAGGCAAGAAACCGTCGAAATATGCCGGGCGCTTTCTATCGATCCCATGAAATTGATTTCCAGCGGTGTTATGATAATGTCGGTTTCTGAAGATAAAAAGAATCAGTTGATGGAAGCTTTCAACAAGGAGAACATGGAATTAACTGCAATTGGGAAAATAACAAGCGGAGAACGCGTGATTATAAAGGAAGGAGAAAGGCGAGAATTATTGCCCCCGGACGTGGACGAATTGTATAAGGCCCTTGAGCGATAGTCCAACCATTGTTCAACTATTGTTCTACAATTATTACATATTAATTACAAATTCCCGGATTCGTTGACATGGGATTTTGGACAATAGTATAATTACAATGATGGGATAATTAGACGTAATAAGCACAATATGACAAAACAGAGAACTTTTTTAGATCTGTGTTATAGAATTGCATAATGTGCCGGCGAAGATGGGAAAACGGCTATATCAAAAAAAGGGGGCAACCAACTGATGAAGAGATTAATTTCAAGTATATTGGTGCTGATAATTTTTATCCTTTCCTTTACAGTTGCTTTTGCAGACGAGCCTTTAAATAAGGTCTTATTAAAGGAAGATGGGAAAGGCAGAAATTATCAGGTGGTAAATCTTAAGATAGATGGCAAAACGGTAAAATCCGAAGATGTGCCTCCTATAATTTATCCGTTAGACGGTAAGGGGAGAACCTTGGTGCCGTTGAGAATGATTACAGAACATTTGGAAGACAAGCTAAATGCGAAAATTGAATGGGATGGAGCTAAGCGGGAGGTAAAGATTAAAACAAGAGAAAAAGAGATCACTTTGAAAATTGATAGCCCCGACGCCATAATAGACGGTGTCAAAAAGCGACTTCCTGATAATGTGCCCACAAAATTACTGGCAATGGGGAATAACGGCAGGGCTATGGTGCCGATCCGCTTTTTTGCGGAGGAATTCGGTATTGATATAGATTGGGATTCTGTAAGTGTAACCGCTTTGTTGAAAACCCCAAAAGGGCTGGGTGGAAAACCGGAAAAACAACCGAGGCCGGAAGAACTGGGGGAGGAATCAGATAGACAGCCCAATCCCGGGCCGGATAGCCCGCAGGGGGATACTGATATTATGGAGGTTACGGATATCAGGGTAAAAACGGACGGCACAGTGCCGCAGATCCGCATTAAAATGCGGGGCCGGACAGATTATAACAAGTTTAAGTTGATGGAACCCGAGAGGCTGGTAATCGATTTAAACAATACCAAGTTTAATTTGAGGGATAAAAACCGACTTGAAGTAAACGGCACTCTGGATATTAAAACCGATAACAAGGCTGTAAAGAGGGTCAGGGTGTCGCAATTTCAGAGACCAACCGGGGAAAAACCCGATGATCCGTTTATAACCAGAATTGTTATAGAATTAGGAAGCTTGGCTGATTATGAAGTGACCTTTGATGATAAAACCGGAGAATTTATAATAGATTTTGTAAACTATATATATAACATAAAAAAGGAGACCATAAATCTTAAGGAAATCATAATAATAGAGGGCGATATGATCGATGACTACGATATAATCTATTTGGATGACCCGGCACGCATAGCGGTGGATATTAAGGGTGCGGTGTTGCACAATAAATTCATAAACAGAACGATAAATGTGGATAGCGAGATTGTAAAATCCATCAGGACTTGCCAGCACACCCTGGAAGATAAAATGCCGGGTGAAAAGGTTGCAAGAGTGGTAATAGATCTTTATGAAGATATAGAAGGCGAGGAAATCCCCGTAAAGGTAAAAAATAATAAACTGGAAGTACATATGGAGGGGGAACCCTTTAGGGCGATACAGTATGAAGAGACAGGTTGGACAACCTCAAAATTTATACTCAAGGGGTCAGAGGTCACCAGGTATGACATAGAGTATCAGTCAGCACCGGGAACAATTGATATAACTGTTCCCAAAGCAGACATAGATTTAGAATTAATGAATCTTGATGTCAATGATCATATTATAAAGACAATCAGCATAAGTGAAGAAGGAGACAATTATAACGTTCAATTGAAACTACAGGAAGCTGTGGAGTATAAACTGCTTTCACCTGAACGGGGACGGGAATTAATATTAGAACTCAACAACAAGGATGCCAAATATAGGGAAATACTCATTATTGTAGATCCCGGGCACGGTGGTTCTGATCCCGGCACCATTTCCCCCATTCGCGGTATAAGGGAATCGGAGGTAGCATTGGATATATCGTTGAAACTGAATCGGTTGTTGACGGAGACAGGTTTCAGAACCTATATGACTCGTACGGACGATTTAAACAAGGACTTTAAACTGAGTCTGCAGGATCGTGTGGAGATTGCAAATGTGTTAAAAGCGGATTTATTTGTCAGTGTTCATGTGAACTCATTTACGAGTAATTCCATCAGCGGAATAGAAACTTTTTATTCTTCAAGAGATACAGAGGGTAAGGAACTTGCCCGAATAATTCAGTCCACATTGGTAGATAATTTGAAAATGATAGATAGGGGCGCAAAACCTGCAAATTATTATGTTCTTGAACATACGATTATGCCGGCGGTTCTGGTTGAAACAGGATTTTTATCAAATTCATCGGATGAAGCAAAACTCGCGACAAATGAGTACAGGGAAGAGGTTGCAGAATTAACATTCAAGGCTATTATGGAATATCTTGAAACTACAAGGTAAGTGGGAGGAGCAAATATTGTAGGGGCGACCTTCGGTCGCCCACATATTGGCAATGTGACGCTGTGGGGCAGGCTTGTGTGTCTGCCCTGTTAATATGTATAAATATATATTATAATTATTAAAAGCAGGTTTCTAGGAGGGGAAATATGGAAGCTATTTTAGGTTATCTGCTAATTTTTTTTGCAAGATTAGCCGATGTAAGTCTGGCAACCTTTCGTATGATCATGGTGATACGTGGGAAACGTATAATTGCCGCATGTATTGGATTTGTGGAAGCAACCATTTACATATTAGCTGTAGGCAAGGTGCTCAGTGCAATGAACAACCCGTTGAATATCCTTGCATACGCACTGGGTTTTGCTACAGGCAACTATGTAGGCATTTTCCTGGAAGAAAAAATGGCACTGGGTAGTATCATCGTGCAGGTAATATTAGAACACGAGGTTACGGAGTTAGTTGAAAAGCTGAGGGACAACGGTTTCGGGGTAACGGTAGTGGAAGGCTGTGGGAAAGAGGGTATAAGGCACCTTCTGAATGTAACTCTTCAGAGAAAAAATTTGTCCAAACTATATAACGTTATAGACAATCATGATAAAAATGCCTTTGTTACGGTAACCGATGCAAGGGCCATCCGTGGAGGATATTTTTCGAGCATAAAGAAATAATGAATAGTGAACAGTTCTCCATAATATAATTTATATAGAACCCTTTTGGCTAAGGTATAAAGGAATTATATGATTGGAGGATGGTATGTATGAAACCTTTGAAGAAGCTCATCATTTTATCTATAGTACTCTTATTAATTTTATTGACCGGATGCGGAATTTCTGGAAGGAGTAAGGATAAGGACGTCAGCCTGATAATGGACACGGGAGTGTTAGAGGACGACGAGTTAAGGGAAATGATTCTTTATTATAGGGATAACAGGGGATTCATCATTCCCGTTATGCGGAGAGTACCCCAGGAAGAAGGAATTGGAAAAACTGCTATAAATTTGTTGATAGACGAACCGGGTCTCAGAGAAGATCTGGCGTTGGTGGGGCTATTGCCGGTTTTGCCTGCGGGGACGGAAATAATCGGTATGTCTATAAACGAAGGACTGGCCAAAGTAAATTTTAACGAAAATCTGTTGTCCTATGAAACTGAAATCGATGAAAAGGCTATTATTCAATCTCTTGTGTACACGCTGACAGAATTCGAAACGATAGATAAGGTTGAATTACTTGTTGACGGGAAAAAGATAAAAAAATTTCCCCACGGAACAAAAGTTAAGGATCCGTTACGGAGGGAAAATATAAATTTAACTATACAATTACAGGGCGAAGAGATACCTGTTACAGTATATTATAAAGGCACAACCAATGGAAGAGATTCGTTTTTTGTTCCCGTAACAAAAGGAGCCAATACATTAAAGGCTGATATAAAAAGTGTTTTGGCGGCACTGGTTGAAGGGGCACCGGAAAGTACGGGATTGTATAGTGAACTGCCCGCAGGTGTGGTATTGAATAATGTATATGTAAAAGACGGGGTTGCGTATATTGATTTCAGTGAAGAAATCAAGAATATGCCGGTTAGCAAAGCACATCAACAATCAATGATATATGAATTGGGTTTCACCTTAAGGGAGATAGAACCCTCAATTTCCCAGGTTCGCATTTTGTCTAACGGTAGGGAAATAGAACTGAATCCCGAGGTGAGCTTGAACCTGCCGACACATTCGAACGTACATTGAATGAAAGGGTCCCACATTTTGTCATCCTATGTTGGTAGGAGCGACCTTCAGTCGCCTACACATCAACAACGAAATATTGCAGGGGCGACCTTCAGTCGCCCATATATCGACAACAAGATATTGTAAGGGCGACCTTTGGTCGCCTGCACATCGGCAACACAATGCTGTGGGGCGGACCCAATGCCGGAGGAGGATAACTTTGGGAGATAACATAAATAAAAACCTTGGACAAGCTGTGATTGCAACGGAGAATAAACATAAATTAGAAGAAATAGGGGCAATTTTGAAAGACTTCAATTTGGAGGTTCTATCGATAAAGGATGTGGGGTTGGAAGGGTTGGAAGTAACAGAAGATGGCAGTACATTTGAGGAAAATGCCCTTATCAAAGCAAAAGCGGTTATGAAAAAGACAGGGAAATTGTCAATAGCAGATGATTCGGGTTTGGAGGTTGATGTATTGAACAATCAACCCGGGATATATTCAGCTAGATTTGCGGGTGAGAACGCAACGGATGATGAAAATAATGAAAAGTTGCTTAAATTACTTGAGGGTGTTCCTTTGCATAACAGAACAGCACGGTTTGTCTGTTGCATAGCGACCGTATTTCCAAACGGAGATACCATCACTGTGAGGGGTGAGTGTCCCGGTATAATCGGCCTTGAACCGAGGGGGAAGGGTGGATTCGGATACGATTCTCTGTTTATAGCGGAGGGGTATAATAAAACCTTTGCTGAAATAGGAGAAAAAGAAAAAAATGAAATCAGCCACCGCGCTGTGGCCCTGGAAAAGCTCAAAAAAAGACTGAAGATGAAATTTGTAAATTAAACGGTTTTAGGGATTGATGATGCTGTAATAATGGGTTATAATGATACCAGTACAAAAAACAAATTAAATGTCTCCGAGTCGGTAGAGCCTAAAATATTCATATATTATGGCTGCCGACCGATAGGGTGTTGTTGGAAACTGCAATGCCTCCCGGTGTGGAAAGGAGTAATATATAAGAAACAAGCCTTGTAGACTTGTGTATTTATGCCTTTTCCACGAAAGGCGTTTTTGTTTTTGGTGCTCGTATCATATTTTGTTATAAAAATATATTTAAGGAGAGATGAAGCGTATGAGAAACAGGTTCAGTAAATTGTCTGTAATTGTTTTATTGTTGTTATCCGTTCTTATTGTTGCCTGTGGCAAGAAGCCACCGGAAACACCACCTGCAGGTGATGACAAATCAGGACAACAGGCCAAAGGTGAAATATTGCTCTCTACTACAACAAGTACAGACGACAGCGGACTTTTAGGTTTTATTTTACCGGAATTTACAAAGGACACCGGGTATGATGTAAAGGTGGTTGCCGTGGGAACCGGCCAAGCCCTGCAAATGGGTAAAGACGGAGATGCGGATGTATTACTGGTTCATGCCAAGGCTTCCGAGGAGGAATTTGTTGCGGAAGGGCATGGGGTTGAAAGATTTGATGTAATGTATAATGATTTCGTTTTACTTGGACCTAAGGACGATCCGCTGAAATTGAAAGAAAAAGCAGGATCGGATATAGTTAAGGCTTTAGCCATGATCAGTGAATCAGGCAAAACATTTGTGTCCAGGGCGGATGACTCCGGAACTCATAAAACTGAGCTCAAACTCTGGGGGGAAGCTGATATTGAACCGAAGGGCGATTGGTATGTAGAAGCAGGTCAAGGTATGGGTGCTGTTAACCAGATGACTGACGAACTTCAAGGATATACAATATCCGACAGAGCCACGTATTTATCCATGATAGACAGTTTAGAGCTTGATATAGTTGTGGAGGGCGACACAAAACTATTTAATCAATACGGTGTAATCGCCGTAGATCCGAAAAAAAATGATAAAATCAATGCTGAAGGTGCCCAAGCTTTTGTGGATTGGATGATTTCAGACAAAGCCCAAAATCTCATCAAGGAATTTGGAAAAGACAAATATGGACAATCATTGTTTATACCTAATGCCAAGAAATAATGCCGGCCTGATAAAATATCCGTTTTTAAAAGGGGCTATCCTTAGGCGGTAGCCCCGTCTTTATGTCATCTTTAACATCTTGTACTTTGGCCGAATTTTTCACCGACCTATTGACATAGCAAGGGTCATATATTAAAATCAATAGTTGTCGGCATATTAATTTTATCAGCATGGAAAGTCGGCAATGTTCAATTTTTGAACGTTATGTGCGCCCTTAGTTCAATGGATAGAGCGTCTGACTTCGGATCAGAATGTTGAGGGTTCGAATCCTTCAGGGCGCACCAAACATTATAATCATTATAACCATATGTACGCATTTACGGAATGTTATATAAAACGGGACAAAAACCAGGGGAAGGGGTAAATTTAAATGATAGAAAAAATTTACAACATGACGGACAGCAATGAGAAAACAGTTGAAATGCTCATATCGGACGAAAATGTACATTACCTGCATATGATTTTCAATAAGGGAGAAGGACTCCCTGAGCATTTTTCAAATTCCAACGTTTATATGACTGTACTCAAAGGAACATTATCCATAGGTTTAGGTGAACAGGAAGTGCACGAATATACAAAGGGAACCGTGTTAAAAATACCCTTTAAAACCAAAATGAATGTTGTCGGAAATAGACATGATGAAATTTTGGAATTAACTGTTGTAAAAGCGCCGGCCCCGGCACAATCATCGGTAAAAAAATAAAAAACATACAAATTAAAAGGAGACAGATTAATTCCTCTCCTTTTAATTTGTTTATGGACTTATATGGCTTAAAAAATAGTAAACATACAATTCTAATTATTATTTGTAAAAGCGGTCGATATTGTTTCTGATTTTTGAAGTATATTTATTATCACATATGCTATAAAAGCATCCACGGCGTGATGGAGTACAGTTCCGACTCCGGTGATTACAAGCAGATTATGCAGATCAAAATCCACAAACGGAATTATCACAAGCATTTCAAGCAACCCGTGTATAGGTGCCGTAATGGTTGCAACCTTTCCAAAAGACATACCTCTTTTAATGAGTACGGCTCCCACTACCCCGACGATTATATGCATGGCAGCCCTGGCTCCTACTATAGGCCCGAGGGTTAAGAAAAATCCCAAGGCGGATCCAAGCCCTGCCATAATAGCAGCCTCGGGGCCCAGCAACATAGCAATGAACATAGGTACATGAGAGCCCAGTGTTGCCGAAAACGGCGGAACCATTACTTTAAAAAATACAGCGAAAGGAATAACAATTGCAAGGGATGTAAGTAAAGCAGCTATGGTTAATCTTTTAGTGTTCATAATTAACGCCTCCAATATGAATTTATACTATCATAACAGGTGTATATACACTTGTCAATATTAATTATTTTATCAAGTAAAGATATGTTGCACCTTCAAAAAACATTCCATGCCCAACTGTATTCATATTCCCCCTTACTGTGGGGATTTATACGGCAAATAAATATGTAAAACCGGATAATATAAAATTATATGTCGTACGATAGGGAACAATGTGGTTAAATAAAATTGGGATTTTTTATATAAATGGCTAAAGGAGGAACACCGGCTATGGCGCATATTATAGAAGGGATAAGGGACGCCATCAATTTATTGTTATCCTTTGATAAAGAAATATACGGTATCATCGGGTTGTCGCTTTATGTATCCCTGGCATCTACCCTAATTTCCGGCATAGTAGCCATTCCAATCGGGATAGTATTGGGAATAAAATCGTTTCCCGTTAAAAAAGCTGTAATCCGCCTTTTATACACTATGATGAGTTTACCACCGGTAATAGTCGGACTGGTTGTGTTTCTGTTTATATCCAGGAACGGTCTATTGGGTAATTTACGCATTGTTTATACTCCAACAGCAATAATAGTGGCCCAAGTCCTGCTGGTAACACCCATCATTATGGGTACTGTCTATGCAGGGGCAAGGGAAAGAGGGGAAGAGATACAAAATGTAGCCTATACATTGGGGGCAAATAGGGCACAGGCACTTATCTTATTGATTAAGGAACTCAGGGTTAACATTTTTTCGGCGATTGTTACGGGATATGGTAGGGCAATATCGGAGGTTGGTGCTGTAATGGTTGTAGGGGGCAATATAAAAGGGCACACAAGGGTTATGACCACCGTAATTGCAATGCTAAAAAATATGGGGCAATACGGAATGGCCATTGCTATAGGGATAATCTTATTATTGATATCTTTTATTATTAACTCCATATTATATAAATTACAGCAGGGGGATTAGCATGGACCTACAGATTACAAATTTGCAAAAATATTATTCAGGGAGATGCGTCCTGAATATAGAAAACCAAAGGATAAAAAAGGGCAGCTTTTTAGGCATAATAGGACCTAACGGTGCCGGAAAAAGCACGTTGGTAAAAATAATTGCGGGGTTGGTAGAAGCCGGTAACGGCACTGTCAGTTATAACGGTAGCGGGCTTAACACAGCTGTACAACAGAATATGACACTGGTATTTCAAAGACCGTATTTACTTAGAACCACCGTATTCAACAACATAGCCTACCCACTAGTTGTGAGAAAGGTAAAAAGACAGGAGATATCGGACAGGGTCAACAGTGTCATGGAATCGCTGGACATCAGGTCTTTGAAGGATCAAAAAGCGTGGACGTTGTCCGGGGGCGAAACACAAAAAGTAGCCCTTGCCAGGGCGATTGTAATCAACCCTTCCTTATTATTGTTAGATGAACCGACAGCCAATATCGATCCCGGTTCCATTTTGGTCATGGAGGAAAATATAAAAAAATTCCATGAACAGGGCAATTCTACGGTAATTGTAGTTACCCATAATCTGCAGCAGGGCAAGAGGCTCTGTGATGATATAGCCTTTATGCACAAAGGTGAAATCATAGAAAGCGGCAGTGCGGATGACGTTTTCAATCATCCTAAAAATATTTTAACCGAAAAATTTATTGCAGGTGAAATATTGATATGATGTCCTTTATATACTGGTAGTGCCTTTTTGACTTGCGATTTCTATAACCTTTCCTATTTTAGACATAATGTACTCATATCCCCCTTCATCATGGGGGATTGTGCAATCAGAGCAGTCCTTTATACCCTTGTCTGTGTACGTAAAATTACCGCCGCATTTATCCTTTAACACATAGAGTGGACAGAAGCAAAACAGACAATTAAATTTATGCGGTTCATTTGTTTTATGACAGGGAAAAAATTCACATTTTCTATTCTGTACAAATTTATAATTTTCACTTTTGTTTTTGTCGGCCAAAAATATCACCCCGTTATATAAGTGCTGTTTCATTTAATATAACATTGTTGCACAAATATTGCTAAATTATTTATGTCGTCCCCATGTTATTTTTACGAAAACCCTTTATTTTGTCATTGCTATGAGAACACTATACTTTTGTCAGCAAAAACGGACAGAATAATTTGGCTTACGAGCTATCTGACACCAGACTTAAACAAGGATTGACAATATAGGAGCATATATAATATTATAGACAATAAGATAAAAAGGAGCTGATCAGGTGATAATACTTGACCGCTATGAAGGTGATTATGCAGTTATAGAGGTGGATAATCAAATCATAAATATAGATAGGGATTTGTTGGAAGAAGGCCTGAAGGAAGGGGATGTGCTTGTTTTTAAACAGGGACGGTACTATAAGGACGAGGAAACTACAAAAGCAAGGAAAAAGTATATGGCCGACAGGTTTAGCAAGCTTTGGAAGGAATGATGAAAATTATCACCAACTGTGAGTAGAATCACAGTTATTTTTTTAAAATCGGCATATGATGGATACTAAAGGATGCATTTTGGGGGGCAGGACAGAAATGAGGAATCTGGTATACCTAGGTTTAGATGTAGGATCCACAACTGTTAAACTGGTAATTTTAAATAGAAATTATAAAATCATATATAGTCGGTATGAAAGACATTTTGCTGATATTAAAAAAACAATACGACAACTCATAAACGATGCCTACGACAATTTTAAAGACAAAAGCGTAATGGTAATGACAACGGGTTCCGGTGGGTTGGCTGTATCAAAATGGCTCGATATTTCCTTTATACAAGAAGTAATATCCAGCACAAAGGCCATAGAAAAATATTTTCCGCGAACCGATGTTGCGATAGAACTGGGAGGGGAAGATGCCAAGATAACATATCTATCGGGGGCGATAGAACAGAGAATGAACGGGACATGTGCAGGAGGCACAGGTGCGTTCATAGACCAAATGGCAGCCTTGATGGAAATCGATGCCGAAGGGCTGAATGAACTGGCAAAACAACATACCACAATATATCCTATCGCTTCGAGGTGCGGTGTTTTTGCCAAAACAGATGTGCAGCCCCTGTTAAATGAGGGGGCAGCAAGGGAAGATATTGCGGCTTCAATACTTCAAGCGGTCGTAAACCAGACCATAGGGGGACTGGCTTGCGGCAAACCTATTAAAGGTAATGTAGCCTTTTTGGGAGGGCCTTTGTATTTTCTGTCCGAGCTTCGTCAACGCTTTATAGAAACTCTAAAATTAACGGAAGAACAGGTAATTTTCCCTGAAAATTCCCAGCTTTTTGTAGCCATAGGGGCGGCACTGGCAGCCGCGGAAGGAAAGAGGGTATCTTTCAAAAGGCTGGTTGAGAGAGTCAACTCTTTAGAAAAGGAAATAAATCATGAAGTCGGTATATTGAGACCGCTTTTTATAGATACGCAGGAACTGGAGGAGTTTAAAAACAGACATAAGGGACATGATGTCAGAAGGAAGGAATTGGGAGAATACAGAGGCAAATGTTATTTAGGAATAGATGCAGGCTCCACCACTACAAAACTGGCACTGATCGGCGAGGATAATTCTTTACTGTATTCTTACTACGGAAGCAATAGGGGTAACCCCTTTCAATCAACGGCAAATGCCTTAAAAGACCTCTACAGTAAATTGCCGCAGGGTGCGGAAATAGTTTATTCCACTGTGACGGGTTACGGAGAGGCATTGCTGAAGGCAGCGCTGTCGGTAGATGCCGGAGAGATAGAAACAGTGGCCCATTACAAGGCCGCGGAACATTTTTTACCCGGTGTGGAATTTGTTTTGGACATCGGCGGGCAGGACATGAAATCTATGAAGGTCAAGGACGGTATTATAAATAATATAATGTTAAACGAGGCCTGTTCTTCGGGCTGCGGTTCATTTTTAGAGACATTTGCATATTCAATGAACCTGAAAATCGATGAATTTGCGGCACTTTCATTGCAGTCCAAAGCGCCGGTGGATTTGGGTACAAGATGTACGGTGTTTATGAATTCAAGTGTCAAACAAGCTCAAAAAGAAGGTGCCGATATAGCGGACATAGCGGCAGGACTCTCTTATTCCGTAATCAAAAATGCGTTGTTTAAAGTGATTAAAATCAGGGATGCCGATGAATTAGGCAAAAAAATTATTGTGCAAGGCGGAACATTTCATAATGACGGGGTCCTGAGGGCTTTTGAATTGGTATGCGGTAAGGAAGTTGTAAGACCGAATATAGCCGGAATTATGGGCGCTTTCGGTGCGGCCTTGATTTCCAAGGAAAGATATGTGGAAGGCATCAAGACTACGCTTGTCGCCCGGGAAGATTTAAAAACTTTAGATATGAAAAGCGAAACCAAGCGCTGTGGATTGTGTGGGAACAACTGTCTTTTAACAGTAAATAAATTCTCCGACGGCAGGCAATTCGTTACCGGCAATCGATGTGAGCGTGGAGCGGGCATAGAAAAGAAAAAAGAAACCGTGCCGAATTTATATGATTATAAATATAAACGTATATTTGCTTATAAACCGTTAAAAATAGAAAGAGCCAAAAGAGGTTCCGTGGGAATTCCGAGGGTGCTTAATTTATACGAGAACTATCCATTTTGGTTTACCTTTTTCACGCAATTGGGCTTTAGGGTAGAACTGTCTCCCGGATCCTCAAAAGTGATATATGAAAAAGGTATAGAAACCATTCCGTCGGAATCCGTATGCTATCCTGCGAAATTGGCCCATGGACATATTATGGCTCTAATAGAGAGGGGATTAAAGTTCATTTTTTATCCCTCTATCACACGTGAAAAGAAAGAGCAACGTAAAGCGGATAATCACTATAACTGTCCTATTGTGGTTTCTTATCCCGAAGTCATAAGAAATAACATGGAAGTATTGAAGGACAAAGATATTTTGTTTATGAACCCCTTTCTCTCTATGGATAATAAAAGAAGGCTCAAAAGACGTCTTTTTGAAGAATTCGAATCTATGGGTATTTCCGAAGACGAAATAAACAAAGCCGTAGACAGGGCATGGCAAGAGGATAAAAAGGTAAAATCGGACATCAGGAATAAAGGTGAAAAGGTATTGAAATACCTTGAAAAGAGAGGCAAGAAAGGGATAGTATTGGCAGGCAGGCCCTATCAGGTAGATCCCGAAATACATCATGGAATTTCCGACTTGATTACATCATTTGACATGGCCGTTTTAACCGAAGATTCCATAGCCCATCTGGGGAATGTGGAAAGGCCTCTGGGTGTTGTGGATCAATGGATGTATCATTCGAGACTCTATGCGGCCGCCAATTTTGTGGCTAGGCATCCAAACCTGGAACTTATACAGCTCAATTCCTTTGGATGCGGACTGGATGCGGTCACTACAGATGAAGTAAAAGAGATTTTGGGGCAATGGGGCAAGATATACACTACATTAAAAATAGATGAAGGCAATAACCTGGGGGCAGCCAAAATCAGGATACGTTCACTGCGGGCGGCCTTGAGGGAGAGGGACAAAAATAAATTTGTTCCCAAAGAAATAAGAAAAAGGACAGGCAGGGTTATATTTACGAAAAAGATGAGACAAAATCATACCATATTGGTTCCGCAGATGTCACCCATTCATTTTCAATTTTTAGAATGTGCATTTAAGGCATCGGGATACGATTTGGATATATTGCCTTCCGTGGACAAGGAAGCCGTGGAGGAAGGCTTAAAGTATGTAAATAACGATGCTTGTTACCCTTCGATCATAGTGATAGGTCAGATTGTGAGGGCTTTAAAATCCGGTAAATACGATGAGAACAACACTTCCGTGATGATCTCTCAGACCGGCGGAGGGTGCCGTGCCACCAATTATATAGGCTTTTTGAGGAAGGCCTTAAGGGATGCCGGGTTCGGGCATGTTCCTGTGGTTTCAATAAATGCCGTCGGCATGGAAAAAAATCCGGGCTTTAAATTTACGCCGCGGCTGCTTCATAAGAGCATGATGGCATTGGTATACGGTGATTTGTTGATGAGAGTTGTTTATAAAATCAGACCCTACGAAAAGATACCGGGTTCCACTAATGTTTTGTATAAAAAATGGGTTGAAATTTGTAAAAAGTCCGTGCTGCAGGATAAATTCGAAAAATTTAAACATAACATCAGAAAAATTGTTAGGGATTTTGATACATTAGAGATAAATGATATACGAAAACCGCGGGTCGGTTTAGTGGGAGAGATTTTGGTAAAATATCATCCTACCGCAAATAATAATGCGGTAGATATAATTGAGGCAGAAGGGGCAGAAGCCGTAATGCCGGATCTGATCGGTTTTCTTCTATACTGTGCCTATAACCAGGATTTTAAATACAGTCATCTTTCAGGCAGTAAAACGGCTAAAGTAATAGGGCATGTTATTATCGAGGCCATAGAATACTACCGTAGAGAGATGAAACGGGCCCTGAATAGAAGTAACAGATTTGAAGCTCCGAAATCTATCAGACAGTTAGCCCGAGGTGCATCCAAAGTGCTTTCCTTGGGAAACCAGACAGGGGAAGGATGGTTTCTGACGGCGGAAATGATAGAATTGATAGAGGGCGGAGTACCCAATATATTATGTATGCAGCCTTTTGCTTGTTTGCC
>JAAYPJ010000010.1 GCA_012519835.1 Clostridiales bacterium | reverse complement strand
GATTTTCCACAGCCGGATGTTCCTAAAAGGCATACGAATTCACCGCTATCGACTGACAAAGTGATGTTATCCAGGGCTACAATTTTTTCGTTGCCCATTTTGTAGATCTTTCTGACGCCTGCGATATCAATGATATTTTGCAAAAAGCCAGGCCCCCTTTCTAATACGAAACTAGGCGAAACCGGGAGAACCGTCCCCTTGGTTTTCCGTGGTTTCCATATAAAAATTATAAAAATCCTAACAATTTATGCTATAAGACTTCACATAATGTACACAGCCACATAATCAGTTTAACAGATAAACAATACTTTTCCCATAATTCTTATATAAATTTAAAACATTCTTAATAATTAACAATCGAGACCGACAGACACTCCGGTATCCCGAATACATCTAAACATTCTATTCTATGAGTTTCCTGATTATAAAAACCGAAAGAATTTATGAATAATTAACACGTTTATATTCATAATAATTAAACATAACAAATAAAAGGGAACAAATGAGTTTATTGGAAGATACTTGGTTTTGCCCTGTGGCTTCGATGTCCCTGGCAAATCCAGGCAATATAACTCATTTAAACAGGGTGTGGTATAATGAATAGAAAGGCCCGGATAATTTTAGACCGGCTACAGGTAATCATAATATCCTTAATAATTATCATCATAATAGAGAATTTTGTATTCAGTTTCGCCATAGTAAAGGGGGAATCAATGTCCCCAACACTGTCAACAATGGACAGGCTATTGGTAATAAAGATACCATATATATATGAACAGTTTAATAAGGGGGACCTTGTTGTTTTTAATCCGCCCGACAGTTTGGAACAAAATGAAATGTTTATAAAAAGGGTTGTAGCAAAGGAAAACGACCACTTTTTAATCGAGGAAGGTATTTTATATATAAACGGTGAAAAACAAACAGAGGGTTATATTTCCACAGAAGATTATTTGACCCGCAGTTATAATTATGTTGAGGGTACGGTTCCGCCGGGTATGTGCTTTGTAATGGGGGACAACCGCAATAACAGTAATGACAGCAGGACATTCGGATTTGTTTCAAGAGACAGAATAAGAGCCAAGGTACTTTTTAAAATTTGGCCGTTAAATGAGGCCAGGGCATTTATGAACTAGGAATCGGGGATTAATATTGATGGATTTAAAAGAAAAAATCATAGACCACTCAAAACATATTGGAATAGATTTGATTGGATTTACGGATGCAGGTCCCTTTGAAGACCTGAGACAGATTTTAACGGAACGAAAAGAGCAGGGCAAATTGTCCGGTTTTGAGGAAAAGGATATAGAACTGAGGGTGGATCCAAAAAAAACCCTACAGGGTGCCAGATCTATAATTGTGATAGCAATGTCCTACTATATAGATAAGGAAAAACTGCAGGGCGATGAAAACCCCCGATTTTACGGGGAATTGGCAAGGATAGCCTGGGGAAAGGATTATCATATAGTGCTTATGGACAAGCTGGAAGGGCTGGCTGAATTTATAGCTAAGGAATATGACGGGTTTGAATATGAATCCTTTGTGGACACAGGCCCTCTTGTAGACAGGTATTTGGCAAACCGTGCCGGCATAGGTTTCTACGGTTATAATTCTGCTATTATAAATGAAAACTTCGGTTCATGGATATTTTTAGGATATATGATAACAAATATTCCGTTAGAAGGGGACAAACCTTTGACGGATAAAAATTGTTTAGGGTGTAATTTATGTATTGAACATTGCCCCACATCAGCCATAGAGGGACCCTATGAGTTCGATGCCAACAAATGTTTGTCAAATATATTACAACAAAGAAAACTTGTTTCAAAAGAAGTATTGCCGATTATCGGAAACAAAATATACGGTTGCGATATTTGTCAGGATGTCTGTCCCCATAACTTGGATATTAGGGAAATGACGGCCGAGGAATTTATGCCTGTAGGGTTGTCCGAAAGGGCGGATTTGATACGATTGTTGCAGGTATCCAACAGAGAATTTAATTCCTTGTTCGGTGAAAATGCCGCGGGTTGGATAGGAAAAAAGGCATTGCAGAGGAATGCAATAATTGCATTGGGAAACTCTAAGGACAAGGATGCCATACCATATCTCAAACCTCTTTTGAAGGATATAAGGCCGGATATCAGGAAAATAACTATATGGGCGCTGTATAATATCGATCCTGAAACAGCCGCGAAATTGGTTTCCGACATCCGAGACAGTGAGAGAGATAAAGATGTTTTGGAAATTATCGATGAGTATTTAAATGGCAAGTTATCGGATAGTTAAAATGTAGGGCCCGATATAGGGTTATCTATGTTGTTTATTTTTTGCTCAATAATACTAAATAGAATTTTTAAACGGGGGAAGACAAATGAATAAAAAAACAAGTGAAGTGTTAAGGCTTTTAAAAAGGGAATATCCCAACACAAGATGCGGGCTCAATTATAAAACCCCTTTTCAACTGTTAGTGGCCGCAATTTTATCCGCCCAGACCACAGATAAGAAGGTTAATGAAATAACTGAAGGTTTATTTGAGGAATATCCCACAGTGGATGATTTTTTGTTGTTGACCGGAGAAGAACTGGAAGAAAAAATAAAACAAATCGGTTTGTATAGGAACAAATCCAAGCATGTTCTTTTAATGTGCAGACAGTTAAAAGAACAATTTAACGGAGAGGTTCCAAACACCTTGGAAGACCTCATGTCCTTAGCAGGTGTGGGGAGAAAAACAGCTAATGTGGTTTTAAGCAATGTTTTTGGCATACCTGCTATAGCAATAGACACCCATGTTTTCAGGGTATCCAACAGAATCGGGTTAGCTAATGCTAAAAATGTTTTAGATACGGAAATGCAACTGCAAAAGGCGATAGATAAGGACTTGTGGAGCCTATCACATCGTCTCTTGGTGACCCATGGCAGAAGGTGTTGCTATGCCAGAAATCCTAACTGTACCGACTGTATAATCAGGGAATATTGCAATTATTATAAGTCGGCCATAACGTCAGGCAGTACATTATCATAAAATGGTATTACAAGTAAAATTTATGACAGGTTTTGATATGGGCGGTCTTTGGCCGCCCTTTGTTATGGTGCCGGTGCTTTGTAGAATTTCATAGTTTGAATTTGTCTGTCTTTGATGAAATAGAAATCTATTGGGATAACTAATGTTGTTGAATATTTCCGGGAGAAGCAAAATAGTATATATAAATGAGTTCAGATTCCTTCAGGTCTGAATTTCGGATTATTTAAGCTATTATAAGGTGGATCATGCTATGGGCGCTCCCTTGTCCGTCGATAAAAAACCTATAAAAAAAATCGGTATAATTGCAATCGTTTTTACACTTATTGTGACCATATGTACAAGTTTATACATTTGGCTATTTAACAATTCTAAAATATTTCCCGGCATTTTTATCAATGATATTAATGTTGGTAGGCTTACGCCTGAAGAAGCAAGGTTGGAAATAGATAAAAGGTTAAAAAGACAGTTGGATGAATTTGTCATACAATTAGTATATAAAGACAATTCATGGAACTTGCTCCCGGGGGATATAGGTTTGTGCTATCTATCAGACGACAGCATAGAAAAGGCCTATAAATTGGGGAGGGAGGGTAATTGTTTTTATAGAATAAGGACTGTTTTAAATTTGAGGAAAAACCCCCGGATTATTAAATTGACACCTGGTTATGACTTATCCGAAGTTGAGAACAAAATTGATGAAATTTCTAAAACAATTAACAAATCACCCGTAGATGCCAAGATTGAAAGGAAAAACGGGAATTTCATAGTAACAAAAGAGGTTTCAGGCACGGAGATAGACAAGGAGGTTTTGAAATATAACATATCGACTGCTATAAATAATTTTAACAGTATATCAATAGATATAGAAGTCAGGGCTACGGAGCCCAAAATTACAAAGGAAGACCTGGATAGTATCAGGGACTTAATTGGTGAATCCGTTACGGCTTTTAACACCGGAGACAGAGGTAGGACAGAAAATATTAAAATTGCCTCTGACGATATAAATAATACAGTGTTGATGCCGGGAGAAGAATTTTCTTTTAATGACACTACCGGACCGAGGGATGCAAAATCAGGTTATAAAGAAGCCTCCGTTATAATGGATGGTGAGTTTGTGACCGGGATCGGCGGCGGGGTCTGCCAGGTATCCACAACATTGTATCAAGCAGCCCTCAGATCTGATATGGAAATAACATCGAGGCAAAATCACGGTTTACCCATCAGTTATGTTCCGATGGGCCAAGATGCGACAGTTGCCTATGGTTACATAGATCTTAAATTCAGAAACAATAAAGAATACCCCGTTTATATGGAGAGCTTTGTCAGAGGCGGAGAATTATATATGAGGCTTTATAGTAAAAAAATCGATAACATGCATATAAATCTGAAATCTGAAATATTAGAAGTGATTGAACCTAAAATGCAAACAAAAAAGGATGCAAATATGTATTTGTGGGAAAGAAAGGTCGGTAAAAGCGGGAAAAAGGGCTACAGGACAGCAACATATAAGATTTATCTGCAGGAAGGGCAGGAGGTAAAAAGAGAACTGGTATCAAGGGATTACTATCCCCCAAAGGACGGCCTTATCATAGAAGGTACAAAACAAAATATGTAGTCATATAACTATTATTCATCGGATAAATATAATTAGGGCAAAATTAGAAGGGTGGGATACAGAAATGCCCGATAAATTGGTTCCGATTATTTTTATTCCCGGATTGATGGGTTCCATGGGAGGGGAGATGTTAGGATGTAAATGTGGTTGGGGATTTGGTGTAGCTGCTTGGATTTATAGGCCGTTTATAAAACAACTGGAAAACTTGGGATATATATTGAATGAGGATTTGTTTGTATGTTATTATGACTGGCGAAAAAGCTGTGGGGATATAGTAAAGCAGTTTCTTATTCCCTTATTGTTAAAGGTAGGCAAAAAACATCCCGGTCGAAAAATCGACCTGCTGTGCCACAGCATGGGCGGGCTGGTCGGACGCACTTATATACAGAGTGAAACATACAGTTATAATATTGGGAACCTGATGATTTTCGGTACACCCAATAAAGGGAGCGTGAAGGCATATTATACATGGAGCATGGGGGAAATAATGGGGGGCAAGATAGATACGGGCAGCCGACTATTTGAGGTTATACAGAAGGGATATATCTGGTTACTTAAAAAAATACTGAACATACCCTTGGGTAAAGATAACATTGAAATGTTGCATAAAAATTTCCCGGGTCTTGGGGACCTGTTGCCTACATATGATTATGGATATGTATTATGTTATAAGGATACAAAAAATAACTATGTTTATATTCCGACCCGATATATAAGGTATAAAAATAATTTTGTAAACAGTTTAAACAGGAATATAAATATGCTGCGTGACAGGATTAAAAATCTATATTGCTTTATAGGCACGGATAAAAAAACCGATGAAGTGTTGGTGGTGGACAAAGAGGCACTACTTAACAACAGGGATGAGGGTATTATATCTTCATTTAAAACGAAAAAAGGGGATGGGACAGTTACAGTTAAAAGCGCAACCATCGATTTTGGAAAAACATTTATGATGGAAGCAAGTCATACAGGAATTTTAATGAGTTCTGTGGAACACATAGCGGACATTTATAATTTGGATAGGCTTTTAGTTAAAAAAGACATCATAGAGCTGGAAGAGCGTCCCCTAGGTATTATATTTAAAAAGCATGTCAATTTAGAGTTAAGAGATAATAAAGGGACAGTAGCGAAATTTATGCATGCGGAATTTGTTACGGAACATGAGTTTATACTGGAGGAATTCGGTAAGGACTACATATGGGTTATTTTTAGGGACCTGCCTATTGGCAAATACGTTTTAGAAATATTTGTCGGGGAAAAGGATGATTACAACATTTTTGTGGTAGGAACAAAGGTAGAAGAGGAACTGACAGATGAGAATGTCAGAAAGCTGGATAAAGACAGGATTGAATTTTATTTTGAGATATAAAGGACACAAGGGATAGTCTGAAATCTGTGACATAGGGACGGGGGATGTGACACAATAATTATTTGCCACTTAACCTGATAGCAAGGACATAGGGGGATTGACCGAAACCACTGAATCGGGTAGGGGCAGACGACCCTGTCTGCCCAAGGGTGGACAGAGTCGTCCACCCCCTACAATTTTTATTTATCGTCCAACACCACTTGATGATATGTCTTTTTACCTTTTCTAATCATCAGTGTGTCATTTTCAAAGAAATCAAGTGTGATAAGGGTGCTGATATCGGATACCCTGCCATCATTTATTGTGATTCCACCTTGCTGTATAAGTCTTCTGCCTTCCCCGCGGGACGGGATTAGCCCCACCTTAGACAGAAGTGTGATGATGTCCATACCCTCTACAAATTCGGCTTTGGGGATCGTAGTTGAAGGAATGGAGCCACCCATTGCCCCTTCGCCGAATAGGGCTTTTGCCGCTTTATCGGCTTTTTTAGCTTCCTCCTCACCGTGGACCAATTTTGTAACTTCAAAGGCAAGGATTTCCTTAGCTTTGTTTATTTCGGCACCTTCTAAGGAACCGAGCCTTTCTACTTCATCCATAGATAAGAATGTAAGTAGGGAAAGGCAGTTTTTAACATCCATATCTGCAACATTTCTCCAGTATTGATAAAACTCAAAAGGGGATGTTTTATTAGCATCCAGCCAGACTGCGCCGGATTTGGTTTTGCCCATTTTATTTCCTTCACTGGTGGTTAAAAGTGTAAAAGTCATCCCATAGGCAGTTTCACTTTCCACCCTTCTGATTAAATCGGTACCCGCGATAATATTTGACCACTGATCATCCCCGCCTAGTTGCAAACGACAATTATATTTTCTGAACAGTTCCAAAAAATCATATGCTTGCATAATCATATAGTTAAATTCGAGGAAAGACAGTCCTTTTTCCATTCTATTTTTAAAGCATTCCGCCGCCAACATTCTATTGACCATGAAATGCTTGCCTATTTCCCTTATAAAAGAAACATAATTCAAATCCAACAACCAGTTAGCGTTATTCTCCATAATTGCATTACCTTCCGAAAAATCTATGAATCTCCCGGTTTGTTCGATAAATTTTTCCCCGTTATGGGCAATTGTTTCAAGAGTCATCATTTGTCTCATATCTGTCCTGCCGGAAGGGTCTCCAACCATGGCTGTGCCGGCACCTAACAAAAATATAGGTCTATGACCTGCTTTCTGAAGGTGGGCCATAGCCATAAGTTGTACAAAATGGCCTACATGTAGACTGTCTGCAGTCGGATCAAAACCTATATAAAAGGTGATTTTTTCATTTTCAAGCATTTTTCTGATTTCATCCTCATGGGTAGCTTGTTCAATAAAGCCACGTTCCCTTAAAGTATCAAAAACACTCCCCATCATAATCCTCCCCATTTGATAACAGTTAAACATAAAAATAAAAGGTTATTTTATTCCCTTCAATGTTTTTAACAATTATTTGTATTTTGTCCTATTATATCATATGTTAAACAAAAAACGCAATACCGGGTCCTCCCGTGGGGGTCAGGTTACGATTGTGAAAAAACAGTTAAAATATTTTCTGTTTTAGAGGATAAATCGATATATTATATGATTTTT
>JAAYPJ010000077.1 GCA_012519835.1 Clostridiales bacterium | reverse complement strand
CAAAAATCTTGTCCCTGTGAGGCCGGGCAGAAGTTTTCCTAGAAGGGAACCTTCCAGGAAAAACAAGTACCCGTTAAATAAAAAACGTTTTTAGTAAAATTTTGGTAGCATGGCTTTATGACATTGGGCAGACGACCCTGTCTGCCCTCTTTAATAATTAAGCATTGTGTTTATTTTTCTTATAATGACCTAATGCCATTATAATTTGGAGGAAAATACGGTGGTTGAATTAGAAGGCAGGTTAATAGAGATAATATTCCAAAACGAATCCAACGGATATCTGGTGGGTGTATTGGACTGCAAAGAAGAAGAGGTAACAGTGGTGGGATGTCTGCCCGCATTAAAAGAAGGAGAAATGGTCTTTGTAAAAGGCAAATGGGTGGAACATCCTATATACGGCAGGCAGATGGATGTGAAGGAATACAGACATATACAACCTTCAACAAAGGAAGGAATTTTGAGGTATCTGTCTTCCGGGGTCATAAAAGGCATAGGTAAAAAAATGGCGGAAAGAATAATAGACCGTTTTGGTGCAGATGCTTTGGAGATTATAGAATATGCTCCACAGAGATTAACGGAAGTGTCGGGTATCGGCGAAAAAAAGATGCAGGCCATAACCGAGGCATTTAGGGAACAGAGAGAGTTGAGGGATATTATACTTTTTCTTTCCCAGTACGGTATTACCCCTGCTTATGCAGTCAGGATATATAAAAAATATGAAGAAATGACTATACCCTACATACAGGAAAATCCATATCGTCTGGCGGATGAAATTACAGGTATAGGGTTTAAAAGGGCGGATCTTATCGCTCAGGCAATGGGAATTTCCCCAAATTCCAAATATCGTATACATTCCGGAATCAGATATACAATCAATACATTTCACGGCGAAGGACATACATATGCGCCGAGCAGTACTTTAATAGACAGAGCAAAGGGGCTGTTGGGTGTAGAAGAAGCCCAGATAATAGAAGCGATACAGGAGATGGCGCTCAAACAAATAATTCAGCTGGAAAGGCAAATTGTGGGGGAGGGTCCTGCCGAACCGCAGGAATCTGAAAGGCAAAATGTAGAAGCAAATTTTGCTTACCAGCAAAAACTCGGAGGACAATCTGTAAAGGTGAGCTCCGTCCACCCGCGGGAACAGTTGAAACAGCCCGAGGACATTGAAAATGACGGTATAATAGTATATTCCATGCCGTATTTTTATGCAGAAACCAACACCTGTAATAAGCTCATAGAACTTGCATGCGGTGAATTGGATACATTAAAAATAGATTTAGAAACAGAAATAAAAAACATAGAAGAGGAAGACGAAATATGTCTTGCAGACAACCAAAAAGAGGCTATAAAACAAGCCGTAAATAATGGTGTCTTGGTAATTACGGGTGGACCCGGCACAGGTAAAACTACTATTATAAATACGTTGATTAAGGTATTTGAAAAGTTGGACAAAAAAATATTGCTTGCCGCTCCCACAGGCAGAGCATCAAAACGGATGGCTGAAGCAACAGGTAAAGAAGCTAAGACAATACACAGGTTATTAGAGATGGGATACAGTGATGATGAAGAAGGAATGTTGTTCCAGAGAAATGAAGATAATCCCCTGGAGGCGGATGTAATAATTATAGATGAAATGTCTATGGTAGATATTATATTGATGAATAATCTTTTAAAAGCCGTACCTAAGGGTTCCAGATTAATTTTTGTCGGTGATGTGGATCAGTTACCGTCGGTAGGTGCGGGCAATGTCCTAAGAGACATCATAGACAGCCAAGTAGTAAAGGTAGTTCGCCTAAACGAGATATTCAGGCAGGCCGAAGAGAGCATGATCGTTGTTAATGCCCACAAAATCAACCGAGGATACTATCCTGTATTGAATGAAAAAGGCAAAGACTTTTATTTTATAAAACGGCGAAAAAAAGAAGAAATATTGTATACCATAATAAGTTTGGTAAAGGAGAGACTTCCGAAGCATTATAAATTTGACCCCATAAAGGATATTCAAGTACTTACCCCTATGAAAAAAGGAAACATCGGGACATTAAACCTGAACAAGGAGTTACAGAATTGTTTAAATCCTCCCGATGTTCACAAGAAAGAAAAGGGATTGAGGGAAAAATTCTTTCGGGTAGGGGATAAAGTCATGCAAATTAAAAACAACTATATATTGAAATGGCAAAGTCTAGATGCAGATGCGGAAGAACAATATGGAGAAGGTGTGTTTAACGGGGACATCGGTTACATAAAGCATATAGACACGGAAGACGAAGAACTTACGGTGGTTTTCGATGATAATAGGAGCGTAGTCTATAATTTTTCCCAGTTGGATCAGTTGGAACTCGCTTATTCGATTACAATACACAAGAGCCAGGGGAGCGAATTTCCGGTCATAGTTATGCCCGTAACATGGGCTCCGCCCATGCTCCTTACAAGAAATATTTTATATACGGCAATAACCAGGGCAAAATCCCTTGTGGTTTTGGTGGGTACGGGAGATTACCTGAAGCAAATGATAGACAACAATAAAATTGTAGAGAGATATTCGGGACTCGGAACCAGGTTAAAGAGATTCTCCGAAATTATGATCTAGCAGGGACTATTCTCAAATAACAATAGTTAAACAATCGTTCCAAGGTGTCATCTGAGACATTCAATATGTTGAACAATGGTTTAGCAATTGTTAAACAATAGTTGAACAATGGTTTAGCAATTGTTCCAAGAGGTATCACAAATGAAAATTTTGAAAACAATAGGGGAATATACAAACGCCTTTTTGGACCTGATATACCCCTCAAAAACAATCTGTTATATATGCGGCGGGACATTGGAGGAAAATGCAAAGTACAGTCTATGTTCTAACTGCTACAACAATCTGCCATTTATTCCCGAACACCATTGCACAAAATGCAGTACACCACTGAGAATGATAGAAGACGGACCGATTTGCCGACAATGTAAGGACACTAATTATTATTTCGATAGGGCAATATCCATAGCGGAATATAAAAAAGATGTAAAAACGTTGATATACAAATTAAAATATTCCGGTCATACATATTTGGCCACAACAATCGGTTGTATCATGGCGGATAAACTGAAACAAGAGGGTATAGAGACAGATATAATCATACCGGTACCTTTATATAAAAGAAAAGAAAAAGAGCGTGGGTTTAACCAAGCAATTTTGATAAGCAAATATATGGCTGAAAAGACGAATATGCCTCTAAATATAGATGCATTTATCAGGATTAAAAACACCAAGGTTATGCATAATTTGTCCAGAAGAGAGAGATTGGAAAATGTCAAGGGGGCTTTTAAAGTGATAAATCGGGGGACAATTGCAAACAAGGATGTATTGCTGGTAGATGATATATTTACTACGGGTTCCACAGTTAACTCCTGTAGCAAGGAATTGACAGACAACGGAGCAAAATCTGTAACAGTGCTGACTTTTGCAAGGGACTAATTGATGGCGGGTTTGATAACAGTTTAGTAATGGTGGGGAATTCAGGAAATAGGGGGCGGTTATCAATTCCTGTATGCGCCCTGTGGCTGTGAAAGACATTTGAAATTTGGAAAAAGGGGTTGATTATCAACCCCCTTTTAATGTGGTTTTATGGCTCAACCTTGTCCGCCTTTAGCAGATATTGATGGAAGAAATATTCGCCCACCGCAACGAGGACCGCAAAGGCCAGCACGGAGTGAGTAGTTATGGTGAATGCCGGGGCGACCATGGCCACCACAATTGCTATCAAAGCGGCCAAAACGCCATTGATTATGGCACCGATGAAACTTCCAACCTTAGGCAGTATAAGCAGGTCACCTGCCAAATAGTCTATTACCGTCCCCAAAATGGCTATAAGGAATACCCATCCAAAAGTGTTCCCACCAATGATGTTAAAAGCAATCCCGGAGACAACCAGGGTCATCAAAAACTTAAATAAAAGAGCGCCGGTAGTTTTGCTCATTTTATCACCTCCATATGAAATTTTGCCCAAATAAAATATAATTATTCCGCCTCTGTTATCAAGGCCCCAAGGACTAAAAGAAAAAAACATAATGGTACTATTAATTGCCAACACAATATAATATAATTATGTGGATAGATTAAAAGCTGTGACAAATTACTAAAAATTTATATAAGAAAGGTTCGATCAAAATAGAAGCCATTATTTTAAATTCAGGTACCGGATCGCGTATGGGCGAATTTACACGGAACAATCATAAGAGTATGGTTGAAATCGACGATGAGACTCCGCTGATATATCATCAAATAAGGACGTTGGAAAGAGCGGGGGCTAAAAAGATAGTGATAACCACGGGGCATATGAGTGAAAAACTTAAAGATTACATAGATACGAAATTTACTGATTTACATATTACATATGTATATAATCCTGAATATTTAAATACTAATTACATCTATTCCATGTATTTGGCATCGGACAAATTAAACAGAGATATAATTTTACTCCATGGAGATTTATATTTTGATGATGATGTATTAAATCATGTTGTAAATTCAAATAAAAGCTGTATAGCGGTAGATTCAACACTACCTTTGCCTGCTAAGGATTTTAAAGCGGAAATTGAAGACGGAAGCATCAAAAAGGTGGCAACGTATATTGATAACGCCGGATGTGTGGCCTGTCAACCGCTATATAAACTGAACAACGGCGATTGGAATGTTTGGAAAGAAGCCATACATAAATTTTGTAAAAGCGGGAAAAGGGATGTTTATGCCGAGGAAGCCTTGAACACGGTTCTGAGGGATATTGAACTCATGCCTATCGACCTGCAGGGAAGGTTATGCATGGAAGTAGACACATTGGATGATTTGGCTTTGTTACGATCGAAAATCGCGAAGTACAGCCGTTCTACTGCGTAATAACTGTCATTTCAACGAAGATAAAGCACTGTCTTTTGTTATCCCGAGACGGATGGAATAGGCCCGGCCTACGAGGGGTCTATACCTGAAAGTAATGCTTTCGTTTATCCTAATGTGAATAATACGTGCACAAAAAAGGTGCAATTTTGCGTAGTCTGCCGTCCCCGGCGGCATACACAGAGGTGATGCTATTGGGAGCTTGTTTTTATAACCCGGTAAGGATTGTCTGGGGTCCCGGAATCACAGACAGTATTTCAAATATTATTACGGATTCTAATTTGGGGGTACGAGGGATATTAGTTCTAACGGGCAGAAAATCCTTGGAAAAATCGGGGAAGCTGGGTGTATTACTGAATCAATTTAAAAAAACGGAAATTTTCCTTTATAATGATATTCCCTCCAATCCGGAGATAAGTGAATTATATAATATCAAAGCCGAAACGGATAAATTGAATTACGACTCCATAATTGCAATCGGCGGCGGCAGTGTGTTGGATATGGGAAAATGCTTGGCGGCATTTAAAGGTATGCATATAGATAAATACAATGAATTGGAACTGAGTATAATAAACAAAGACTATCAAAATTATGATATAGATATCCCTGTTGTGGCCATACCGACTACGGCAGGAACAGGCTCCGAGGTCACATCTTGGGCTACAATCTGGGATAAAAAGAAATGCAAAAAATATTCTGTGGAGGATGAAAGGCTGTATCCCGGATTGGCGATTATTGATCCCATGTTAACAATGAGCCTTCCTTTGGGGCTTACGGCATCGACGGCTCTTGATGCATTAAGCCATGCGCTGGAAGCATATTGGTCTAAAAGGTCAAATGAAATAGTCAGAATCTATGCACAAAAATCCATAGAACTCATCATAAAAAATTTAAACAATCTACTGGACGATTTAAACAATCTGGATTTAAGAACAAAAATTGCACAAGGCAGTCTGTATGCAGGGCTGGCTTTCAGCAATACAAAAACAACTGCTTGTCATTGTATCTCCTATCCTTTAACCGCAAAATACAATATTCCCCACGGAATAGCAGTAAGCATGACCCTGGCACAGTTTTTAAATATCAACAGGGAATTTATCATGGATAAAAGAAAATTATTGTGTGCCCTTGGCATCGAAAATATTAAAGAAGCGGAAGGTGTAATAAACAATATTTTCATAAAATCCCAAATACCGTTTAAGCTCAGCGATTATGGGGTAAAAAAGGAAGACATAGGTAATATCATCGAGAATTCATTCATACCCGACCGGATGGATAATAATCCTGTGAAAATTACAAAAGAATTGCTAAAGAGAGTGTTGGAAGATATTTATTGAGCGTTAAAAAGAGGGGTGTTTCTTATGAAAACCGTATATTTAGCAATGAGCGCAGATATTATACACAATGGTCATATAAATATAATTAAAAAGGCAAGCAAATTGGGAGAGGTTACAGTCGGTGTATTGGAGGATAGTGCCATAGCCTCATACAAAAGGGTTCCATTACTATCGTACAAGGATAGGAAATTTATTGTTGAAAATATTAAAGGCGTCGAAAAGGTCATACCTCAAAGAACATTGGATTATGAGGAAAACCTGTTATTGTTAAAACCTGATTATGTAGTACATGGTGATGATTGGAGGACGGGACCTCAGAGCCATATAAGGGCCAAGGTTATAAAACTCCTCAAACAGTGGGAAGGGGAGTTAATAGAATTCGAATATACGAGGGGCGTTTCCATTTCTAAACTGGATAAAGCCATTATGGAAATAGGAACAACGCCGCAAATAAGGTTAGGCAGATTAAAGAAATTATTAGAGATTAAACCAATCTTGAGGATCCTGGAAGCCCACAGCGGTTTGACGGGCATAATTGTTGAAAAAACAAGGATAGAAAAAGACGAGAAGATTAGGGAATTTGACGGTATATGGATCAGCAGTTTATGTGATTCTACGGCTAAAGGCAAACCCGACATAGAAGTGGTTGATTTTACATCCAGGTTAAATACAATCAATAACATTTTGGAGGTAACTACAAAACCCATTATTTTGGATGGGGATACAGGCGGAAAGGTAGAGCATTTTGTTTATACCGTCAGAAGTTTGGAACGTCTGGGTGTTTCCGCCATAATTATTGAAGATAAAATAGGGCTTAAAAAATGCTCATTATTCGGGACCGATGTGGTGCAACAACAGGACACCATAGAAGACTTCAGCAGGAAAATATCCGAAGGCAAAAAAGCACAAGTGACTGAAGATTTTATGATTATTGCCAGAACCGAGAGTCTGATTCTTAAGAAGGGAATAGACGATGCAATTACACGTGTCAAGGCGTATATAGAGGCGGGGGCGGACGGAATTATGATTCACAGCAAGGAGAGGGATCCGACGGAGATATTCGAATTTTGTGAGCTGTACAAGGAATTAGACACGAAGGTGCCTCTGGTGGTTGTTCCAACATCATATTCCCAGGTAACCGAATCTGAGCTGAGGGACAGGGGTGTCAACATAGTGATATATGCTAATCATCTATTACGAAGTGCTTTTCCTGCCATGAAAAAAACTGCAAAATCCATACTGGAAAACGAGAGAGCTTTGGAAGTAGAAGAAAATTGTTTGTCGATCAAGGAGATATTAACCTTAATTCCCGGAGGACAATAAAATGATACAACCGAAAGCTTTTTTAAATGTATTGAACAAAAATAACATAAAATTTTTCGCAGGCGTTCCTGATTCTCTGCTTAAAGATTTTTGTGCATATATCAAGGACAACGTCGATAAAAACAGAAACATTATCGCGGCCAACGAGGGGAATGCTATAGCATTAGCTGCAGGGCATTATCTGGCAACCGGGGAAATAGGACTGGTTTATATGCAAAACTCCGGATTGGGAAACGCTACAAACCCGTTGCTCTCGTTGGTTGACCCTATGGTTTACAACATTCCGGTGTTGTTGTTGATAGGATGGAGAGGGGAACCCGGGAGAAACGACGAGCCGCAGCATATCAAACAGGGCAAGGTTACTTTGGGACTGCTGGAAGCCATGGAGATAAAGTATAAAATTTTGCCCGAAGACGAAATCGATATGGAGTGTACTGTTGAAAAGGCGGCAAGATATATGGCAGAAACCGAAAATCCATACGCCCTAGTAGTTTCTAAAAACACATTTGGTGGTTATAAGTTAAGGAGTATCGAAGGGACCGAATATGAATTAAACAGGGAAGACGCACTCAGACATATAGTTTCAAGCATAGGGGATAACAGTGCAACAGTTTTGACCACCGGAAAAACATCAGGAGATAGTAATGTAATAGTTTCGACCACCGGAAAAACATCAGGAGATAGTAATGTAATAGTTTCGACCACCGGGAAAACATCGAGGGAACTGTTTGAACTGCGTGAAGAATTAAATCAGGGACATGAAAGGGATTTTCTGACCGTCGGCTCAATGGGTCATTCACTTTCAATGGCTACGGCCATCGCACTGGCACGGCCGGATATAGGCGTATATTGTATAGACGGTGACGGGGCGTTGTTGATGCACATGGGGGGATTGGCAATAACGGGGAATCTGTCTCCCAAGAATTTAAAACATATAGTTATAAATAACGGGGCCCATGATTCCGTTGGGGGACAGCCCACGGCGGGGTTTAACATAGATATGCAAGGTATAGCAAAAGCGAGCGGGTATAAACTGGTCTTACAAGCGGAAACAAAAAAGGAATTGTCGGTGGCAATAGACAGGCTGAAAAATTCTACACAGTTAGGCTTTTTGGAAATAAAGGTTAATAAAGGAGCAAGAGATAATCTGGGTAGGCCCACCATCACTCCTATAAAGAACAAAAAAGAATTCATGAAATTTCTACGGTCAGCGGGGAAATCATGACGGGTAGAATGTGCAAAATTTCAATTAATGTACGAATTTTATGAGGTCTATCCTAATTACTGTAATATTTACGGTAGATTAACTGAGAATTCGTATAAAAATTGACTATTATTTCATATTATTGCTATATTCATAGGAATTACTTGAAATTTTGCACAAGGATAGCCTAAAAGATAGCTTATCAGGATAAAGTATGACAGTAACACATATACAATAGATGGTATTACCTGAGGTTGGATATGGGGTGTAATACAATCGGTGGTATGGTATAATATAAGTATATGGAGAGGCTTATTATAATTGCTGCATTAAAATATGTCGATATATATGAACGCAATATATTCACGAGTAATGAAATTTTAAGGTCCATGGGATTATAGAATTGATGAAAAAGGCGAACCTGATAATTTCATAGTCGCATAGCCTGTCGGTTCAGCGATTATAGAGTTGATGAAAAAGAAGAACTCAATAATTTTATAGTCATATGGCCTGTCGGTTTGGCGATTATGGAATTGACGAAGAAGAAGAGCCCATAATATCCGGAAATAAGGGGGAACAAAATATGAAAAAAACTTGGATTGTTGTAGTAGCAATTATTTTATTAATAGTAGGATTACCTATTATGGCAACGGCAAACAGTTATAACAAACTGGTAGTAATGGATGAAACTATCGATGCCGATTGGAAACAGGTAGAAAATTTAATGCAGCGAAGATACGATTTAATACCGAATTTAGTGGAAGTGGCCAAGGGATATGCAGTCCATGAAAAAGAAATATTTACCGAAATAGCAAACGCCAGGGCTCGTATAGGCCAGGGCGGCAGCCGGGAAGAAATCATAGGAGCCAACCAAGAACTGACCGGAGCACTGAGCAGGTTGCTCGTAATAGCGGAAAATTATCCTGCATTACAGGCTAATGAACAGTTTATACGACTGCAAGATGAATTAGCCGGAACTGAAAATCGTTTGGCGGTAGCACGCCAAGATTATAACAGTTCCGTCCAGAAATATAATCAAACAATCAGACGGTTTCCAACAAATATTATGGCAGGTTTTTTAGGATTTGAACAGGAACCGTATTTTGAAATGGAGCAAGGGGCTAGTAAAGCACCGAGCGTAAATTTTGATTAGAAGTCATCGGTGAATCATCGGTGCCGGGCGCAGAGTTATCAAGTTATCGATCATCGGTGTCGGACACCAAGTCAGCCTAAGTTATCGGGTTATTGTGTTCGGTACCGGGCGCTAAATTATCATTAAATTTCGGGTAATAACTTGACAACTCTGTGCCCGGCACCATTCGTGTGATAACTTGATAACTCTGTGCCCGGCACCGTTCGTGTAAGGAGTGAACGATTTGAAAAACCAAACAAAAATTTTGGGATTTATGCTCATAATAGTCTTATTGGTCGGTTTATTCTCCCTCAATGCCTATGGATTAGAAATACCCGAAGCACCCACGGAAGATATATATGTTCAGGATTATGCTTCTATGTTGTCCGGGGAAGTTAGGGATGACATGCTCAGAATGAGCAATGCTCTCAAGGAGACGACAACGGCGGAATTGGTAGTTGTTACGGTCCCCTCGATGGATGGCAGGCCTGTTGAAGAGTATGCCCTCAACCTGTTTAGGCAGTGGGGGATTGGCTCCAAGGATCAGAGAAACGGCGTACTGCTTTTGGTTGCTCGAGATGACAGGGAGGCGCGTATTGAGGTAGGATATGGCCTCGAGGGGGCTATAAACGATGCAAAAGCCGGGGCCATCCTTGATAAGATGATTGCTTACTTTCGGGTGGATGATTATAATGAAGGAATTGCTACCGCCTATAGCCTTTTGCTCAACGAAATTTTGGTAGAATATGATGTGGATGCTGATGTAATTTTCGAAGGGGCAAGGGCTGTGACACCCATTACTCTGCAGAACCCTGTTTTAATTACGGATATTTTTAAGGTAGTTGGACCTTTATTATTGATTTTTATAGGAATTATGTTGGTATTATCTAGAGTAATGGGCAGAGGTCCCTTCTGGTTAATAGCTTTATTATTGAGAAATTTATCCTCCGGAAGATATGCGGGGCCGACACATAGAGGCCCAATGGACGGCGGGTTCGGTGGAGGTTTTTGGACCGGACACGGCAGCAGTCCCTTTGGGGGCAGTTCCCGTGGGAGTGGTTCCACAATAGGCAGGGGCAAATTTGGAGGAGGTTCTTCCGGTGGTGGAGGAGCTTCGCGCAAATGGTAAGGGACAGTTTATCTGTCCTTTCTCAATTCATAGACTCAGTTTCGACTCAGCATACATAGCGCCCCCTATAATTCCGGCATCATTCCCCAAACCTGCTAATACTATCTCAGTGAAATTCATAGATTTGAGCCATATATTTTTAGGGACCTCTTTTTTTAATTTGTCGATCAGGTAATCTCCGGCTTTAGATATGCCGCCGCCTATAATCACCATTTCGGGATCTAATATATTTATGATATTCCCTATGCCGATTGCTAAATATTTTACCAGCCTGTCTACCGCTTTATTGGCAACAAAATCACCTTTTTTGGCACAATCAAAGATCAGTTTTGCGTCTAGCCTTTCCATGTCATTATCTATTTTTTCCGATATCAAACTGCTACAGGAATCTGACAGCAATTTTCCTGACACAAAGCTGTTACTAGAATTTGACGGCAATTTTCTCGATATTGAGCTGTTACCGGAATCTGATAGCAACTTTTCCGATATCAAGCTATTACCGGAATCTGATAGCAATTTTTCAGTATATTTAACCAAAGCGGTTGCGGATGAAAATGTTTCAAGACAGCCGTTATTTCCGCAATTACAATTATAAAAATTTTCTCCCACTATCATGTGCCCTATTTCAGCACCTATACCGTGGTTCCCCTTATAAACATCGCCGTTTATAATAATTCCGCTACCTATACCGGTACCCAAAGTAATAAGCACACAATTAGAAATCCCTTTTGCAACACTGCATTTTGCCTCCCCTACGACTGCCATTGTTGCATCATTTTCAATAAAAACGGGTATGTTTGTTTTTTTTCTTAACAGATCACCCAAAGGCACATTGTTCCAGAATAGATTAGGTGCATAGTAGACTAAACCTTCGTCATTACAGACACCGGGTATTCCTATGCCGATTCCTTTTACAGATTGTATGGTGTCATTATCTGTTTTTAAAAAGCGGGCTGTAAGCATATCAATGGAATCAACAACCGCACCGACAGCACCGTCAATCGGGGTGTGTATTGCAGTTTTATCTATAATTTTGCCGTCTTTGGAGACGATACCTGCTTTTATTTCTGTTGCTCCCAAATCAATTCCTATAAAATTCACAAAAAGCCTGGCTCACTTTCCATACTTTCCACACATTGCCTACAAGGTCCGTGCCGGGTTTTAATGTTGCTTTGCCGGGTTTCCAGCCTGCAGGTGTCACTTCGGCACCTTTCGCTTTTCTGACGAGCTGGAAGGCTTTGATCTGTCTTATGGTTTCCGATACATTTCTTCCTACCGGAGGTGTGAGGACCTCAAATCCCTGGACGATCCCGTCCGGGTCGATTATAAATCTTCCCCTGGTTTCCACGCCCTTATCCTCGTCATAAATCCCATACATTTTGCCTATGCTTCCATCTTGATCCGACAACATTGGAAACGGAATGTCCTTGCCAATCATCTTGGACAATTCATTGTCGTTCCATACTTTATGTACAAATATCGAATCTACACTGATCGATAAGACTTGTACGCCTAATTCCTCGAATTCCGGATGTTTTTCAGCAACTGCCGAAACCTCCGTAGCTCAGACAAAGGTAAAGTCTCCCGGGTAGAAACATAACGATACCCATTTGCCTTTGTAATCATCCAGACTTACATTGGTAAATTTTCCTTCATAAAATGCCGGCGCCGTAAATATTGGTGCCGGTTTGCCTACTTTTATCATTTTTTGTTTTTCCTCCTTTAGAATGATATTTGATGTTTCATCGACTGTTTGTTCCTGATTTTTTGTTATTTCCGGCCTTGAACAGCCCACTTCGATTTCCTTCGTCAAGAAAACACCTCCCAAATTCTTTAAATGTTTTTGGCATATTATAATTAAGAAGATTTCGTAGTTAATATTTATACAAAAACCCTAAGATTATGAAACATGGGTTCTAAAAAGTTAATGTTTTTCAAAATAGTTATTCGCCAATAATTCGGTATTTATACAATATGAAGTCTCCCTAATTAATTTCCAATACGTATATACCCAGGGTGCACTGGCCCTTAAACAAAAATATTCCAAAAGTTGATATTATTATATCAATGTAGAATCAGTTAATATTCTATAAAAAATAAATTTCACCCGGCAGGGTAATAAATGGCCTGTACTTCTAATATAATATATAGACAACTCAGACGTTTATCACCGGGCATGAAAATCGGATGCATATAATATAAATTAAAAATTTAGAAATATTTATATTTCAAGGGGGGACGTAGAAGGATGGATTATGAACAGATGGTGATGCTTATAAAACCTGAACTATTCATTTTAGTGCCTGTGCTTAACATAATCGGGATGTATATAAAGAAAACAGGTATCATAAAAAGTTGGGCTATTCCCATAACTCTTGGTGTTTTGGGGATAGTAGTGTCTATACTGGTACTGGGTTTTGAAAGGGGATTTGCGCCTTCGGTGATACTGGACGGTATACTCCAGGGGATACTGGCCGCCGGCATAGCCGTATATGCTCATCAGCTAAAAATACAGACTACGGAAGGTCGGCTGGGGAAATAAAAATATAAGCGATATACCTTGTTAAAATTCAAGGTATATCGCTGTTTTTATTGTGTAAATTTTTCCTGTTTGCCTGTTCCCCGAAATGCAACCTCGCCCCATTTTTATTAAATGTTCATATCAATAGAATAGCGTCCCTCGGGCCTGTTTATGGGTTATTTATTTTTGTCGACATAATCGCTTATCAGTTTATTATAGGCATCATGTACTGCCTTGATAGCACTATTTTCACTGGAATTATATTTGCGATTATCTACTGTCGCCACAGGAAGTACCTTTGGTGATGTGCCGGTCAAAAATAAACCGTCTATATTCTCCAAAAAATTTATGCTGACAGGTTCCTCCATGACCTTGTATCCAAGTTTAAGACAAAGCTGTATAATACGATTTCTTGTGATCCCCACCAATACATCTCCTGCAGGCGCCGTATAAAATGTGTCATCCTTTACAAAAAATACGTTTGATCTGCTGCCTTCTGTTATTTCACCCCTGTTGTTTACAAGCAGTGCCTCATAGGCATCAGCATTTTTGATACTTTCGTTTACCCTCTCCCTGAAGGTTGCCGCTATCACCTTTACATTGGGGTTGTCTCTTTCTGCCTCATAAAGTATAGTATGTGCCCCTTTTTCGTATAATTCCGCTTCCGGATAGCTGGAAACAACATAATATACGAACAGATTGGGTTTTTCCGAATCCAGTGCATTGATTATTATTTTTATGTTGTAGTTATAACATTTGTTTATCTCTAACAATTTCAAAATATGTTGCTTTATAGTTTCATTGTCATAAGGCTGTTTATGGCCAAGAAGTTCTATGGAACTCCCCAGACGGTTTATATGCTCCTCGAAAAAAAGCGGTACACCGTCTATCACCCTTATAACCTCATAAACCGACGGATATACGATTGTTTTTTCGATGTCGAATTCCTTACTGGGAAAAATATCGCCATTATATAAGAAATAGTCTTTTGCTATTTCTTGTTGTTTATTAACACCCACAAAATCACCCCTTAAAAAATTTCTTATATATATAAGTTTACCACTTCCGGAGGTCAGAAGCCAGAGATCAAGGTGCCGGAAATTTATCAGGACAGATAAATTTAGTTTTTGTAGAGATTTATATATATATACTGCCAAAAATACCGGGGGAATCTCTATATTTGTTGATGAAAGAAAATAAATCAGTTATAATGAATGGAGTACATAAAGGTCTGTGGTTGAAAGTCCATGCCAGTCGCAGGCGAAAGGACCCACGTAAGGCAGTGAAGTTACTGCTGAGCATGGTGCGATCTAGGTGTAAGACCTGCCAGATGATATATCTGAGAGGGGTAGTAGTGAAGGTAATTCTGTAGCGAACCCTCCGGCAGGCGGGTGTGGGGGCAAAGATCAGGTCAGCTTTATTGTACTGTCAAGAGGGGCTTCTGATATATCGGAAGCCTCTTTCAATTGGGTTATAACAGCCTGTCCGAATACTGAGAAATACATAAAAATACGAGAAAACATATCAACATATGGGGGTTTAGAAATTTGTAGAATATAATTAGAATATTTGGTAAGAATAGGTTGCTTTGAACTATTCACAAACTGTTCACAACGCTGTGTCATTTGAATACGGGTTATCAACAGACTTACCCACATTATCCACAGCTATTCTATATACATATCCACATACGAGACTTTTGTCTATAGTTTGAACACTACAATAAAATAAAATGTAAGATAATAAAACAATTAGTCTCAAAGCAATTTTTATGTCTTTAAATTGTTGGAGGAAAAATCCTGTTTTTAGTTTGGTACATATATATTTGGGTAAAATAATTAGTAATAAGACGTGCATAGTTTTAAATATTATAATTTTAACCGGAGAATATATAGAATATTTTTAATTACATGGCCATGTCTTTTATTGAGTATCCGGGGCGCTTGTCTATAACAAAAGGTTTATATTTTAAGTTGATTAACATCAGCTTACATTATATAGATTGAAGGGAGCTGGGTTTATGAAGACAATAGTTAGCGGAAGAAATATGGATGTCACGGGTGCGTTAAGGGATACTGTACAATCTAAGTTAGGAAAGCTCGACAGGTTTTTCCATAAGGAATTGGAAGCACAGGTTACAATGTCGGTTGAAAAAAACAGACATATTATAGAGGTAACCATACCCCTCAATGGCTCTATATTGAGAGCGGAAGAGTCCACTGACGATATGTATAGGTCTATTGACAGTGTGGTTGACAAGTTGACAAGACAGCTCGAAAAACAAAAAAGTAAACTTGAAAATCGGATCAATAGATATGAGACGATTCGTTTTGAAAATATCAAAGACGACGAGACAGGTGCTGCGGAGGAGTTTAGAATTGTCAGGACCAAAAGATTTGCGATGAAGCCGATGAATTCTGAGGAAGCGATTTTACAGATGGAGCTTTTGGGCCATAACTTCTACGTGTTTGCAGATGCGGAAACCAACGACGTAAATGTGGTCTATAAGCGCAAAGACGGAAACTATGGCTTAATAGAACCCCATTTTTAACAATAAAATCAAATAATAGGATTAAATACGGCAGGGTGGGTAAAACCATCCTGCTTATCAATTAGTGGTATAATATTTAAAAGGGAAAAAGAAACCTTTGGAGAATTTATAATACAGGGCGATAATATAAAGTATAAAAAGCATAAACTTTTTCAAGTGAGGTGTATTGAATGATATTTGAGGGGTTGGTCCTAGGAATAATAATAGGGAAACTTCGTGGGGGAAAAATAGAACAGCTGGGGAAATTTATGTTCAGATCTTCATTTTTGTTGGTTTTTGCTCTGATTTTGCAGATAGGCACGTCTATATTGATTTCCATCGGCAATAAAACAGCAATCAACAACAGAATGATATTATATATTATTTCTTATATCATGTTGTTTATTGTTTTATTTTTAAATTTAGGAAGAAAGTCGGTGTGGTTTATTTTAATCGGTGCTATCATTAACTTTGCCGCTCTGGTATTAAACAAGGGAAGTATGCCGATAGATGTTGCGTTATTGGAAAAAATGGGGTTTGAAAATATGTTCCAATCTCTTAAAATAGGAGCAATGCCTAACTATATTGACATTAATAGGGCTTACTCCTTTACCGTCTATCTGGGTAAAAAATTTGCTACCCCTAAGTTCTATCCCTTTAGACAGATTTTCAGTGTAGGCGATATATTCATATCCCTGGGGCTTTTAATATTTACACAGGGTATAATGCAGGTCAGCAGGAGCTATTACTCGCCTAAAACTGTAAAATTTGATTATTGGGATGGAAAGATGAAACTCTAATAGCAGAGGAACTTTCAATTTCTTATAGGCGAACAAAGTTCGCCCTTATTTTTGGAATCAGTTTATCTCCGCTCTTGGAACTTTCTAATTATTGTATTATAAAAACAATAGTGTTAAAATATAATGACAGGACAAATATTATTAATAGAAATGGTAGAGGTGGACACATTGAAAAGGTTATTTGAAAAGGTTTTTGGTACTTACAGTGAAAGAGAAATCAGAAAACTTGATAGTACCGTTCATCAAATAGAGGCCTTGGAATCAGAATATGCACAATTGACCGATGAACAACTAAAAAGCAAGACAGAACAGTTTAAAGAGAGACTACGAAAAGGTGAAACCTTAGATGATATATTGCCGGAAGCCTTTGCTACCGTAAGGGAAGTCGCACACAGAGTTTTGGACATGAAACACTACAAGGTGCAACTTTATGGGGGTATAATACTCCATCAGGGAAGAATTGCGGAAATGAGGACCGGGGAAGGTAAAACCCTGGTGGCCACCTTGCCCGTATATTTGAATGCACTCGAGGGAAAGGGTGTTCATGTCGTCACTGTCAATGATTATTTAGCAAAGAGGGACCAAGAATGGATGGGCAAGATATATACATTTCTGGGTCTGACAGTTGGGGTGATTGTCCACGGGTTGACAAACGAGCAGAGAAGAGCTGCATATAATGCGGATATTACCTATGGAACAAATAATGAATTCGGTTTCGATTATTTAAGGGACAATATGGTAATAAATATAGAGGATATGGTCCAAAGAAAACTGAATTATGCTATCGTGGATGAGGTTGACAGTATTTTAATCGATGAGGCCAGGACACCGCTCATTATCTCGGGCCAAGGCGAAAAATCCACCAAATTATATTTTGCCGTGGATCAGTTTATAAAATTTCTGAAAAATGAAACGGATTTTACAATAGACGAAAAAGCAAATTCAGTTACCTTGACAGAGGATGGAGTCGCAAAGGTTGAAAAACATTTCGGGGTAGAAAACCTCTCGGATATTTCAAATATGGAATTATCACATCATGTGAACCAGGCACTGAAAGCACATAATTTGATGAAACGGGACATAGACTATGTTGTGAAGGACGGCGAGATTATCATAGTAGATGATTTTACAGGCAGACTTATGTTTGGTCGCCGTTATAGTGAAGGATTGCATCAGGCTATAGAAGCAAAAGAAGGGTTGGAGGTACAGAGAGAATCCAAGACCTTAGCAACCATCACATTCCAAAATTATTTCAGAATGTATGACAAATTATCGGGTATGACCGGTACGGCTAAGACCGAAGAGGAAGAATTTATTGCTATTTACAATATGGACGTTGTTGAAGTTCCGACTAATATGCCGATAATCAGGGATGATATGTCGGATTTTGTATATAAATCAGAACGAGGGAAAACAAATGCCATAATTGAGGATATTGAGGAAAAACATGAGAAAGGCCAACCTGTTTTGGTGGGTACCATATCCATTGAAAAATCTGAGGAACTCTCTAAAGCGTTGAAAAGAAAAGGGATCCCCCATGAGGTTTTAAATGCGAAACATCACGAAAGGGAAGCCGAAATAGTTGCACAAGCCGGACGCAAGGGTGCTGTTACTATCGCTACCAATATGGCGGGGCGCGGTACCGATATTATTTTGGGCGGCAATCCGGAATTTTTAGCGAAACGTGAAATGAAAAAACAGGGTTACAGTGATGAAACTTTGGCTATTATAACAGGTTATGGCGAAATCACGGATGATGAAATTGCCGATGCAAAGAACCAATATGAGGAAATTTATAAGAAGGTAAAGGAAGAAACAGATAAAGAACACGAGGAAGTAGTACAATTAGGTGGATTGCATATCGTAGGCACGGAGAGGCATGAAGCGCGAAGGATAGATAACCAGCTCAGAGGCCGTGCCGGACGGCAGGGTGACCCGGGTTCAAGCAGATTTTATATATCCTTAGGGGACGATTTGATGAGGATCTTTGGTGGAGACCGAATGTTGGGTTTGGTTGACAGGATGGGGCTCGGCGAGGACGAGGTTATCGAGCACAGGCTTTTGACAAATTCCATTGAGAATGCACAAAAAAAGGTAGAGGGGAAAAACTTCGGTATACGTAAACATGTGTTGCAATATGATGACGTGATGAACAAGCAAAGAGAAGTTATATATGGCGAACGAAGAAAGGTACTGGAAGGCGAAAATATGAGGGATCACATTTTCGGCCTGATAGATAATATTATAGATAGGGCAATAGAAATATATACAGCCGATGCCAAATACCCGGAAGAGTGGGATTTGAATGGTTTAAGGGATTACCTGGGAAATATATTCTTGCCCGTGAATATTTCCGGCATTACGGATGTTGAAAATCTAACCATTGAAACCTTAAGGCAACAGATTGTCGACAGGGTTAACAATATATACGAAACAAAAGAGCAGGACATCGGGTTGGAGCGTATGCGGGAGATAGAAAGGGTAATATTACTCCAAGTGGTTGATATGAAATGGATGGACCATATAGATGCTATGGACCAATTGCGTCAAGGTATCGGTCTAAGGGCTATAGGCCAAGAAGATCCTGTAAGAGCGTACCAGATAGAAGGATTCGATATGTTCCAGGATATGGTAAATAGTATTCAGGAAGATACTGTCAGATATCTGTTCAGCATAGAAAAAGAAGTGGTTGTAGAGAAAAAACAGGTAGCAAAACCGATGGACGCAGTGCCCGAAGGGGAGAATGTGGGTAATACCCCTGTCAGGAAAAAGAATAAAGTGGGACGTAATGATCCATGTCCTTGCGGAAGCGGTAAGAAGTATAAAAAATGTTGCGGTAAATAATGGGGTGTTTGAATGCTTAATTTAGATATTTATAAACATCAGCTTTTTAAACTTAAGGAAGATATTGATAAAATGAGGGGTACACTTTGACATTGATAATTTGATATTGTTGAGCGAAAAATCGGAAAAATTGATGTCGAAAAAAGATTTTTGGGATGATCCGCAAAAAGCGCAGGACATCCTTAAACAAGCCAAGGTGTACAGAGACAAAATAGAACAATATGAAAAGCTGATAATAGAACTTGAAGAATTGGAGACTATGGTCCTTTTCATTGAAGAGGGGGATAACAGTTTTTCTAAAGAACTGATCGAAGGGATAGAGACCCTTGAAAATAAAATAGAAAACATAAAGATAGAAGTCCTCCTGAAAGGTGAGTATGACAGGTGTAATGCTATTATTTCCATACATGCGGGTACCGGCGGATTGGATGCACAGGACTGGGCGCAGATGCTGCTCAGAATGTATACCAGATGGGCGGAAAGCAAGGGCTATGGAGTTAAAATTTTGGATATTTTGCCGGATACCGAAGCGGGTATCAAAAGTGTAACATTTTCCGTAGAAGGCACCAATGCGTATGGATACTTGAAATCGGAAAAGGGAGTCCACAGGATAATCAGGATATCACCTTATGACTCCTCGGGTAAAAGGCATACATCTTTCGCTTCTATAGATGTTATGCCCGAAGTAGATGATTCTGTGGATATTTCCATTAACCCGAACGATATCAGAATTGATACCTACAGGGCCAGCGGTTCCGGTGGCCAGCATGTCAACAAAACCGATTCTGCAGTCAGGATAACCCATCTGCCCACAGGTGTGGTAGTCCAATGTCAGAGCGAGAGGTCTCAACACGTCAATAAAGAAACGGCGATGAAAATGCTCATAAGTAGGCTTGTTGAACTGAAAGAGAGCGAACAAAAAGAGCGTATCGAGGATCTACAGGGTGAATACAGCCAAATTGCATGGGGCAGTCAAATACGTTCATACGTGTTTAATCCATACACCCTGGCCAAGGACCATCGTACTGATGTGGAGGTCGGGAACGTACAGGGCGTAATAGACGGGGATATAGATATATTTATAAATGCGTATCTCAATAAGAAACTCTAACATTAACACGGACGATTCTGTTGCTAAATTAACAACAGAATCGTTCCCGTGCTAATTAATATTTATAGACTTTCTGGAAAATCCAACATTTAAAGTATATAATATAATTACATTGGGCAAGGTGTTCCGATGTAATTATATTTTTTTGAAAAACATTTGTTAATAAATTCCGAATAGAAAAGGAAACGCAATACCTTTCATTGCCAGATACAGAAAAGAGGTAACAGGGGGACTAAGTGATGAAATTCTAAGGGAGCTATACGATGGACTTATATATCTAAGAAGTTAGTATATAAACATGATGTGGATATAATCTCTATAGGCAATGGCACGGCTTCGAGAGAAACAGAGCTGTTTATATCGGATTTATTAAAAGAAATGGACAGGGAAGTATATTATACTATTGTGAATGAGGCCGGCGCTTCCGTATATTCCGCATCAAAATTGGCCACGGAAGAATATCCGGATTTGGATGTATCCGTCAGGGGTGCAATATCCATAGGCAGAAGACTTCGCCCCTGGATGTTGTTTCCGTAGACGATGAGGTTGAGGTCAGAATCATCGGCTTGGACATAGAACATGGGAGAATTTTACTGAGTATGAAGTAAGTAATGTCAGTGTAGCATAATAATAGGGTTATGTTAGAATAGGGTTGTACAAGGGAAAAATATTGAGTGGGTGCAATTATGAGCTGTATTAACGTATCAAACCAAAAAGAACTTGAAGAAATAGCCGAGAAATTGGGTAAACTGGTTAATAGCGGGGATGTTATCTGTATGGTCGGAGACCTGGGGGCGGGCAAAACAACATTTATTCAAGCCCTTGCAATAGGTTTGGGTGTGAAGGATTATGTGACAAGTCCTACCTTTACGTTGATTAACGAATATGAGGGGCGAATTCCACTATACCATTTTGACGTTTATCGCATAAATCATATTGATGAAATGGAAAACCTGGGTTATGAAGAATACTTTTATGGGGACGGAGTTTGTGCCATAGAATGGGCAGACTTGATAAAGGATATTCTTCCATATGATTATTTGTGGATTGAAATCAAAATAACAGGAGCGGAATCCAGGCAGATTTGTTTTATCGGCACAAATGATTATTACAGGGAGATAGCAGGGGAGTTGTTGGAAAAATGAAACTGTTGGCTATAGATACATCGTCTTTAACTGCCACAGTGGCACTGTTGGACGGTGACAGATTAATAGGTGAATACACCCTGAATCATAAAATGAATCATTCCCAAAAACTTATGCCTATGATAGAAGAATTATTAAACAGTTGTAATACCAAACCGGGAGAAATCGATGTATTTGCCGTGTCTTTAGGCCCGGGCTCATTCACCGGGCTCAGAATAGGAATAGCAACTATGGCTGCTATGGCACAGGCATTGGATAAAAACGTGGTGGGCGTCCCTACCTTGGAAGCGTTGGCCTACAATCTTTTTAATATTAAAGGGCTGATATGCCCTATCATAGATGCACAAAAAGATTTGGTTTATACCGCTCTCTATCAATGGACGGACGGTAATATGGTGGAGATCATGGAGCAACAAGTGATCAAGATAGACAAGCTTATTAGTATGCTCAAAGAAAAATCAGAAAAAATATTTTTTATCGGGGATGCTCTGGAAAGGTTTAGCAGCAATCTGGAGGATGGTTTGGGACAACAATTTGCTGTGCCACCATTTAAATTTTTGATCCCTTCTGCCTCTTCTGTTGCGGGGGTAGCTAGGATTAAACTGGAAAAAGGCATCAAAACGGACATTATTCCCATATATATGAGAAAATCCGAGGCAGAAGTACAGTATGAGAAAAGAATGAAAGGCAGTGAATAGTCCCTTATGGATTCGGTTGTTGTGAGAAAAATGAAATTATCGGATATTGATTCCGTGATCGATATTGAGAAAAATTCCTTTCCGATACCCTGGACAAGGGGAGCATTTATGGCAGAGCTCAAGAATAACATGCTGGCAAGGTATTGTGTGGTTGAAGTTAATGGTAGGGTGGTAGGCTATGGGGGGATGTGGTTGATTATGGATGAAGCCCATATCACCAATATAGCGGTACATCCTGAATATCGCGGAAGGGGCATAGGCACGAAACTGATAGGGGCTTTGATAGCGGAGGTATCGGGGACTAATATATATGGAATGACTCTGGAGGTTAGACGTTCGAACATAAGGGCCCAGAAACTTTACAGAAAATTCGGGTTTGTGCCTTGCGGCGTCAGACCGGAATATTACTTGGACAATAGGGAAGATGCCATTATTATGTGGAAGACCATGTGACAGTGTATCAGGGGGACGGTGTGTCAAAACCCCCGTCCCCCTGACACACCGTCACAATAAAGGAGCTTATAAAAATGATAACAAATTTTAAACAAGAAGATATAATAACCCTGGCAATAGAGACAAGTTGTGACGAAACCTCAGCAAGTATTTTAAAAAACGGGAGAGAGGTTTTGTCCAATATAATAAATTCTCAGATAGAACAACATAAAAAATTCGGCGGTGTAGTCCCGGAGGTGGCTTCAAGAAGGCATATCGAAAACATTAACGATGTGATAGAAGAAGCATTGACAGTGGCCGATGTTTCATTTGCCGATTTGACCCATGTCGGGGTCACGCACGGGCCCGGGTTGGTGGGGGCCTTATTGGTCGGATTATCCGCCGCAAAGGCTATAGCCTTTGCAAGGGAGATCCCGCTAAACGGCGTCAACCATATAGAAGGCCATATTTATGCCAACTTTATTGAACACAAACAGTTAGGGCCGCCTTTCATCAGTCTGGTTGTTTCCGGCGGCCATACTCATCTGGTATATATGGAGGACTATGGTAAGTATGAAGTTTTAGGCAGAACCAGGGACGATGCGGCGGGGGAGGCCTTTGATAAAATTGCACGTGCCTTGGGGCTAGGATATCCCGGCGGTCCTCAAATAGATAGAATCGCTAAGGAAGGCAACCCTGATGCGATTGTATTTCCTAAGGCTTATCTTGAAGAAGGAAGCTATGATTTCAGTTTTAGCGGTCTGAAATCGGCAGTATTGAATTATCTGAACACCCAAAAAATGAAGGGTCTGGACATTTCAACAGCAGATGTTGCGGCCGGTTTTCAGAAGGCCATAGTGGATATATTGATAGAGAAAACTATTAAATGTGCATTGGAAAAAGGGGCCAATCGTGTTGTGCTGGCAGGCGGGGTAGCGGCAAACAGCAGTTTGAGAGAGCAATTGCGAACAGAATGTGAAAAAAACAATATAGATCTGAAATATCCCCCCTTGCATCTCTGTACCGACAATGCGGCGATGATAGGATGCCTTGCATATTATAACTACATAAGGGGACTGAGATCATCCCTGGATTTGAATGCTATATCAAACCTCAAGATGGGGGATAATTATTAGCTTTCCATAATGTTACAGTATTACATAACATTGTTTATGTAATACCAAAAAGCCCTGTGATATAATGTTGAAAAGAAATAATAATTATGTTATGGGGGGATAGATGTGGAAGTGTTATCTTGGATAAGGAAAATTGACATGCGAACGGATAAGTTGGATCTGTTGGATATTATCGATCATCTGCATGGGGTGATAGATGCTGCCTTGAAGGAAATTGAAAAAAGGGACAGCATTATTATAAAACTGGAAGATGAATTAAAAATGTCCGATTATGATAATTCAGATACATAAGGGTACCGGGTTGTGATGGCTTGAATACATATTTATATGTTTGAAAATTTGTTTTTCGATTTATTTAATCCAACGATTTAGGATTCCCACTTTTTGTTTATAAAAACGAAAGGTGGGAATTGTATATTATTAGTACATTTACAATGTTGTTATTATATTCATACTGTAGATATAAAAAACTGTGGATAATGTGCAAGGGCGTTAAATGGTGGTAGAATCCATAAAGTCAATGTGGATAACTCTGTGGACACTGTGGAATATATGTGGATAAACACGACAGACCTGCCCTGCTGACATTATATGCACATATAAACATAAATAGACCACATATTTAACAGTTTTTTGTTTAAATATAATATTTGAATTTTATTTTGATTTGAGGGGTACCTATAAACACAGGGCTCTTATTTTTGTGAAAAGGTAACATATTCGGAATAATTTATGGTATATTAGTAATCGGGAGGGGGATACATATGGGCGGTAAAAATCTTTCAAACATTTCAATAGCTGTGGTCAGAAGACTGCCAAAATACCACAGATATTTAAAGGATCTGTTGGACAAGGAAGTCTACAGGATTTCTTCAAAAGAGTTGGGTAAATTAATCGGTTTTACAGCATCACAAATCCGCCAGGACTTGAACTGTTTTGGGGGTTTCGGGCAGCAGGGATATGGCTATAATGTTGAAGAATTGTATAAAGAAATCAGCAGGATACTGGGTTTAAATAAAAATTATAACATAATTATCATAGGGGCCGGCAACCTGGGACAGGCAATTGCAAATTATACCGGTTTTGGAAAGTTGGGTTTTGAGCTATTAGCGCTGTTTGATATTGACCCGCGGTTGATCGGCATGAAAATTAAGGGTATTCCGGTTCTTAACATGGATAAATTAGATGAGTTTATTTCAGAACATGGTGTAGATATAGCTATTGTTTGTGCTCCAAAGGACTTTGCGCAAGAAATAACGGACAAACTTAACAAGAAAAATGTCAGGGGTATCTGGAACTTTGCACCCGCCGATTTAAATGTAGCGGAGGGTATTATAGTGGAAAATGTAAATCTCAGTGAGAGTTTGCTCACATTATCCTATTTATTAAATGAAAAAGAATTATTGAGCGGTTGAGAGTGATCATATGAGAAATTATTATGTCCAAATATATGAATATTTACAGAGATTTGTTACTAACATTGTTATCCTGGATAAAAAAGGCATCGACAATAAAAACTGTCGTCTATCGATTACCGATCTCTTGATCTTAAAATTGTTGGGGAATGAACATAAAAAAAAGATGTTCGAGGTTATGAATGCTTTAAATATAGATAGAAACACTTTTAAAACAATAATAAATCGTTTGATATCGAAAGGATATATAAGCAAAACCAGATGTGAAGATGATAGAAGGGCTTATATTTTGGAGTTAACCGATAAAGGAAAATCGTTTTTTGCGGAGGCCATAAATAAGGAAAAGGAAATATTGTTTACGTTGCTTGACGATTTTACCTTTAATGAAGAAAAAGCCATACTGAAATTTCTTGTAAAATTGGAGATGTTAAATAAATAAAAAAAGTAGGATAAATCCTACTTTTTTGTTAAATTTATTCCGGTTTCGGGGCATCCACTGGACATACGTTAGCACATGCTCCACAATCAATGCAGGTTTCCGGGTTGATTACATAAATCGGGTCTCCGGCTGTAATGGAATCTGTCGGACATTCCGCCTCGCAAGCACCGCAAGCAATACAGTCATCAGTAATTACATAGGCCATTGTTATATTGTCCGGTTTTCAAGGTCGCATTAAACAAAATAATTAAACCTTCTAAAACCGAGACATTCACCACCTTTCTATGTATATATTATATTTATGAAGTATGTATAGTATGATTGGAACTATTTGTATTATAGCAATATAAAAAGATAATAATCAATAAGAAGACACAATCTTTATGGAAAAGTTCGTTATATATAATGGTTATCACCATAGTTCCATTAAAGCAGAATTTTTTGCTATCAGTCTATCAGGGGGTCGATATGATGGAAGTGTTTGCACTTATAGGTTCCAGTGGCACCGGAAAGAGTTTTCAAGCTATTAATATAGCAAAACAAAAAAATATTGAACATATAATAGATGACGGATTGTTGATAAAAGGAAACAGGGTGCTGGGCGGAAGCTCGGCAAAAAGGGAAAGCTCATCTATGAGTGCTATCAAAAGGGCGATTTTTCTTGATGAAAATCACAGGACAAGGGTTAAACAAATTTTAGAAGAGGATAATCCGGAAAAACTGCTTGTTTTGGGTACCTCTATTAAAATGGTAGAAAGAATAGCGGATGCTTTAGGACTGGGCGAAATCAAGGAATGGATTTTTATAGAAGATATATCTACTGGAGAAGAAATCAGATTGGCAAAAAAATATCGGATAAAAGAAGGGAAACACATAATACCTGTCCCGACTTTTGAAATAAAAAAAGATTTTTCAGGATATTTTTTAAATCCGTTAAAAATATTCAGAAGTTTCGGCAAGGAAGACAGTACAGATGAAGAGGAACGTTCCGTGGTCAGACCGACATTCAGCTATATGGGCAAATATTTTATTTCTAACAGGGTTATAGAAGATTTGGTATATTATGCAGCCAACAAAACTATAGGGATTTTCAAAATTAGCAACATCAGTATTGTGAATACCGACCGCGGACTTATCATAGAGATGGATGTGCGTATTGTATACGGCAATCCCATCGGACCCTTAGGTGAAAGGCTGCAGGAACAGGTCAAGTCCGAGATTGAGCAGATGACGTCCTTTAACGTGTTGGCTGTAAATTTAAATGTAAAAGGGCTGATTATAAATTGACCCGGTTTCCTGAATGTTTTTATCGAAAAACTCGATTTGTTTTTCTATTTGCAGCGACAAAATAATTATGATATACTTTTAAAAATGTATAATAAGCCTGAATAATAAAGGAATATGTAAAAATTTTTGAGGGGGTAATCCAGTGGCTGAAAAAACATTGAATCCTTTGGAGATTGTCCAGCAACAGGTAAAAATGGCATGTGATAAGCTTGGAACGGATCCGGCTGTATTTGAAATGCTCAAAAATCCGATGAGAACACTCGAAGTTACAATCCCCGTAAAAATGGATGATGGGAGTATCAAAACTTTTTTAGGATATAGGGCGCAACATAATGATGTTATCGGGCCCTTTAAGGGTGGTATCAGGATTCACCCGGGAGTACATATGGATGAAGTTAAGGCGCTTTCTACATGGATGACGTTTAAATGTGGGGTTGTAGGTGTGCCTTATGGCGGGGGTAAAGGTGGAATAGTGGCTGACCCCCTTGAGTTGTCGGAAGGTGAACTGGAAAGATTGTCAAGAGGTTATGCAAGGGCTATCGCCTCTATCATTGGGGAAAAGGTAGATATCCCCGCTCCGGATATAGGTACAAACGGACAGGTTATGGCATGGATGATAGATGAACATCAAAAAACAACCGGAGATTTTGCACCGGGAACGTATACGGGTAAACCGGTGGAATTTTACGGTTCCTTGGCCAGAACAGAGGCTACGGGATATGGTGTTGCTATCATGGCCAGGGAAGCTGCGAAGAAAATAAACCTTGATATTAAAAATGCTAAGGTTGCCCTGCAAGGTTTTGGAAATGTGGGCTCTTTTACAGGCAAGTATATCACCCAATTTGGCGCTAAATTGGTAGCCGTCGCAGATCATTCGACCGGAATTTATAACAGCAATGGGCTTGACGCAGGTGCGTTGGCTGAATATGTAAAGGAACATAAATGTATAAAGGGGTTTGCGGATATTGAAGGTGAATTTCCGAGAGATGAAATTATTACCTTTGATGCTGATATCCTGTTACCGTGTGCCCTGGAGAATGCTATAGTATCCACAAATGCCGATAGAATTAAAGCCAAAATCGTCTGCGAAGGGGCCAATGGTCCTACCACCCCCGAGGCGGATGAGATAATGAATAGGAAAGGAACTATAGTCCTGCCGGATTTACTCGCTAACTGTGGAGGGGTAACGGTATCATATTTTGAATGGGTGCAAAATCTACAGAGATATTCTTGGACGTTTGATGAAATACAGCAAAAACAAGAAGCGATGATGAAAAAGGCTTTCAATGAAATTTGGGATCTTAAAGAGAAGCATAATACAACAATGAGGATGGCTGCCTATATGATATCTATTAAAAAGATTGCGGAGGCAATGAAGCTAAGGGGCTGGTATTAATGGATGGATTTGGTAGGATGACACACTAGTCTAATTATGCGTCACATCGTATATTTAAAATATCTGTATATTACACTCTCATCGCGGTTTGAAATTTTGATGGCTCCAACAGCTCCCTTCAAATAAAAAACCTGAAATTCGCGAACTCGCTACGCTCAGACAGCGCGCAATTT
>JAAYPJ010000076.1 GCA_012519835.1 Clostridiales bacterium | reverse complement strand
GTTGTATTTTTTTGCTACTTCTTTTTCTAAATCCCCAATTTTTTTACCTTCAAGCAGTCTCTTAAAGGAGTATCTTATTGCCGTGCAAAATACTGTCATCATGTTATCTATAATATTTTTATGTTCTCCGCTTACATTGATCAGAATAGCTTTAGTTGTTATTTTCACTATTCTCACTCTTTTCTTTTGTTAGTTCTTTTTTTCCATATATTTCACCTCTGATGTCAGTATATCGAAATTTGTATATGCTGTCTGTTAATTTCTATATGTTTGTCTAAAATTGTACATATATTCAGCAACTGCTGTTACCTCCTTTCCAAACAGACAAAAGCATCCGCTCTTATATATCTTCCAATCAATTGATCCTTAATTGCCCACTGCCTTTTCGACCCTGTATCTTGCCCGGCAATCAAATATGTCTGCAAGAAGCCTAACTGCCCACCACCTTTTCGGCCCCGGATCCTGCCCAACAATCAAACATATCAATAGCGGGAAGCCTAGTCACCTGCTACCTCTTCAATCCTGAATCCGGCCCGGCACAAACATGTCGGCAACAAGATATTTAACTACCCACTGCTTTTTCGATCAGATCAATAATAGCGGTTATCTCTTTCTTCTTGGTTTTATAGCTGACCTCATTTAAAATTAAACGGGCACTGATATCAGCTATCTCTTCCAACACCACTAAACCATTCTCCTTCAAAGTCTTGCCCGTTTCTACAATATCTACGATCACATCGGATAATCCCATTAGAGGGGCCAATTCCACAGAGCCTTCCTGTTTTATAATTTCCACGGATTGTCCTTTCTGCGCAAAATATCTTTTAGCAACATTCGGATACTTTGTAGCCACAACCAGATGCTTTTTCCCATCCTTCATAGAAGGTATGCCTGCCACGGCAAACCTGCATTTACCGAATTTCAAATCTACTACCTCATATAGTTGTTTTTCTTGTTCCAACAAAACGTCCTTTCCCGCAATTCCCATATCTACTACCCCATGTTCTACATAAGTAGGGACATCTGCCGCCTTCAGCAAAATAATTTCTATATTATAATCGGGCAATAAAAATACCAATTTCCTATTATCCTCTTTCAACGGGCGGCAATCTATTCCTGCTCTCTCTAACAATTCAATGGTGTGTTTGAGCAGCCTTCCCTTTGTCACAGCTATTTTTACCTTCTGCATTATATCCCCTCCAGGTCGCCAACCGTGTTTATATTAGCGTTCTCATCTACCTTTATTATTTCATCTATCTTTCTTCGTTTTATATATTCCTTTAAATCTTTTTTGTTCTCCAAAAGATTTACTTCCGCTATATAACCTTTTTGTCTTAATGCATTCAATACATCTGAGGTTGCCCCGGAATTTTCGTCTTCTAACAGGAGTATATGTTTTTTGTCCTGCACTTCTAAATTCCGCTGTATTTTTAACGCCTTTGTAACCTTGTTCACCGAAAATGCAAAACCGGTGGCAGGTATATCCATATCAAAATCTCTTAGGAGCTCATCATAACGACCTCCACTCAGTAATACTTTCCCTAAATCTTTGGTAAAACCTTTAAAAATTACCCCGCTATAATATTTTAAAGTGGTGATCATTCCAAGGTCTAATTTTATATATTCCCTCAGTCCATATTCCTCGACTTTCTTACAGATCATCTCCAATTCCTCTACTGCCTCTTTCATAGAAGGTGTCAACGGAAGACTGTTTATCTCACCCAGCACCTCTTCAGGGTCACCGAACAGTTTTGGCAATTGTTTTAACGTAGACTTTATGTCCTCTTCTATGGATAATTGTTCTATCAAATTGTTCAATGCCACGAGATTTTTATCCTCCATATTCTGAACAATCAATTGTTTTATTTCTTCTTCTACTCCCATGGTTTCCAGAATTCCCCTCAGTAATTTTGTCTGTCCTATATCGATTTGAAAATTTTCCAATCCGAGATGTTTCAGGCTTTCTATGGCTATAATGATTACCTCTACATCCGCTTTATATGAATCTATCCCGAACAGTTCCACCCCTGCCTGTCTGAATTCCCTCTTTTTGCCCGCCTGTTCCTCGTCTATACGAAATACATCCTGCACATAGCATAGCCTTAACGGAAATACGAAATCCTTCATTTTGGTAGAAAGTATCCTAACTATGGGAACTGTGCAGTCCGGGCGCAATACCAGGATTTTGCCGTCGGTATCTATAAGTTTGAATGTGTTATCACCGTTATTTGCCAAATAATCCCTGGAAAAAAGGTCATAATACTCTAAGGCCGGACTACTGACTTCCATATATCCCGACTGTTTGAAATTCTCCATAAATTTGTCTTCTATCTGCCGTCTGTAGATGCAATCATCTATAAGCAAATCCTGTACCCCTTCGGGCAACAGCACTTTTCGCAGTTTCATCAGTTACCTCCTTTAAAATAAATTAACTCCCGCCTTCTAGTATGCAAACTAGAGGACGAGAGTTATACTCACGTGTTCCCACCTCTTTTTATCAACACCTCACAGTGCCGACCTCTTCAAGTACGCCAAGAATAGATTCTTGGTTATACTCTAGCACTGTAACGGGTGCAAATTTTCCGATGCAGTCTACTTCCTATAAGGTTTCGGTGCATAGCTCAGAGGTGTGTTCAAGGTATCTCCTAATGCCCCTCTCACCGGACGGGAACTCTCTGTAAAAGAATATATACCCTTACTATTTCTCATCAACGCATTTGGTTTTAAAATGTTCTATTAATTTAAAATGTTAGACCATTGCAGTATGTTTGTCAATAGGTTTTCTGAAAATAAAAAATGATATCGTCTTAATGGCAAACAATACGTCTCCTTGCCATCCAAAATTAACAATAGAACCGCCCCCGTGTTAAATTCGTGTTAAATTATGCAGTAGCCGTCTCCGTATACGGCTATTTCATATATATAAGTGCTGAATCTTTGTATATATATTTCATTGGGATCGGTTAAATCATGTCTGTGCTGAACGATGCCGTCATTATTGAATATTTCGGTTAAAGTTATACTTTCCGGTTTAATATTGTACCAATATCTCATGTGTGATATGAGATTGGAAATTTGTATTGTAACCTCACTGTCGTTACCGTTATGAATTACAAGCAGGCTTTCGCAGGTAATTTTTCTGTTGATTGTATAGACTATCAGATTGGATTGCAACCCCATATCTAAAAATTTAATTTTTCTTCCGATTTCCGCAGGATTGACCATAGTAAATTCTTTATAGGTTTTTCTGATCTTAATCAGATCTTTGACATAATTATAGAAATTGAGATTTCTGTCCTTCAGACTCCAATCTATCTGATTGACGGAAACCGGGGAGTTGTAACTATTTTTATGCATGTATTTGGTCCTCAGAAATTCATTGCCCGCATGTATAAAGGGCACACCTTGGGAAGTAAATAAGATGCTCAGTGCAAATTTATTGTACATCACAATTTCGCCCTCCGACCCGGATCCAAATACCTTTTTCATCTTGTCATATAATATTAAATTATCATGGGAGTTTATATAATTTATGGACCTGTGCGGAAATTCATAAAATCGTGCAATGATTCCGGTTTCCACGTCAATTTTATGCTTCATATTTCCTTGACTGAAACCCCTGATATATCCGTCGCTGTCACCTTTTACGGCATCCCTGTAATCACCGTTGAATATAGCGATGTCCAACTCATCCTGTATGCCCTTTATGCTCATCTTATCGTGTGGCAATACCGTGGGCCCCGCTGCCCAGGGCTCGCCGTATATTATTACATCTCTTTTAGCGCCCTTGAGATATGCCACAATTTCTTTCATAGTATCCTTATCTATAAGTGCCATCAAATCAAATCTGAACCCGTCCATCTTATATTCTTCCAGCCAAAACTTTACAGAATCTAAAATAAACTTTCTGACCATGGGTTTTTCCGTAGCTAACTCATTGCCACAGCCCGAACCGTTGGAAAAACTCCCATCTTCATTTAATCTGTAATAATATCCCGGATATAAAATATTGAAGTTGGAATTTTCAGCCAAATAAGTGTGGTTATACACCACATCCATTATCACCTTAATATTGGCTTCATGCAATTTCATTATCAATGTCTTCAGTTCCAGTATTCTGTTTTTGGGATCCTCGGGGTCCGTTGCATAAGAGCCTTCGGGTACGTTGTACAGCTCCGGATCGTATCCCCAATTATAGTTATACTCGCAATAAAAACATTTTCTGTCTTCTATGACCGTAAAAAAGTCAAATACAGGCATCAGGTGTACACAGGTGATCCCCAGTTCCTTCAAATGGTCTATCCCGGTAGACAACCCATTGTAACTCGTGCCCTCCTCGCACAACCCCAAATATTTTCCTCTGTGCTTGACACCACTGCTGGGATGAACTGTAAAATCTTTGATATGGAGTTCGTATATTATCTCCTCACATTTCCATATTCTAGGCGGTATCTTATGAGCCCCCCACCCCTCAGGGTTGGTTTCTTCTAAATCTATAATCGCACTTCTCTTGCTATCCAAAGAAGAAGCTACAGAATAAGGATCTGTAACTTCATATAATGTTTCTACCAGATAGGTATAATATTTTCCGTTTAGGTCCCCCTTTATTGTACACTGATGAACGCCGTCATCCAACTTGTCCATCTCAAATACTTCTTTGTTTTCTCCCTTCCAATCCTCGTATAGCAAAACCTCTATCTTTTTTCTTTCGGGTGCCCACACCCTAAATTTAGTTTCTGCGGGTGAATAGGTAATCCCCAAATTATCGATGCCCTTATACATATTTCACCTCATGCAATCTGTTATAAAGTTCCATATATTCCAGGGAGGATGCCTCCCAGTCATGTTTTGACTTCATAGCACAGGAAATCAAACCCTCCCAGGTCTTTTTATCGTTCCTATATATATTTATAGCATCTTTTATAGTAAATAACAACTCATGAGCGTTATAATTTTTGAAACTGAAACCGTTGCCCTCTCCCGTAAATTTGTTGTAGGGAATAACCGTATCCTTCAACCCCCCCGTCTCCCTTACGATTGGAATAGTCCCGTACCTGAGCGCTATCAACTGGGATATTCCGCAGGGTTCCGCCATGGACGGCATCAGAAGCATATCCGCTCCTGCGTAAATTTTATGTGACTCTTCCTCACTGAAGTAAATTCTGGCAGCTACCTTGTTTGGATGGTAATACTCATAATACTTAAACAGGTCCTCATATTCCTTGTCACCTGTACCCAACATTATCAATTGAACATCGCACACCAACAGTTCATTCAAAATATGCTCTAACAAGTCTATACCTTTCAGGGGTACTATCCTCGTCACCATGGCTAAAAGAGGAAAATCGTTCTTTACATCCAACCCGTAACGTTTTTGTATTACTTCTTTGTTTTTATATTTATTGTTCAGGTTATTAAAATTATAATTATATTCAATGTGCCTGTCATCCTGCGGGTTATAGACGTTATAATCTATCCCGTTTACTATTCCCCTTAACTTATGTTCCTCTTTTCTGATTATGCCCTCCAAGTTTTCACCGAAGAACTGATACTTTATCTCCTCCGCATATGTCTTTGACACCGTGGTCAATATATCACAGTAAACTATACCTGCTTTCATATAATTTATTCCGTCATAAAATTTGATACCGTCCTCGTTAAAATATTTCTCGAAATGCAACCCCAGAACATCGGAAAGCATCCAGGCATCATATACACCTTGATATTTTATATTGTGTATGGTAAATATGGTTTTTATATCGTTATAATAGCTGTCACCTGTTCTGAAATCCTTCACATATAAATTGATCAGAGCTGTATGCCAGTCATTTGTATGTATTATATCGGGTTTGAAATTTATTGCCTTGGAAAGCACGGTTACGGCCTTGGAAAAATAAGCGAATCTTTCTCCGTCGTCAAATTCACCGTAAATATTGTTTCTTCTGAAATAATATTCGTTGTCTACAAAATAAAAGGTCACATCCTTGTGCCTTAGTTGGAAAACACCCACATATTGCTCCCTCCAACCGAGATGAATGTTAAACTGCGCAATTTTCTCCATATCCTTCATATGTTGTTCTTTTATATGATAATAGAGAGGTAAAACTACCCTGATATCATATCCGTGTTTTTTTATCGCCAGAGGCAGTGAGCCTGCTACATCCCCTAACCCTCCAACTTTTACGAATGGAAAAGCCTCTGAAGTTACGTATAGTATATTTATTAAAATCACTCCTAATACATTTTCTTCCCGCAAGGGCATTTATGTGGCAAACAAAGCGTCCCCTTGCCGCATTAAGCGTCCCCTTGCCGCATTGCTATACTGTGTATGGATTGCCTTCAATACCTATTATATTTATCCCCTCTTCCACTGTAACATATTTTTCTAATATTGTGTTTATGAGTACAGCGTTTTCTTTGATAACAGCTCCCTGCATCAAAATAGAATTTTTGACTTCCGCGTCTTTTCCTATTTTGACCTCTCTGAACAGGATAGAATTCTCTACTCTCCCCTCTATTATACAACCGTTTGCTATCAAGGAATTTCTCACCCTTGATTTTGTGTCATAAAATGTAGACGGCTCGTCCTCGGATCTTGTAAGTACCGTCCCGCCCTCCAGAAACAATTCGTTAAATATTTCCTTATTCAACAAATTCATATTTGCATTATAATAAGATTTGATTCCTCTGATATATTCTACATGCCCCTTAAATTCGTAGCTATTGATATTATACATGTTTTTATAATTCGCCACCGCTTGTTTAAAATAAATATTCTCCCCTGTTTCCATCCCCGCTCTGATTATCTCCAAAAATACCTCTTTTTTTATAAGGATCATATGCATAAACAGATTAAACACAGGCTTGGAACCCAGATTGATACCGATGTTGACAAACCTTCCGCTGTCATCTATTATCAAAGTATCGGCATTTATATATTCATCTTTGCCATTATTTTGTTTTTTATATACGACAGTGATGTCCGCCCCTGTATCCAGGAAATATTCAAAAACCTCAGTCAGGTTCACCTTCGATAAAATATTCGGATTAGCAATAAACACGTACTTTGCTTTAGAACCTACAAAAAATTCCTCAGTTGTATGATACTGATATATATCACAAGATCGTCTCTTCACATCGTCAAACAGGGGCGGAAATATAGATAACCCTCTTGTCTTCCTGTTCAAATCCCAGGGTTTGCCATCGCCCAAATGATTTAAAATAGACCGTATTTTGCTGCCGGTAAATACTGCAATCGTATGTAAACCGTGATTTATCATATTTGAAAGGGTAAAATCCACTAGTCTGTACCTTCCGGCAAAAGGCAACATATAGACGGGTTTGTTCCTGCATAATACCCCGAATTCATTCCCTATATCTTCGAAACTTATAACACCCAAACATTCCTCAAGCATATAACGCTTCCTCCTGTTCTATGCTGACAGAACCTTGTTCAATCAAACAGATATCATCCTCGTATTCCTTACATATCCTTTTATTGGGCTGTACTATTGTATTTTCTAACACTATGGCCTTGTTCAGCACAGTACCCTTTTTAATAACGGCGTTGCTGAATATTATACTGCCGTTGACTACGGCGCCCTCTTCTACAGTTGCCCCGGAGAAAACAACACTGTTGTTTACTTCACCTTCTATTGTGCACCCCTCATTTATCAGACTGTCCCTCACCACACTGTTCTTACCGATATACTGAGGCGGCAAATGTTTTGTCCTCGTATATATCCTCCAGTCTTTATCATATAAATTGAGACCGCTGTTTTTATCCAGCAGGTCCATGTTTGCTTCCCAATAACTCCGTATTGTACCCACATCTTTCCAATAACCTTTAAATACCCATGCATACATCTTATTTCCTTCGTTCAACATCATAGGAAGCACGTTTTTACCGAAGTCATGCTCAGACCTTCTGTTTTTATCATCTTTTTTGAGATAATATTTGAGTATATCCCAGTTAAATATATATATGCCCATGGAAGCCATGTTGTTTCTGGGGTTCTTCGGTTTCTCATCGAATTCCACTATCTTATTATCGGAATCTACATTTAAAATACCGAACTTATAGGCTTCCCTCCAAGGCACCTCGATGGTGGCTATGGTCACGTCCGCATCTTTCTCCATATGATATTTTAACAGTTTTCTATAATCCATTTTATATATATGATCCGCGGATAAGACAAGAACGTATTTTGCATCCAAACTATCTATATATTCTATATTTTGGTATATGGCATTTGCGGTACCCGTATACCAGTCCCCCTTCGTTCCGCGCATAAAGGGCGGCAATATCCTGAGCCCGCCTGTAATTCTATCAAAATCCCAACATTCTCCTATTCCTATATGGGCATTCAATTCAAAAGGCTTGTATTGAGTAAGTATGCCGATATTGCCAATACCGGAATTAGTAGCATTGCTCAAGGTAAAATCTATAATCCTGTATTTCCCCCCGAAACATACCGCAGGCTTAGCTATTTCTTGTGTCAGCAATTTCAATCTGGAACCTTGGCCTCCGGCCAAGAGCATAGCCACTACATTATTGCTTTTTATCATAGGAATTCACCCCTTTCCCGGGAATACCGAAAATCCTACCTCTTTTTTAATATGATTCCCCCTAATGGCGGCAAATCGATCCTTAAGGAATACTTTCTGCCGTGGACAGGTTCGTTCTTGGATTTATAATGCTTCCTTCTCGGAAGGTTCCCGCCGTATTTGGCTTGATCTGTGTTCAATATTGTTCTATAGGTACCTAAGTAATCCACTCCGACAGGATAACTGTTCCTCCTCACAGGTGTAAAGTTAAAGGCAGCTGTTATTTTTTCCCCTGAATTATCTATTCTCTCAAATACTATGATGCTTTCTTGGTGATTTGTATGCTCCACCCATTCAAATCCGTCATATGTGTCATCCGATTCATACAGACAGGTTTCCTTTTTATAAAATTCATTCAAATCCTTCACAAATCTTCTCAATTTATTATGTTTTTCATAGTCTAAAAGGTGCCAGTCCAGTCCCTTCTTTTCGTCCCACTCTATAAACTGTCCGAATTCCCCACCCATGAATAAGAGTTTTTTGCCCGGATAGGTGTACATATACAGATACAAAAGCCTGAGACCTGCAAATTTTTCATCATAAGAGCCGGGCATTTTGTTCAGCAGACTCTTTTTACCATGTACCACCTCATCGTGACTCAGAGCTAATATGTATTTTTCAGAAAAACAATAAGTAATTCCGAAGGTCAATGCCCTCTGATTGCCTTTTCTGAAGAGCGGATCCGTTTCCATATACTCCAGAGTATCGTTCATCCATCCCATATTCCATTTATATTTAAATCCCAAACCCCCGTCTTTTAGGGGTGCCGTAACCCCCGGCCAACTGGTACTGTCTTCCGCTATGATTTTAGTATACGGAAAGTATTGCAACAGCACCGTATTTAGCCTTTTTAAAAAATCTACAGCCTGTGTATTTTCGTAGCCCCCATATTCGTTTCTTATATCTTTTCCTGCATGGTTCAGATAGAGCATATAGGCGATGGCATCTATTCTAAGTCCATCTATATGATAATAATCATGCCAATATACCGCATTCGAGATCAAAAAACTTATCACTTCCGGTTTGCTGTAATCAAAATTCAATGTCCCCCAAACATTGTTTTCCGCCAAGGTTTTATTGGAAGATTCAAAGCATTCTGTCCCGTCAAATCTGATTAAACCATGATCATCCTTGCAAAAATGGAAAGGAACCCAATCCAGTATCACTCCGATCCCGTTCTTGTGAAACTGATTTACCAAATACATAAAATCCTTAGGTGTTCCGAATCTGCTGGTCGGCACAAAATACCCTGTCTGTTGATATCCCCAAGAACCGTCGTAGGGATGTTCCATGACAGGCATGATTTCCACATGGGTAAATCCCATGGTTTTTACATATCTGACCAGTTCTTTGGCCAGATCTGTATAAGAATATATCGAATTATCCGCCTTCCTTTTCCATGAAGATAAATTTACTTCATATATAGACATCGGTTTATTATAGCCGAAGGCCTTCTGCCTGTTCTTTGTCCAGGACTCGTCCTCCCACTCGAAACCCCTTAAATCATAATACTTTGATGCAGTCTTAGGCCTTGTCTCCGCATGAAATGCATAAGGGTCCGCTTTAATCCTGACTTCCCCGTTATAGGAAATTATTCTGTATTTGTATGAATCAAACTGTTTTACACCTTGTACACAAATATTCCATAGCCCGGATTCCCCGACCCTTTTGAGAGGCAGATTGGTCTCATGCCAATTATTGAAGTCACCTATAAGGTATACCTCTTTGGCCCTTGGTGCCCATACTATAAATCTCACCGCTTCCCCGGGGGAACACGGGAAGAGACGCGAGGATAAGTCCTGCGCCCCATCCGAGGGGAGATTCCGTGTTCCGTCCGTGAAGTGGTTTTGCGACTCATCTGAAGAATTTAGGGATAAGTCCCTTGTCCCATCTTGAAGGGGACATAGAGATAGGTCCCGCGTCCCATCTTGGAGGGACGCCGAGACGGATGGGGCAAGGGACCTGTCTCCTTGCCCCCCCACAGGATGGGCCCCCAGAAATTCATAGCTTTTGTAGGATGTTCCCTCATGAAATAGATAAGAATCTATTTCACCGTTTTCCCAATAAAAGTATGTGCATTTCATAATGTTGCCTCCTCACACAACATGTATACCCAATTTTTAGATAAACAACACAGGTATTCGGAAAAATATCAGTAAAAAAGCACAAGGGGGTAGTCCCCTTGTGTCTTACTTTACGCCTTTTCTATATTCCAAATCTCTTCGGCATACTGCTCTATGGTCCTGTCGGAACTGAATTTTCCGGCATTGGACAGGTTCATCCAGCATTTTTTAGCCCATCCCATTCTGTCTTTAAAAGCATCGTTTATATCTTGCTGTGCGTCCCTGTAACTTTCAAAATCCTTTAACACATAGAAAATATCAGGCCTGTGCCAATCTGTTCCATTTAGAAGAGAATCATAGATTTCTCTATACACCCCCGTGCCGGCATCGCTGAATGTTCCGTCCACCAGAGTATCAACCACCCTTTTCAGACCAACCACAGTTTCGTACTCATGTCGGGGATTATAATTCAGACCGAGTTTTTCGATATCTTCAACCCTGAGCCCGAATATAAAGTTATTTTCCGCCCCCGCTTCCTTTACTATCTCTATATTTGCACCGTCATAGGTTCCTATAGTGGGAGCACCGTTTAACATGAATTTCATGTTGCCGGTCCCGGATGCCTCTTTTCCTGCAGTCGGAATTTGCTCCGAAACATCCGCCGCAGGGAACAACCTTTCGGCGTAAGATACATTATAATTTTCCACAAACACCACCTTGATTTTTTCACAAACTTCGGGATCACTGTTTACCAACTGTTCTATATCATTTATATATTTTATAATTCCTTTTGCCCGTACATATCCGGGTGCGGATTTCGCCCCGAATATAAATGTTCTCGGCGTTATATCCAATTGCGGATTTTCCTTAAGTCTGAAATATAAGTCCAATATATGAAAAGCGTTCAATAATTGCCTCTTGTACTCATGAAGCCTTTTGATCTGAATATCGAATATAGAACTCGGGTCTGTCTTTATCCCCTCTTTTTTAAGCATAAAATCCGCCAATTGTTCTTTCTTTATATGCTTGATCTCTAAAAATCTGTTCAATACTCCCTCGTCATCGACAAACCTCTCCAAATCCTTCAGTCTCTCCAAATCCGTTATCCAATCCTCGGAACCCAGTAGTTCCGTAATAAGACTTGACAACTCGGGATTAGCTTTTAACAGCCACCTTCTCTGGGTTATACCGTTGGTTTTATTGTTAAATTTCTGTGGATCCAGTCTATACCAATTATTTAATTCTCTGTATTTCAAGATATCACTGTGCAACCGCGATACCCCGTTTACGGATTTTGAACCGTAGATGGCAAGCCAGGCCATTTTGATATGGTCGTGATTGATGATTTTAAAATAATCCAGTTCACACCCTAATAGCTCCTCGGGCTTCAGTTCCTCCATGAGCTGATAATCAATCCTCTCTACAATCCTATATACGGAAGGTATAAGTGCCCTATAAAATCCTACAAACCATTGCTCCAGGGCCTCAGCCAACAGAGTATGATTTGTGTATGCAAACACATTTGTAACTATATTCCATGCCTTATCCCAATCCATATCCTCTACCTCGGTCAAAATCCTCATCATCTCGGGTATGGCCACGGCAGGATGAGTATCGTTCAATTGAATCGCATGGAACTGTGCAAAATTATCCAGGGTGTCATATTTCGCCTTGTGCTTTCTTATTAAATCCTGCAAAGATGCCGAAACAAAGAAATATTGCTGTTTTAATCTGAGCTCCTTGCCCTCTTTATAGGCGTCATTCGGATATAATACCTTAGTTATATTTTCCGCCTTATTCTTTTCCTCAACGGACAGATTATAATTTTGACTGTCAAATGCTCTGAAATTAAATTTTTCGAGAGGCTCCGACTTCCATAGTCTCAGGGTATTTATGGTATTTTGTCCGTATCCGATAACAGGTGTGTCGTAGGGAACCGCCAAAACATCCCCATCCGCAAAACTCACCCTGACACTTTCAGACTGTTTTCTTATAGACCACGGATCAGGGTATTCCAGCCAGTCGTCTCCCACCTCCACCTGAAAACCGTCCTTGAACAGTTGTTTAAAGAGCCCGAATTCATATCTGATTCCGTACCCTGTCAACGGGTAGTTTAATGTGGAAGCCGAATCCAAGAAGCAGGCTCCCAATCTTCCCAACCCGCCGTTGCCCAAGCCTGCGTCTTCTTCCTGTTCTTCTATACAGCTGTAGCAGATGCCCAAGTCTTTTAAAACGGATTCCACCTCGGATTTGCACTTCATGTTTATCAAATTATTGGTAAGGGACCTGCCCATCAGATACTCCGCAGAAAGATAATATGCTCTCTTTTTTCCTTCAAACTTCTTTTCAGAAGTAATCCATTTGGGGATAATATCTTCCATAATAGCCTTCGATACAATTATATACCTCTCTTTATCATTACAACCCGATAGACTTTTTCCAAAGGTTGATAATGAAATCCTTTCCATAGTATTGACCATATCTTTCAAGGTTAGCACCTCCTGTATATATAAGTCAATTCCCTTATCTTTTCTGCAAGTTCGTCCGTCAGGTCGGACTTATTCATCCTCCAAATCCAGTTCCCGTTGACACTGGACGGTTTGTTCATTCTGGCACTGTCATCCAGACCTAAAAAGTCCTGCATGGGTGCGATTGCCAGATAGGCCACAGAACCCCAAGCACCCCTGATAAATCCCCAATTAAAGCCTTCCTCTTTATTTAACTTCAGATATTCTTTCGCAAAGTTGAAATCCTTTGGCGGCATTTCTTTTATAAAACCCAAAATAGTAGAATTATCGTGTGTGCCTGTATAGACGACACAATTTTTGTTGTAGTTATGAGGCAAATAACAGCTATCCGCCTCGGAATCAAAAGCATATTGGAGGACTTTCATACCCGGAAAACCGGTTTCCTCCATAAGTTGTTCTACTTCCTCGGTTATAAACCCTAAATCCTCCGCTATAATATTCAGGTCCCCTAATTCCTCTTTTATCCTGTTGAACAGTTTAATCCCGGGCCCTTTCACCCATACTCCGCAGGTTGCATCCCTCGCGCCATACTTTATTTCACAGTAAGCCTCAAATCCCCTGAAATGATCTATCCTCAAAACATCATAGAGTTCAAAAGACATCTTTATTCTCTGTATCCACCAGCCGTATCCCTGCTTTTCCATGACATCCCAGTCATATACGGGGTTTCCCCAAAGTTGACCTTCGCATGAACATACATCCGGCGGGACGCCTGCAACCGCAATAGGACAATAAAATTCATCCAAATTAAATAAATGCGGATTTGCCCAAACGTCGGAACTGTCTTCCGAAACGTACATAGATAAATCCCCTATAATATATATACCTCTTTTGTTCGCATAATGCTTCAATCTTTTCCACTGATTAAAAAAGAAATATTGCGTGAATACCCAAAAATAGATTTCATCCTTATTGAGGCGTTCAAAATCGGAAACTGCATCTGAACTTGAATCTTTATAATGTTTACCCCATTTTAACCACGAAATCCCGCTATATTCAGTTTTTATACTCATAAAAAGTAAAAAATCCCTTAACCAATGACGGTTTTTATTATAAAACAGCTCTAATTCGTCCCATATATCTGTTTTGGCTACTTCGTATGCCATTCTCAAGATCTGTATTTTATTTTTATATAATAATTCATAATCAACCCTATCGGGATCCCTGCTCAATTCAAATTCCCGCACCCTGCTTTCGGTGAGATAACCTAATTGTATCAGATCATTCAGGTCTATAAAATAGGGATTACCCGCAAAGGCGGAAAAGCATTGATAGGGCGAGTCCCCGAAACCGGTTACCCCTAGGGGCAATACCTGCCAGTAAGTCTGTTTCGCTTTTGCCAAAAAATCCACAAAATTATATGCCTCTTTCCCGAGGTCGCCTATTCCGTAGTCACCCGGTAAAGAGGATATGTGCAGTAATATACCACTAGCTCTTTTTTTCATGATTTTGTCCCCCATTCCACTTTTTTTGTCATTGCTGTGAAAATTTTACATTTCTGTCATCCTGAGACGTACAGAATGAGTTTGACCCACGAAAGATCTATATTTAGGAATAATATTTTCGTTTATTGCGGTATGGGTAACACGTGCAAATTCTGAGCACAGCGAAGAATCCGACGAAATTATCCTAACCGATTATTTACCTAACAGTTGAAGCATGTTCTTTTTGTATGCCTCCACCCCCGGCTGATTGAACGGGTTAACACCCAACAAATATCCGCTCATGCCACAGGCTTTTTCGAAAAAATACACCAGGTATCCGAAATAATAAGGCGATATTTCAGGAATATTGATAACGAGATTTGGCACGCCACCGTCTATATGGGCAGCGATTGTACCCTTCATCGCACTTTTGTTTACAAAATCCAAGGTTTTTCCGCTGATATAATTCAGTCCGTCCAGATCATCTTCGTCCCTCGAAATCAGGATTTCTTCCTTGGGCTTTTCTATATTTAATATAGTTTCAAATATATTTCTCTTGCCGTCCTGCATATACTGACCCATGGAATGCAGATCCGTTGTAAAATTCAAAGACGCGGGAAATATACCTTTCCCGTCCTTGCCCTCAGATTCCCCGAAGAGTTGTTTGAACCATTCCCCGAAATAAAATAAATTAGGTTCATAATTTACGATAACCTCGGTCGTTTTTCCCATGGAATACAATATATTTCTGACGGCCGCATATTGATAAGCGGGATTATTGTTGATGTTATCGTCCGACAGGTGATCCGCCGCCATTTTTGCACCCTGCATAACTTCTGCTATATCTACCCCTGCTACGGCCATGGGGAGCAGTCCCACAGGGGTCAGCACGGAATATCTTCCTCCGATATCATCCGGCACCACGAATGTCTCGTATCCCTCTTTGTCTGCCAATTTTTTCAATGCACCGCTGCTTTTATCAGTAGTCGCATAAATTCTCCGAGCTGCTTCACTTTTGCCGTATCTTTCCTCCATATATCTTCTGAATATCCTGAACGCAATCGCCGTCTCTGTGGTTGTTCCCGATTTCGATATAACGTTTATACAGATATCCTGATCCCCAATAATGTCCAGTAGTTCTTTTAAATAAGTAGAGCTGACATTATGACCTGCAAAATATATCTTAGGGCCGTTGCGCTTTTCCTTTGGTAGTTCATTATAGAAATTATGATTGAGCATTTCTATGGCAGCCCTTGCCCCCAGATAAGACCCGCCTATGCCCAATATTATAAAAATATCACAATTGCCCCTTATTTTTTCCGCAGCAGATTTAAGGTGCACAAGGGGACAGTCCCCGTGTGTCGTGTTAGGCAAATCCACCCATCCGGAAAACTCACTACCTTCCCCTGTTCCTTCATGAAGCATTTTATGACACAGGTTCACCTTTTCCTGCATAGCAATTATTTCCCGCTCATCTATAAAATCAAGCGAACCCGAATAATCAAACGTTACCCTATCCATACCCTTCACTCCCCTAGTTGAATCCCTTTAATTTTTCCTTCTATCCAACCCATGGTCGTGGCCAAAAATTCCTTACTTTCATCCATTGTATCGCCCCTGAAACCGCCATATATTTTAAGCTTCGGCTCGGTTCCCGAGGGCCTCAAACATACCCAGCATTCATCTTCCAATATAAATTTGATTACATTCGACTTTGGCAATTTTATTTCTTCTATGCCGCCGTTGTTGTGCAGAAAAATCCTTCTTTGTAATTCGTAGTCTTCTACGTATAAAACTTTCTTGTCCCCTATGGCCTGCAAGGTGTTCATCCTGAAATATTCCATAATATTCTGCATTTTTTCCAGACCATCCCTGCCTTCTAATGTGATGGATTTCAGATCCTCCGAAAAATATCCGTACTTGTTATACAGATGCATCAAGGCATCATATAAATTCATTCCCATAGAATGATAATATGCCGCCATTTCACATATCAGCATAGAACCCACGACAGCGTCCTTATCCCGGGCATGGGTCCCTGCCAGATAGCCGAAACTCTCCTCATATCCGAACAAAAAGGTCTTTTCACCCGTTTCTTCGAACTGCTTTATCTTTTCACCTATATATTTAAACCCCGTTAAGGTATTTACAGTTTCAATATTGTAATGTTTGGCAATATTTGGCCCCATCTCGGATGTCACTATGCTTTTTACTATCACCCCATTCCGAGGTAATCTGCCTTTTTCATGTAATGCCTCCAAAATATAATTAACCAGGAGGGCTCCGATTTGATTCCCCGTAAGTATTATATATTCATCATCTTTATCTTTTATTATAGCACCCACCCTGTCACAATCGGGATCTGTGCCCATAACTAAATGTGCATCTTTCTCTTTAGCCAATTCTATGGCCAGTTCAAAGGCCTTTTTATCTTCGGGATTCGGACATTCTACAGTTGGGAATTCCGAGTCCGGCATCTCCTGCTCGAGGACAACAAAAACATTTTTAAATCCTATCTCCCTTAGCACCCTTTTTACAGGTATACTTCCCGTTCCGTGCAGGGGTGTGAGCACTACCCTGAAGTCATCAGCCACCGCCCTTACCGTTTCTCCCCTCAGTGATTGTTTTTTAACTTCCTTTATATATGCATTATCTATTTGCTCATCTAAATATACCAAAAGCCCTCTATTTTTTGCTTCTTCCTTATCCAATACTTCTATACTCTCAAAATTATCAATAGATGCTATTGAATCTGTAATCGCTTCAGCCTTATCCGTGGCTATCTGTGCACCGTCTTCCCAATATACCTTATATCCGTTATATTCGGGAGGATTGTGGCTCGCCGTAACTACCACTCCGGAAATGCAATTTAAATATCTTATGGCAAAGGAAAGCTCGGGAGTAGATCTCAGACTATCGAAAAGATACGCCTTTATCCCGTTACCTGCAAAAACGCGGGCGGATTCTTCCGCAAATTCCCTGGACATTCTTCTGCAATCATATGCAATAACAACGCCACGCTTTTTTGCTTTTTCCCCCTTTGTTTTTATATAATTTGCCAACCCCTGTGCCGTCTTTCTGACCGTATATTTGTTCATTCTGTTGGTCCCTGCGCCTATAATCCCCCTGAGCCCCGCAGTACCGAATTCCAATTCTTTATAAAATCTGTCTTCTATTTCCCTTTTGTTATTTCTTATCTCCAACAATTCCTGTTTTGTAGCTTCGTCAAAATAAGAGCCGTTTAACCAATCATTATATTTCTCCAGTGCAACAGAATCCATACTATACCTCCCTCTTATCGGACGATTATGGTCACCGGGGATAGGTTCCTGTGGCCACTCAGAGTCCCCGGTGGCCATATCCTCAGTGGTCACCGTCCCGCCCTCACTCATATTATATACTCTATATTATATCATACCCAACCATGCCGAATTTTAAAGTCAAAATAAAGGGGTTATAGTAAATTATGCCTGTTCCGATTGCACCTTGCAACACTTGACACTGTCTTTCATATCAATTATTATAATTTAAAAGAATTTTGATAAGAATAATCTAATATGAGTTATAATAAAATCATATAACTTTTAGATGAGGAGTAAATCATATGAAGAGTCTTTCCGGAAACCTTAAAACCTGCTTGTTAGCATTGATAATACTTGTTCCCACACTGATATTCGCTATTTTTTTCTCTAATTATTATTCAATCTATAAGGAACTGACAGATCCGTCCGCACATGGTTCCGATATAGATGTTGCTGTTAAAAATCCGTTTGAAGGTATAGATGCAATTGAAGAAAACGGGGATGACATGCAAGAAAATAAGGACCTGACTGCCGGAGAATCCGATCATCCGGACAGGATTCCAAGTGAAACTATGGACAATACCGAAATAAATTCTCCCGACAGGGCGGAAAAGCCATCCTATAATCATATCGTTGGGAGATATAAAAGCAAATTTGAAAAGTTGCAACAAAAACAAGAGGACAAACTTGCTACTTTAATGGAAGAGGCGAAGGCGGAATATAAGGAAAACGGTTCGAAAAGATCCTCCCTCCTCGGCATGGCTCCCAAATATCTGGGCATAGTCAATAACCTGGAGAAGCAGGCAAACAGAGATGTTGATATACTTATTAATGATTTAAAAACCGAACTTATAAACAATTCCTATGAAACAGACATAACCGGAGAAATAAGGAATTACTATAATTATTATAAAAAGACTTTAAGGGCCGAGATTATTAAGGAAGGAAGCAAACATCTGTAGCTTACCTATACCCAGATATCCTGAAATACCGATAGCCGCCCCTGCAACATCAATAAAGGGGCGACTTTTTCTATAATTTCCATAACCGTTTCGGCTATTCC
>JAAYPJ010000075.1 GCA_012519835.1 Clostridiales bacterium | reverse complement strand
TTTAATAAAATAATTCTAAAATGCCAATCCCCCTCATACTATAGACTAGGACGCTATAATAGAGGGGGGTTAGCCGTGAAAGAATACATAGAGAAACGGGCCGTTGAAATAGCTGACTATATTATTAAGAAAGGAGCAACTGTCAGGCAAGCAGCTCGTATATACGGAGTCAGCAAATCCACAGTTCATAAGGATGTAACAGAGAGACTTCCCAAGATAAACCCTCTAAAGGCTAGTCAAGTAAAGGTTATACTTGATATCAATAAGGCGGAAAGGCATATAAGAGGTGGTAAAGCTACAAAGATGAAATATGAAGCAATGAACAAAAAAAAGACAAGATAGGTTTAATAGATTATAATATACCAGTCACAACATGTTAACAATTGTTGAACAATTGTTAAACCATTGTTAAGCAATGGTTGGGCTATCGTTAATATGTTGTGGCTGGTATTATTATATATACCGTTATTTTAAAATGGTATCATATATCCAAAGGATAATAAATTGTCGACCAAAGAAGGAATTCCCATAATAATGGCGAAATATATATGGTCAAGGAAGGAAGGACTTTTTGTTGAATAACCGACGTACTTATATAGAGAAACTAAACAAATACATGAAAGTGGGGAAAAAAATGATTGGGTTTGGATTGAACATCGGTATAGATTTAGGCACCTCCAGTGTTTTGGTTTTTGTAAAAGGAAAAGGTATAGTCTTACAGGAACCTTCCGTGATTGCAATTGACAAAAATACAAATCAGATATTGGCCGTAGGAGAGGAAGCGCGCAGAATGCTCGGAAGGACGCCCGGTAACATAGTTGCTATCAAACCATTGAAGGATGGAGTTATTTCCGATTACGATATAACGGAAAAAATGCTGAAATACTTTATCCACAAAACAATCGGAAGAAAACTGTTTTTCAAACCCAAAATAATCGTGTGTGTTCCGAGCGGAGTGACGGAAGTTGAAAAGAGGGCTGTTATAGATGCTACCAACGAAGCGGGGGCAAAAGTGACATACCTGATAGAGGAACCGATCGCATCGGCCATAGGTGCGGGAATAGACATAGCCCAACCGAACGGGCATATGATTGTTGACATAGGCGGCGGAACCACGGATATAGCGGTTATATCTTTGGGGGGTATAGTCGTAAATACGTCCATCAAAATAGCAGGCGACAGATTTGATGAAGCAATCGTCAGATACATGAGAAAGAGCCATAACGTTATGATCGGCGAAAGAACTGCGGAAAACATTAAAATCAACATAGGCAGTGCATATGCAAGAGAAGAACAGGTAAGCATGGGAGTGAGGGGAAGAAACCTTGTTTCGGGTTTGCCGGTCAACATAGAGGTAAAAAGTGAGGAGATTTTAGGCGCATTGGAGGAATCCGTATCATCCATTGCGGATGCCGTACATAGTGTACTGGAAAGAACACCGCCTGAACTGGCTGCCGATATCGCCAATCACGGAATATTCATGGCCGGTGGCGGTACCCTTCTTTGGGGCTTTGATAAACTGATCGAAAAGCGGACAGGTATTGCCGTACATATTGCACAAAACGCAATCTCCTGCGTTGCAAACGGTACGGGTGCCGCTCTGGATTCCATGGACATGTTGGAAAGAAGCGGAAGCAACAGACTGGAGGCCAGGGCCTAAATATTGGGAAGTGAGAAGTGAAAATTGGGATGTGGGACGTGGGAAGTGAGAAGTGGGAAGTGGAACCCGTCCCTATGCCATCCTTTTTTTGTTATTTTCATATAATATGCTGGTCAAAAATGTTGAACAGTGTTAAAATAGATTGATATCGTACAAAAAATTCATATAAAAATTGTGCTGAATGCAGCTTGGCATAGCGCAGAGGAAACAGGGGAAGGATGAACGGGGAAATGGAACAAATGAATCAAGAAATAGAACTGGATCTGAGGGAACTGATATACATAATCCGAAGACGGTTATGGCTTATTATACTTGTAACAATATTGGCAGTCGGTTCCAGCGGGGTGATAAGTTTTTTTGTTTTGGAACCCATATATAAAGCGTCTACCACTATAATGGTCGGAAAACCCGCTGACTATATAGAAGGTAACCAACTGCAAATACAAGATTTAAATTTAAACCAGAGACTGGCAAGGACATATGGGGAAATTGTAAAAAGCAGAAGAGTATCGGAAGATGTTATTTCACAATTGAAGTTAAACCTTACTCCACAGCAACTGAAGAGCAAAACCTCGGTGGACCTGGTAAAGGATACGGAATTCATTACGATAAGCGTAACAGATACAAATCCCGAACGGGCGGCAATCATAGCCAATAAAGTGGCGGAGGTTTTTAGAGACAGAGTAATGGATATTATGAAAGTTGATAATGTACAAGTACTCGATGATGCAATAGTGCCGACTTCGCATATAAAACCCAGACCCAGCCTTAACATGGCAATCGCGGGGGCACTCGGTATGATGGTGAGCATCTTCATTGTATTTTTGTTAGAATACTTAGATAGTACAATCAAGACCCCGGGAGATGTAGAAAAATATTTAGGCTTGAATGTTATAGGAACCATTCCAATAATGCAAGACAGCTAACAAGGAGGAAAAGAATTGGGCAAATATAAGTTGGTTGTACATACAGATCCGAAATCGCCTGTATCGGAGGCATACAGAACGCTTCGCACAAATATTCAATTTTTAAGCTTGGACAACCCTATAAAGACC
>JAAYPJ010000009.1 GCA_012519835.1 Clostridiales bacterium | reverse complement strand
TATTAATTCCCTGATTTCCTTTTCTATTTCTTCTTTTTCCTTCTTATCTAAAAGTAGTTCGGACAATTCTTCCAGTTCATTTATATCCAATTTTATTTCTATTTCTATTTCCGATTCTTTTTTGTCTTCTTCAGTATATTTCCCTATTGATAAACCTAAAATATCAAGCTGTTCCTTATCAACCGTACTGGGCGCATCACTTAAAAGACAGCTTGCTTCCCTTGTCTTTGGAAACGCTATTACATCCCTTATACTATCTGATTGGGACATGATCATGACCAGTCTGTCCAACCCGAAGGCGAACCCGCCGTGGGGCGGTGTACCGTATGAAAATGCCTCTAACACAAATCCAAATCTATGTAGGATTTCTTCGTCAGACAGACCTAATATCTCAAACATTTTTCTTTGTACATCATCCCTATGGATTCTGATACTGCCGCTGCCAAGTTCTATACCGTTTAGGACAAAGTCATAGCTCATTGCATTTATCTTGTCCAAATCTTCACCCGCCAGGAATTTGTCCACCTCCACCGGCATGGTAAACGGGTGATGCATGGCCACATATCTTCCGTCCTCTTCCGACCATTCCAGGAGTGGAAAATCCGTAACTATGAGGAATTTATAATCATCTTTATCCCTAAGCCCCATCCTGTCCCCGATGTGTAGCCTCAGGTTTCCCAGGGTTTTGTATATAACTTCAAGTGTATCCGCACAGAAGATTATCATATCTCCGGGTTCGGCTTTCATCACCTTTGTTATTTCATTTACTTCATTTTTCGATAGGAACTTTGTCAGTAATGTCCTCAGATTCCCATTCGGTTCTATGGCAATCCAGGCCATTCCTTGAGCACCGTAGTCTATAGCCAGTTTTGTAAGATCGTCTATTTCATTTCTTGTAAGGGAGTTTCCGCCTTTTATATTTAAAGCCCTTACGGCACCCCCGCTGTCCACTATATTTCTGAAGACTTTAAATCCGCAATCCTTAGCTATATGGCTCAGGTCTACTATTTGCATATCAAATCTTAAATCCGGCTTATCGGTACCGTATAAATCCATGGCTTCCTGATAGGTCAGTCTCGGAAAGGCATCTTTGTATTCAATATTCATTACTTCCTTAAATACCTGTTTAAATAATCCTTCCATATGTTCCAATACCTCTTCCTGTGACACAAAGGACAGTTCTATATCTACCTGGGTAAATTCCGGTTGCCTGTCTGCGCGCAAGTCTTCATCCCTGAAGCATTTTGCTACCTGGTAGTATCTGTCTATACCTGATGCCATTAATATTTGTTTGAGGATCTGAGGTGATTGAGGTAATGCATAAAATTTACCTTCATGGATTCTACTGGGTACTAAATAATCCCTTGCACCTTCCGGTGTGCTTTTGGTTAATATTGGTGTTTCTACTTCCATAAAATCATTATCCTCCAGATATCTTCTTATGGATTTTACGGTATTATGTCTCAATGCAAGGTTCTTGTACAATTTTGGTCTGCGCAAATCCAAGTATCTGTGGGTAAACCTTATTTCTTCCTTTACATTGATATTGTCCTCCACCGGAAACGGTAACGGTTTTGATTTTGATAATATCTCCAGATCCTTTGCTCTCAGTTCTATGGTTCCTGTGGGAATATTCGGATTGTATGTTTCTTCATCCCTTTGTTCTATTTGACCTTGAACCTTTATTACATATTCGTTTCTCAGGCTTTCCGCCAGGGAGAATACTTCTTCTCCCGTCTTTTCTATGTTAAAAACTACTTGAAGTATTCCTGTTTTATCCCTTAAATCCACAAACAATACTCCGCCCATATCCCTTATTCTCTGAACCCATCCTGTTACTGTGGCCGTAGTAGCCTTATCTTTTTCATATATTCGCCCACAATAGTGACTCCTTTTCTGTTCTATCATTTTTTCCCTCCTATACTTGCCTTTGTCTTTTATATTTAATTTTAATCTCCTCAATTGATGAAAAATCATTTCCTGAAGTTTCACTTCCCACTTCGCGCCTCTCACCTCTCATATGGGTTAGGCTATTCTCCGCAGACAAACATTACAAATTTCTTCACTCTCCGACACTCAGTTGATAACAAATAAAGCCCCCTTAATTTAGTAGAAATATTAACAACAAACAAAAATACTACTTTGAAAAGGGCGGAGTGTCGGATCGGGTTAGGTCATAATAAAAACCCTTCATCCATTATTTAATAACAGGGACGAAAGGTTTTGATTTCGCGGTACCACCCAAATTGATTATAATAAAATAATCCACTCGATTTCAATACAGATCCAATATCTATATCTACTGCTGTAATGTAGCAGATACATCTAAGCCTACTTGCATATAGTTCAGTTCCGGGCAGCTCATTTATCTATCTATAATATAGTAATGTGGCAAATACATTTAAGCCCGTTTATATATGCTTTCGGTTAGCGACTCCCGGATGTTCTTCAATTAAACTCTTTGTACCGGATTCTCACCACCGCCGGCTCTCTGTAACCAGTTTATTTAATCTACTCTTCCGTTCATAGCCTTTTTTGTGAACTATATTCTATTGACTATCATAATATAAAAATATTTGTTTTTTGTCAATAATATATTATTGTTCACTACTTGAGCATATTTTATAATAAAAGGAAGAACACTCCATCCTAAACAAAGTGCAGAGTGGAGATGAATCCCTAATCAGCCTTTCTGATTTTCAATGTACTGTTCCGCCACTGCTTGGGACTGTTCGCTTACAGTGGATACAAAGTATGACCTGCTCCAAAAATAAGGTTCCCGGTAATAAGATTTTAATTCTTCAGAAAAATCTTTCCTGCCACACGTTCCCGTGCCATGTGTAAACTATTTGTAAATAACTAAACTTTTATTTTATAATATGATATATAGTAATGTCAACATAAATATTTGAATTATTATCCCATTAGTGTTATAATAATAATACCCGTGGTTCGAATTCTAATTCATAGACGTAGAATGGAACATAACGGTTTTTTTGTATTTTTTCTAAATGGGGAATAACAGGAAAGTTTCCGGCTATAAACGGGAACCCTGTAATAATATTGCCGATTGAATCAAAATAGATATCCAAAGGGATTTTTACAGGGATTGTGCAGGTAGAATGGAGGTGCAGTATGCTGGCAGATTTAATTGATAAACAGGTGGTACACAAGATTTTTGGTAAAGGGAGAGTCGTTAAATTTCGTGATTCGTATATTGGAATAAATTTTCCATCGGGCAACAAAAAGTTTGTTTTCCCCGATGCGTTTGGAACATACCTTACGCTTACTGATCAAAAGATGGCGAAAATGGTACAAAAGAAGAAAAAAGAATGCGAGGAAGAAAAGCAGAGACTCAAGGAGTTAAGGGCCCTGCAAAGTAAAAAGCGACGACATCTTTTAGCACAAGAAAGAAATATTGCAAGACGTAAAACTCAGAAAATCCATCCCCAATCCCAGTCTGTTTTTTGGTGTAAAGAACAAGAACAGGATAGTATTTTTGAAAGATGGGATGTTTTTATCGGGGTAATAAAAAGTGGTGAAAAACAAGGTCAACCGAGACGGCTGGCTAGAACAAGTCAAAATAGTGCCTGCCTTTTGACGGCGAGGGAGCCTGATATGCCTGAAAGGGACAGACGTATTTTAGGTGTTTTTATGGTAAATGAAACTTTTGACAACAAAACGAATGTTAACGGGTATATCCCTGCTCATTCAAAATACAGACTTCGTTTATCGGAGCAGGAGGCAGAAAAAATGCTTTTTTGGAACTATTATGTTAACAAAAAACACCCGCACAGGATGACCTGGAACACCGGGCGACATCGTTATTTTGATAATATATGGATGGCACAAATTTTACGTGATATTGTTTCATTGAAAGAGGACCCTGCAGAACAAAAAAGTGCACGGCAATTTTTTGAATATTTCTGTCAAATGAATCGAATAAAAAAAGAAGAGATACCGGAGACGGACGGCGCATTAATGCGTATTTAAATTGGATAAGGGCCATTACTATTGGGCCCTTTATTTAAATCAAAATTTTGCTTTGGGATACTCTGCAAATGCCTGTCAGAAATATAGTACTCATAATCAGGTGTAAAATTGAGGAATGAAAGGAAAACGGGTCAGTAATGTTGCCCTGATGGAACGGTGGGTAACGGTTAAAAATATTTAAAATATTAAAAATTTCGGTATTAAGAAGTTTAATGTGAACTAATATAGTGTATCATAATAAATATAGATAAAAAAACCAATTTATTTTATCATGCACAGTATATCGCTAACCCAATAAAATGAAATATATGGTATAACATAAGTTAGTTAACATATAAAAATGCGGGGGGTTTTAATATGTTTAGTAACATTAAAGACCTGGGTATTTGGAAGAGATATGTTATCATTATCCTGTTTACAATTGTAATAAGTTTTTCGATTAATAAGATATTATTTTTACCAATAGTTACAATGGCAGATAATAACGCATGGCTTCAATATTGGGGGAATGTGATTGGCGCACTGGTTGCCGGGTTAGTAACCTTATGGGGGATAGAAACCACAATAAAAAGTACCTTGATGAATGTCAAGCCCCTTATAAAACCCATAAATACTGAATTTTATATTTACCATAACAGTGAAGGAAACTATGTTATGACCGACAAGTCTTTTTTGCATTTAATAGAAGAGTACTACAGGAACATTGAAATAGAAATAGACGAATATAAAATGTTAATAGTTGATGTTCTGTACGAAAAGGTTGTGAATGAAAGGGAAAATAACAGATGGCAAAAAGACATTGAAAATGTTGATTTTGAAAATTTCAGAAGCGAAATTACTAAAGTACATAAATACCAAAACGGGGAAAATGCTTTTTCAAATTTGGATAGGGATGCCGATAAATTAGATGATACAGGTTATAGTTATAATGGAAAAGCAATAAAAGAAATATTCCATGATATAAGGGAAACCTGCATTGAAAGAATTGCAGACAGGGTTTTTTTTGAAGAAAAAATGAGAGGGATATATCCGAATATAGTGGTGCCTGTCTATAATGTTGGTGCAGGAAACGCTGTAGACGTGTCTTTTAACTGGACTTTTAAGGAAAATTGCTATAAAAAAATTCTAGATAAAATAGGTTTTAATGACAAGGATTATGAAAGGTTAAATAGGGGCCTTTCCCTAACGAATATTAATCCGTTTTCTACTGATATCCTCTTAAATATGAATGGGGAAAATAAAATGCACCTGCCTCTTGCATATCAATTGGCCAATTTAGTAAAACATATCTTTGTTAAAAAACTGGATAATAGAAATGCAAATGTGGTCATCAATGATGATTTGAGTGTTAACTATAGCAGAATTGCGGATTTGCATATTGAATGTAAAGATGTCTATGGCGATCCGAGTGAAAATAGCTATAAAGTCTTATTTAAAATGATTGACGACATTGGAGAGGAGTATGGATATAAAAAGACGCACATTAATTTAAAATTTGAGGAGTGCTAGAATAATCGGTTTTAACCCATTCCTTTCAAATTGGAATATGAAAAGGTGATTTTTAATACATGTATCCTCTTCTTCAACCCAAAAAGGTTTATAGGGATAGAAACTCCCTTCCTTCCAGACTGAAAGACTGAGTTCGGATTTGCCATTGTTGGTTGCATCACCTATGAAGAAATAATCCACCCACCAATCCTCCGGGGATTGCTATATAATATCCAAGCCTTCTTTTACTGTTAAATGTCCATCTTTTAAAATATATTCTTCGGGTTTACCGTCACCATCGAGATCATACCGTTGGCTCCGAGCTATCCTGTATTTCTGTAGGGTATTATCTACGGAAAGTATATATTGTTCCATAGCTACAAAAGCTTCTTTATCGCTGTCCCAAACGGGGAAGGACTCGGGGTATAAACTAAGTCCAAATTTTTTTACAACTTGTTTTAAAAACAATTAACAAATGTTGCCTTCAAAGAAAGGGCTAACTGCTCCAACCTTTCCAGGTTTTCTTGATTCCTGTCGTCTAAAAGTCCCCGGGTAGATAGACCTTCTCGGGTCATATTTACGAGAGCAGCCAGCCTGGCGTAGAGTTTCGGATTCGGTTCCACATATCCGCGATCGTCTACACCTGCCATACCGCCGCCCATTTCGGCGTAAATCTGTTTGGCATAAAGTATTGTATCGTGTTTGAGTTCGGTCCAGCTGGACAAGAAAGTGTTCAGTTCCTTATGGAGCCAGGCTTTGCTATGCATAAAGGACGGATAACCCTCACCCTTTTCGCCTATTAAGGCATCAAGAGTATAAAGCCAACTCCAATAAAGGTTTTGGGTCCGGGTTTCACCGTCAAACTTCTTTAGAAGCTCCATCTATAAAATAGTTGGAGTTATTCACGAGTAATTGCTCCGCTTCCGTGGAAAACTCAAACATATCCCGATTGACTATATTGCCAAGCTCGGGGTCAATCTTATAAGGTTTTACGCTCGGTGAACAATCAACAGCTTTTTCGCTATAATTAGCAAAACCTGTAGTCGTTGCCAAAGGCGGGAATAGTGTTTTTACATTTTGCCCCGAATTTTCCTTGGCCGAATTTTTATTGCAGCCTGTCATAATTGAAAGAAGCAAGACCATTCCAACCCAGTTTCATGGAAGACCGGGAAATGCTGTCACGGCGTTTTTTAGCAGGGACTGATCGACACTATCCATCCTTTCGGGGCCTCAACATCGCCAAATTGAATTCCGCAAAGTATATCGTACAGTTGTTTTGTAACGGGACCTACCTCGGTTTCGCTATGGAACACATGAAGTTTTCCGTTATATTCTATACCTCCGATTGGGGTTATAACTGCTGCAGTGCCACATGCTCCCGCTTCTTTAAATTCATCTAAATTGTCAATAAATACATCCCTTTCCTCCACCTCCAGACCCAGATACTCTTTGGCCACATGCATCAATGAGTATTTGGTAATGCTGGGTAATATAGAAGGGGATTTCGGTGTTACAAATTTATTGTCCTTGGTTATACCGAAAAAATTAGCTGCACCTACTTCTTCAATTTTTGTATGAGTTGCAGGGTCCAGATAGATACAATCCGCAAAACCTTTTTCCACAGCAATCCTGTTAGGCATGAGACTGGCCGCGTAGTTGCCGCCTACTTTAATTGCTCCCGTGCCATGGGGGGCAGCCCTGTCATAATCCGTTACAATAAAGTTAACGGGGGCCAAACCGCCTTTAAAATAAGCACCTACCGGTACACAGAAAATACTGAATATATATTCCGAGGCCGGTTTCACACCTATGTTATCCCCTACACCTATGACAAAGGGTCGGATATATAGGGTAGCACCGGTTCCGTATGGCGGAACATAAGCCGCATTAGCTTTAACCACCTGAATACAGGCGTCAATAAATTTTTCTTCGGGTATCTCCGGCATCAAAACACGGTTACAGCTATCATTCATTCTTTTGGCATTTTGGTCGGGCCTGAAGAGCTGAATTGTACCGTCTTTTCTTCTATACGCTTTCATTCCTTCGAAGCATTGTTGTCCATAATGAAGGACAGGTGACCCTTCACTGATAGTTAATGTGTTATCTTCTACCAATTTACCTTCATCCCATTTTCCGTCCTTCCATTTAGATACATAACGTAAATCCGTTTTTATGTATGCAAACGAAAGCTTTTCCCAATCAATATTTACATCCTTTTTCATTGTACTCATTGTACTCCTCCTAGGTTATAACATAATAATATAAAAATTAGGATTCCTTAGGTTATATTATAGGGCTTCATAGGACAGTTTACAAACCTAATTTATTTTCCAAAGTTATTGCTATAAAAATACTCAATATTTTTAAATTCCTGCCAAATTTTATTGTTTTCCTCCGATAATTCCGTAGTAAATTCATCGTTTTCTTTAAAGTATAATCTATGGTTCACATCAAACCTTTCCTTCATTTTCGTAATATATTGCATATATTCGTTGCCCTCCCAACCCAAACAATCAAACAGTTCGGACATAAGGAAATTGGGACTCATGGTTTTTGATTCCCCTTTTAAATCCTTACCGAGAATTTTTTTAGCGCCGTCGTTTCCCCAAATCAGATATGGGGTCTGATAGTAATTTTTAAATCCCTCTATATCCTGTAGATTCAAATTGATACCCAGCATTTTATATACACTGTTATCCTTTCCAAGCCAGGGGTTATGATCCCCGAATATTATTATAATTGCAGGTTCCTCTGTTTCTCTGAAATAATCGAATAATTTTTTGAGGGCTGCATCGGTTTTGTTTATTCCTGCCATATAATTGTTTATTATGTTATAATTCGAATCGTCATAGTGGTCCTTTTTAACCAGGTATTGTATGTCTGAACATTTCTCGTCTGAATACGGCCCGTGGTTTTGATAGGTTACTGAAAAATTAAAATAGGGCATATTATCTTTTTTACTGTTTTCAAATCCCTCTATTATAAAATCAAAAAAATCTATATCCATCAAATACGATCCTTGAATTCGGTTATATTTATTGTCATAATGATCATATTTATCAAATCCCAAATATTCATTTATATTTCGCCTATTATAGAAGGATCCTGTTATGGGGTGCATGGCCTCGGTTCTATAACCCTGTTCTTTCAAATACCGGACAAAAGAGTTGGTTTCTTTAAAATATCCCGGGTGGGTAAAATATCCCGTTAAAAATGATCTTTCCGTGTTTATGGTATCTCCCGCGAATACATTCGTTATAAGTTTACCATGGATAGATTCTTTCTGAAGCTTATGAAACTCTTCATATATATCTACATTTAAATTTATATCTTTAAATTCGGAAAAATCGTTATATGCTTCCAACATGACAGATATAATATTTATCTTCCTATCGTCCGGAATATCCTTATAGCCGTTCTTATTCAGAATTTTTTTGGCTTCGTTTTTATCATATCCCTGCGGGGGATGTGCTTTCAGGTCCCGGATGCTATAGATAAAAGGATAGACAAGCCCCTTGGACTGGTAGGTTTGTGAGTCGATCCACACATTTATAACTTCCTTATCCCCTAATTCCGCATATACCTCCGGGTTAAAATAATAACCCCTGAATATGGCTATAGATAAAACACTTAAGAATAATATAAGAGTCATTCTCACATTTTTGGTTCTGATTTTAGGTTGAAAGAATACTTTTAATATAATACCTATCCCGATCAGACCCAGTATCATTGCTATGACCCTTGTGCTCAGGCTTAGGTCGTAAGTTTTCGTCATTTTGAGGGATTCCCTGACCAATTTTATATCCACAAAGGTAAAAGGGTCATCCCTGTAGGTCAACTTCAGTTTATTTATTATACCTATTGCGGTAAATGTCAGCGCCGTTGATAAATACGCCAGCCATAACCTGTTGGACATTAAATATATAAAACACATCAGCAGGAATATGGGGATAAAGTTCATAAAAATAAGCATGCCTTGTTTAAAATAACTTTTAAACAATGATATATTTAATGTAGCGGATGAGAAACCGAAGGTTATAATCATTATTATAACGCTCAATATTATCATGGTGGCGATTGTGAGTGCCGGTTTAATGATTTGTTTTCTGTTCAATTTATTCACTCCTAGATCGGGGGATAATAGACTGTGGCAGACTGTGTGAAAATTGTCACTCAGAGCGAAGCGAAGAGTCTTAAACATTCCAAAATACAGATCCTTCGCTACGTTCAGGATGACAAAAAGGCGGAGGACGTGCCTTTTTACACAGCTTGATGGCTCTGTTGGTCTCTTATTTATTAAAATATTAATCCTATCACCTGCATTTGTCAACCCGGTGCCGGCCCCACATAAATGCATTCCGTCTCAGTTTAGACAGGCCAAAGACAAAACCGAATAACATGATAGTAAATAGGGCAGTAAGGGTTAACATGATAAATGTATCGGAGGGCAGAAAAAAGACATTAAAAGTTTTGCAAATACATTGCTAACAATATATAATGTAAAGAGAATAAAAGAAAAACCTGTAAAATAAGTAGAAAATTGTTCTGCATATAAATAATTTCGATTAAAAGGGCGAAGGATGAATATATATCATGTTGGATAGGATAAAAAGAGCGATTGAAGAACATAATCTAATAGAAAAAGGGGATAAGGTTATTGTAGCAGTTTCAGGAGGACCGGATTCGGTATGTCTGTTACATGTTCTCTATCAGCTCAGGGAGGAATATGATTTAAAATTATACGGTGCCCATTTAAATCATAATTTTAGGGGTATAGAAGCGCAAATGGATGCCCGATATGTATCCGATCTTTGCGAAGAGCTAGATGTGTTATGTTTTATTAAAAGTATGGACGTACCCCAATATGCAAAAAGACATGGATTGTCTTCGGAGGAGGCCGGACGGATACTTCGCTATGATTTTTTTGAGGAGGTTGCACAAAGGGCTAATGCAACCAAAATTGCCGTGGCCCATAATAAAAATGATCAGGCGGAAACTGTGCTTATGAGGCTCTTGAGAGGGACAGGGCTGCAAGGTTTAACAGCAATACACATCAAACGGGGAAAAATTATCAGGCCTTTGCTTAATATAGATAGGGAAAGTATAGAAAAATATTGTAAAATATATGACTTATCACCGAGAATCGATAAATCCAATCTGGAATCTGTATATTACAGGAATAAGATAAGGTTAGAATTAATTCCATATTTAGAGGAAAACTATAATCCAAATATTATGGCAAATCTGGTAAGGACTGCAGAAATACTAAAAAAGGATTTTGATTTTATAGATGAGAAAGCAAGAGAGGTTTATGCGGATTTGGTGGACAATCAGGGTGAACAAGGATTAGAATTGCCTATAGCGGGTATACAGAAATTGCATAATGCGTTACAATCCAGAGTGATTCGGTTGGCAGCGGGACAACTGTTGGGAAGACAGGAAATCCTGGAATATAAGCATGTGCAGGATGTTTTGGAACTGATGCAAAAAGGTTTAACAGGGAAAAGGATAACCTTGCCTATGGGGCTGATTGCCAAAATAAATTATAAAAACATCTGTTTTGTTACGGGAGAACAAGAGGACAAGGTATTTCACTATGAATTACCGACAGAGGGGAGTCTCGATTTGAAAGAAATAGGCGGAACTTTTGAAACGAGAATTGTTGAACGTGAAGAAGTTAAAGAAATATCCAGGGATAAATATCGTAAATATTTTGATTATGATAAAATTGAGAATGAACTGAATGTCAGAAATCGTCGGGAAGGGGATCGTTTCTATCCACTGGGCTTAACCGGAAGTAAAAAATTGAAAGACTTCTTTATTGATTATAAGGTCGAACGTGATGAAAGAGATAGGATCCCTTTGATATGTGACGGTGATGAAATTATGTGGGTAGTGGGATTCAGAATCAGTGAGAAATATAAAGTAACCGATAAAACAAGCCGTATACTGGAGATAATATTTGATAAAAACCGGGAAGTATCATCCGACAATTATTTAGCACTGTCTTGACGGCCGGCGGTCTGAGGTCCGGGTTTTTTTAGTTGTTTTAAAACATATATTGTGGTAAAATCATAGGATGTAGTAATTTATGCATTGTAGATGGGAGGAGGATTCTGTTTGAGGAAATTTTTTCGAGGGGCAAGTTTTTATATTTTGATGTTCGTTATTTTATTGTTTATAATCCAACAGTTTGGAAATAAATCCCCGCAAACAGTAAATATTGAATTTTCTAGCTTATATCAGGAGCTATTACAAGAAAACGTGCACGAAATTCGTATGGTTGACCGCCTTATTGAGGGGGTTATGACCATGGACGGTGAAGAGGTTAATTTTAAGTCCTTTGTGCCGGAAATATTTAATGAAAAGGAATTTACCGAGGTTATAGATAGGCAGATGAAATCCGGGGTGCTAAAATACGAAGCAGCGCCACAGCCGGGTACACCCTGGTTTATAGAAATGTTGCCTTCTGTGCTTATGATATTAATATTTGTAGTATTTTGGTTTGTATTTATGCAACAGTCCCAGGGTGGAGGCAGTCGAGTAATGTCATTCGGGAAAAACCGGGCAAAGCTGTATAAGGATGACGAGAGAACCAAGATAACATTCCAGGATGTTGCAGGATTAGATGAGGAAAAGGAAGAACTGCAGGAAATTGTAGACTTTCTGAGAAGCCCGAAAAAATACATGGATCTTGGCGCCAGAATACCAAAAGGTGTCTTAATGGTAGGCCCCCCTGGAACAGGTAAGACATATTTAACAAAGGCTGTTGCAGGCGAAGCGGGAGTACCTTTTTTTAGTATAAGCGGTTCTGATTTTGTCGAAATGTTTGTAGGAGTCGGTGCATCGCGTGTGCGCGACCTTTTCGAACAGGCGAAAAAGAGTTCGCCCTGCATAATATTTATCGATGAAATAGATGCAGTCGGCAGGAGAAGAGGTGCGGGACTTGGTGGCGGGCATGATGAAAGGGAGCAGACATTAAACCAGTTATTAGTCGAGATGGATGGTTTTGGTGTAAATGAAGGTGTTATAATTGTAGCTGCAACTAACAGACCCGATATTCTGGACCCTGCATTATTGAGGCCCGGCAGATTTGACCGTCAGATAGTAGTGGGTGCGCCGGACATCAAAGGTAGGGAAGCCATATTAAAGGTACATTCCAAGGGTAAGCCTTTAGCAAGAGATGTGGATTTAAGGGTATTAGCAAGAAGAACTCCGGGATTTACTCCGGCCGATATAGAGAACCTGATGAATGAGGCCGCCCTTCTTACTGCAAGGAGGGGTGAAAAGGTCATAGAGATGGAAGTTGTGGAGGAAGCCATTACAAAGGTAATTGCGGGTATAGAAAAGAAAAGTCGTGTGATAAGTGACAAGGAGAGAAAATTGACAGCTTACCATGAAGCAGGCCATGCTGTAGTCGCAAGATTGCTTCCCGACTCTGATCCGGTGCACCAGGTATCTATTATTCCGAGAGGCAGAACCGGTGGATTTACCATGATTTTGCCCACGGAGGATAAATATTACGCAACCAAAACAGAAATGGAGAATATTATAGTGCATCTTTTAGGCGGACGGATTGCGGAAAAACTCGTGTTAAACGATATAAGCACGGGAGCACAAAATGATTTACAGAAGGTAACCTCGATTGCAAGGGCGATGGTTACCAAGTACGGTATGAGTGAAAAACTCGGTTCATTGAGTTTCAGTGATGAAGAAGAAGTATTTGTCGGAAGGGATTTCCACTCCACAAAAAATTATTCGGAATCTATAGCCGCGGAAATAGACAAAGAGATCAGGCGAATTGTTGATGAGGCACATGAAAGAACAGAGAGATTATTGACTGAAAATATGGATAAGCTCCATGCCGTGGCCCAGGCACTTTTGATAACTGAAACCTTAGATGCTGAACAGTTTGAAATGATTTTCAGCGGCAAAATAACAGTCGATGAAGAAGATACACCCGAGGATGTCAGGGAAAAGGTAAACAAAGTTAAGAAAAATGAAAAAAAACAGTCGGCTTCGGATATGGAAACCGGAAAAACTGAAGAGGATAATGATAATAAAGGCAACGGGGAGGTACAGAAAAAAACTGATGGAACAGAAAAGGATAGAGAGAAAAAATAAACAATATATAAGGGATGGAGTATTTTAAATAACTTTAGGGAAAATCCCTAAAGTTATTTCCATAATATAGCCCTTTAAGGAGTAATCAAACATTAGGGAAAACTTTTTTAAAAATTAGTTGCAACTATTAGAAAAAATCTATAAAATAGCATGTAATAATATAATGCAAATGTTTATTTTGTATATCTTGTTTTGAAAAATAGGGAAAAAAGAGATATGGATGGGGTTCTGTTGGGTTAATTGAAAGGGGAGATCAAATAAATTAGGAGGGATATAAATGGGCAGCAGTAAATTGGAAGAATTTCGAAGCCGCAGGGCTAAGATTGAAGAAGGAGGTGGTGGAAAAAGGATTGAGGAACAACATACAAAGGGCAAATTGACAGCCAGGGAGAGGATGAACCTGTTATTTGATAAGGGGAGCTTTGTGGAACTGGATGTTTTTGTTAAGGATAGATGCGTCAGGATTGGTATGGAAAAGGTGGATGCACCGGGTGAGGGTGTTATAACAGGATACGGTTTAGTGGATGGTAGGCCTGTATATGCATACTCCCAGGATTTTACCGTTATGGGCGGCTCGTTGGGGGAGGTACATGCACAAAAAATCCGTAAAGTACAGGATTTAGCCCTGGGGATGGGGGCCCCCATAGTTGCTATGAATGATTCCGGCGGGGCGAGGATCCAGGAGGGTGTGGATGCCTTGTCCGGATATGGACAGATATTTTATAGGAATACCCTAGCCTCTGGAGTGATACCGCAAATATCAGCAATTATGGGGCCTTGTGCAGGGGGTGCCGTATATTCCCCGGCATTAACAGATTTCGTGTTTATGGTAGATCAAACGAGCCAAATGTTTATTACAGGGCCGCAAATTACTAAGGTTGCGACAGGTGAGGAAGTGACCATGGAACAATTGGGCGGGGCTATGACCCACAATAAAACCAGCGGGGTTGCTCATTTTATTGCAGAAAATGATGAGGCATGTATTGAGCAAATCAAAAAGTTGCTTTCCTTTTTGCCGTCCAATAATTTGGAGACAGCCCCGGAGACTGATATAACAAATGATATTAACAAAATAGTTCCCGAATTGGATCAGATTGTGCCAGAAGATTCAGAAAAAAGGTACGATATGAAGGACCTGATCAGGATACTCGCCGACGATGGGGAATTTTTTGAGGTCCATAAGTATTATGCTCAAAATATTATTACAGGTTTTGTGCGTATCAGCGGACAGTCCATAGGTATTGTTGCAAATCAACCCGGAGTGTTGGCAGGTTGTTTAGATATTAACGCTTCCGACAAGGCGGCAAGATTTGTCAGAACATGCGATTGTTTTAATGTTCCGATAGTAACTATAGTGGATGTTCCAGGCTTTTTGCCGGGAATAGAACAGGAATATGGCGGGATTATTCGTCATGGCTCGAAGCTTCTCTATGCATATGCCGAGGCAACGGTATTGAAGGTTACTCTGATAGTTAGAAAAGCATATGGCGGTGCATATATAGCTATGTGCAGCAAGGATTTGGGCGCGGACATGGTACTCGCCTGGCCGACGGCGGAGATTGCCGTGATGGGACCTGAAAGCGCTGCCAATATAATATTCAAAAAGGAAATTGCTGAGTCTGAAGACCCGCAATCCGCAAGACTTGAAAAAATTGAACAATATAAAAATGAAATATCTACACCTTATTGGGCGGCGGAAAGGGGTTTTGTCGATGACATTATAGAACCCTCTACCACAAAATTCAGGGTGGTGGATGCCCTCAATATGCTGGCAAGCAAAAGAAAAACAAGGCCGGCCAGAAAACATGGCAATTTACCACTGTAAGGGCTCCGGGCTATACAGAATCTTAAAGGAGTCCGGCACTCGGGCACTCCGGCACTCTGATTTCCGACTTCTAAAAGTGAGGTGATAAAACAATGAATTTGTTGGAGAAAATGAAATTTTCTATCGATACTATGACCATGGGAGAAAAACTCTTAGCCGGTATTCAGGTGACTGTCCTGGGATTGATTATAGTATTTGCAGCATTGGCTATATTATATTTTGCTATCGTTGTTATGGAAGGACTAATGAATAAATCGCAAAAAGTCGCAGAAACGGTTGAACCGGGTTTATGTATAGATGAAACAGCGAACCCGGGCAATAAAGAATCCATGCAAACAGGTGGGGGAAACACCAATCCTAATATGGAACTTATAGCAGTTATTACAGCTGCCGTAGCTGCAAGTCTTAATGTTTCCGCACAAGATGTTGTTGTCAAAAATATCAGACGTGTACAAGATTCAACACCTATTTGGGCAAAAATGGGCAGAATAGAACAGATCAATAGCATGCTTTAATCAAAGGGATTCTGTCCGGGTTTTATAATTTTACTATTTAAGGAGGAATTACGCAGTGAGAAAATTTAACATAACTGTAAACGGTGTTTCTTATGAAGTAGAAGTGGAGGAGGTTGTGAGCGGTGCATCGCCAAATGCAATTTCGGCACCGGCGGCTAAACCGTCGGAACCTGCACCGGTGGCCGAGCCGGCCAAGGAGTCCGTACCTGCGGCCAAACCCGCTTCATCCACGGCAGTTCCGGAAGGCTCCACGGCTATAGAGGCACCGATGCCGGGGAATATTTGGAAGGTTGAGGTTAAAGAAGGCCAAGAGGTTAAAGCAGGGGATGTACTTTTAATTTTAGAGGCTATGAAAATGGAAAATGAAATTTTGGCTCCGGCTGACGGGGTTGTTGCATCTATTCATGTTGCCCAGGGTGCATCTGTAAATGGTGGAGATATTTTAGTGTCTCTTAAATAAGAAAAGCATTTAAAACAATCAAAAGGAGATGCAAAATGGTCGATATAATTGTAGATTTTTTAAGAAACATAGGTTTTGCAAGTTTAACAGTTGGCCAATTGCTCATGATAGGTATCTCATGTTTGCTATTATATCTGGCAATTAAAAAAGGATTCGAACCCTTGCTGTTGGTTCCTATAGCTTTTGGCATGTTATTGGCCAACCTGCCCCTTGCCGGGATTATGGACGCCGGAACAGCAGACTCTCCGGGAGGATTGTTACATTATATTTACGGTTCCGGAATAAAATTGGGGATTTTTCCGCCCCTGATCTTTTTGGGTGTCGGTGCAATGACGGATTTCGGTCCGTTAATTGCTAATCCGAAGAGTTTGTTTTTGGGGGCAGCAGCACAGTTGGGAATATTTATTACATTTATCGGATCGACATTGCTCGGGTTTACGGCTAAAGAGGCCGCATCTATCGGAATCATAGGCGGGGCGGACGGGCCAACGGCAATATTTTTAACTTCCAAATTGGCACCGGATTTGTTGGGGCCTATAGCAATTGCAGCCTATTCCTATATGGCACTCGTTCCGATCATTCAGCCCCCTATCATGAAGGTTCTTACGACTAAAAAGGAGCGAATGATTAAAATGGAGCAGTTGAGGGAAGTGTCCAAGGCCGAGAAGATTATCTTCCCGATAATGGTAACCATCGTGGTTGCCCTGTTGGTACCGAGTGCAGCAGCCTTGGTAGGTATGTTGATGTTAGGAAACCTTTTCAGGGAATGCGGCGTAACTGAGAGACTTTCCAAGACGGCTCAAAATGAGCTTATAAATATAGTTACCATATTATTAGGTTTAAGCGTTGGAGCAACAGCCAGCGCAGAACAGTTTTTAAGTTCGGGAACAATTAAAATAATTGTTCTCGGTGTAGTTGCTTTCGGCATAGGCACGGCCGGAGGGGTACTACTTGGAAAGCTGATGAATAAATTATCGGGTGGCAAGATCAACCCGCTTATAGGTTCTGCAGGGGTTTCTGCGGTGCCTATGGCGGCCAGGGTTTCCCAGGTTGTCGGGCAACAAGAAAATCCGGGAAACTTCTTGTTGATGCATGCAATGGGACCTAATGTAGCAGGAGTAATAGGTTCTGCCGTGGCGGCAGGTGTGTTGTTATCATTGTTTGGCTAAGATGAGGCCGGAAATGAAGGCGGACACAGGGGGACGGTTCTTTTGTGTCGTTGGTAAGACACGACATAAGAAGAGCCGTCCCTTGTGTCTGGGCAAACCGATATCCGGCTTCCAGATGGTGGGGGCGACCTTTGGTCGCCCGCGCAATTAGTAAGGAGCATGATAATGAGAAATAAAATACTGGAGGAATTATATAAAAACAGGGAGGATTACATATCAGGAGAAACATTAGCCGTAAATCTGGGAATATCCCGCACGGCAGTATGGAAACATATAAATATATTAAAGAAAGAAGGATATAGTATAAAAACAGCACCGGGAAAGGGGTATAGGCTTTCAGAAATGAAAGATAAACTTTTACCCGGGGAGATAGGAAGTTCTATTCATAATAATATTATAGGAAAGCGGATTATTTATTTTGACAGCATCGATTCTACCAATAACTATATCAAAAAAAAGGCCGGCCAATTGAAAAATGGAACTGTTGTTTTGGCTGAAGAACAGGTTTCAGGAAGAGGCAGGAGGGGTAAGGAATGGATTTCACCTAAGGGGACCGGCATCTGGATGAGTTTAATTTTAAAACCCGACATCCCCCCCAGGGAAGGTATAAAGATGACACAAATAGCAGCTGTAGCCGTATGTGGATCCATCAGAAAGCTAACGGGGCTGGATGCCCTAATTAAATGGCCTAACGATATTGTCATCAACGGTAAAAAGGTATGCGGTATTTTAACCGAGATGGCGGGGGAATTAAACGAAATCAATTATGTTGTTATAGGTATCGGCATAAATGCAAATATGGAGCATTTTCCGGAAGAAGTAGGCAAGAAAGCCACTTCATTGTTTATAGAAGGCGGTAAAAAGGTTGACCGTAAAGAACTTTTAGTCGATATATTAGAAAACTTTGAAATCATGTATAACAATTATACGTTACACTTGAATTTAAACGAAGTTTTACCCATGATTAAAGCATATTCCGCAGTGCTGGGAAAAAATATCAGAATTATTCAAGGTAAATCGGAAAAGATGGGAAGGGCTGTGGATATCAATGATGACGGATTGCTATTAGTGGAGAAGGAAGACGGCAATAGGGAGCTGATTTCGTCCGGTGAAGTATCCATCAGAGGAGAAAGAGGATATATATAATTATTGTAATATAGGCTATATCCTGTTAAAATATTAATAACGAGATAGCCGGCATCATATTTCGAGCTGGACTGTTTCAAAAGTTATTTTTAAAAAAATTGTCCGGCATCCCATGGGAGCTGGAACGGAGGGATGGAAATGATTCAAGACACAAAATTGTCAACAAAAAAAGTAGCGGTTGCAGGTATGTTGGGTGCATTCTCGGTGGTGTTGAGCATGACCCCGATAGGTTATATACCTATACCTTTTTTTGTTGGTGTTAACAATGCAACTACCATGCATATACCCGTTATTATCGGTGCTATTTTGGGGGGCCCGATAGTAGGAGTCTTAGTGGGTTTGATATTCGGTATCAGCAGTTTTTTAAGAGTGGGGACCTCATTTTTCGCAGATCCCCTGGTATCGGTATTACCGAGGGTTCTTATAGGTGTAACAAGCTACTACGCCTATAGGGCATTTAAACACCCGATAGCCGCAGCTGTTGTAGGAACATTAACTAACACTGTCGGGGTATTGTCTATGGCTTATTTGAGGGGATATTTGCCCTTTACGGCAGTTGTCGGTGTTGCTGCGACAAATGGAATTGCGGAAGTTGTAGTTTCTTCCATCATAGTTCTTATAGTAATGAAAGGGCTAAAAAATTACAAAATAGATTAGCCAAGAAGGTGAACAGATGATTTTGGTTCTCGATGTGGGAAATACCGATATCGTGTTGGGTGTTTACAGCGGTAAGGAATTGATAGATTTCTGGAGAATTTCAACAGACAAAAATAAAACATCCGATGAATACAGGATACTCATTTATCAATTTTTTCAGTATAATAATTTGAATGTCAGAGATATTGAAGATGTTGTTATAGCCTCTGTGGTGCCCAACATTATGTATTCTCTCGAAAAGGCTATAAAAGGATTGTTCAACATAATACCTTTGATAGTCGGGCCCGGCATTAAAACGGGCATAAATATAAAATATGACGATCCCGCAGAGGTTGGAGCAGATAGGATTGTCAATGCGATTGCTGCCTATGAAAAGTATGGCGGGCCATTAATAATAGTGGATTTTGGCACTGCGACAACGTTTTGTGTTGTATCGGAAAAGGGCGAATACCTGGGGGGTGCAATAGCACCCGGTATTAAAATCTCCAGTGACGTGCTATTTGAGAAGGCTGCAAAATTACCTAAAATAGAACTGGTTAAACCCAGGAAAGTCATAGGCAAAAACACCATAAACAGTATGCAGGCCGGCATAATATATGGCTATGCGGGTTTGGTAGAATATATAGTAAAAAAGATGAAGGCGGAAATCAAAGATAAGTCCACCAAGGTAATCGCTACCGGTGGGTTTGTAACCTTTGTGGTCAATGAAGCTGCATGTATAGACATAATAGATCGGTTTTTGTCCCTGGAGGGATTGAACATTATTTATGAACGCAATAAAGATGATCGAATAAGGTAGATAACATAAAAGGTGAAAATATGGAAATAGGTGATGTGATTTTAGAAAACTCCGTTTTTTTGGCTCCCATGGCTGGGGTAACAGACCTTCCTTTCAGACTTATATGTAAAGAAATGGGCTGTGGGATGGTATATACGGAGATGATAAGTTCCAGGGGACTATACTATGGGGATAAAAAAACCGAGAAATTATTAGAAATTCATCCGGATGAAAAACCTGTTGCGTTGCAGATATTCGGTTCGGACCCTGACGTTATGGCCAAAGCTGCTTACATGCTTAACTGCAGAGAAAATGCCATATTGGATATAAACATGGGTTGCCCCACCCCCAAGATAGTTAAAAACGGGGATGGCTGTGCTCTCATGCGGAATATTGATTTAGCCGGCAAAATTATCAGGGCGGTTGTCAGGGAATGTACAAAACCCGTTACAGTTAAAATACGCAAAGGCTGGGATGAAAACAGTATCAATGCGGTTGAACTTGCAAAGATTATAGAGCAAAACGGGGCAAAAGCAATAACCGTCCATGGCAGAACCGGGGACCAGTTTTATTCGGGCAAAGCTGATTGGGACATTGTAAAAAAGGTAAAAGAAGCTGTAACCATTCTCGTAATAGGCAATGGGGATATATTTACAGTGGAAGATGGAATAAGGTTGTCGGATGAAAGCAAATGTGATGCAATTATGATTGGCAGAGGAAGCCTGGGTAACCCCTGGCTGTTTAAAAGATTTGCACATTATATGAGAACAGGTAAGTTCCTTCCTGAACCTACCCCAAAAGAAAAGATAAATATGGCGTTAAGGCATTTGGATTTAGCAATCAATTATAAAGGGGAACATATCGGAATTATGGAGATGAGGAAACATATTGCGTGGTACCTGAAAGGATTGAAAAATTCAGCGAATCTTCGCAACCAAATTAATAAAATCAAATATAAAAATGACATGAAAAAGGTCCTGACAGAGTATTTAGACAGGGTAGACGGATAACAAAATAGGGGATGTACCGACGCATCTGTAAAATAGGGACGGCGGACCTAGGAGGTAATTAAAATGAAAAAAGTGGTCAGCGTAAGCATTGGCAGCTCCAAAAGAGACCATTATGTTGAAACTGAAATAATGGGTGAAAAATTTACTATTGAACGTATCGGTACAGACGGGAGCATAAAAAAGGCAATTGAGCTGATAGAAAAAATAGATGGCAAGGTCGATGCGATAGGAATGGGCGGCATCAGTTTGCACATATGGGCAGGAGATCGGCCATATACGATCAGAGCAGCGCTACCTATTAAAAATGCGGCCAAAGTCACACCGGTGGTTGACGGTTCAGGTTTAAAAAATACATTAGAGAGAAGGATTATTCACTATTTACATAATAATGACATAATTAACTTTACGGGAAAAAAGGTGTTGGTTACCAGCGGGATGGATCGTTTCGGCATGGCAGAAAGCTTGGAACGTTGCGGTGCTGATATACTACTGGGAGACTTAATGTTTGCCCTCGGCATAAAGATTCCTATACACTCATTAAAGGGCCTGCACAGGGTGGCAGCCGTGGCGGCACCGATTGTCTGCCAATTGCCGTTTCGCATATTATACCCTACAGGGAAGGAACAAAATGAAAATATTGATGATAAGTTTGCCAAATATTATGATAATGCAGAAGTTGTGGCAGGAGACTTTCATTATATCAAAAGGTTTATGCCGGCCGACATGAAGGGCAAAGCAATAATCACAAATACAGTTACGGAGGAGGACGTAAATCAACTGAAGGCCAGGGGCGTAGGTCTGTTTGTTACTACTACTCCGGAATTTGACGGCAGGTCCTTTGGCACTAACGTGATGGAAGGTGTAGTAATCTCCCTTCTTAAAGCAAACAAAAAAGAAGGGACATTAAATGAGTATGAGGAGATTTTAGACAGACTGGATCTTGAACCCAGAATAGAATATTTGAATAAAATTGGAAAAGCTACGTAATGCAAAAGCTCGGTTTTCACTTGACATTTAATAGTTACTATCTTATAATATGTAAAATATAATTATCTAAATAGAATAGACATCAGAGAACAGGGTATATACTGTGACTGATTATGGATATTGACCGATGATGACGCAGGATGATTTGGGATAAAATAACAAGGGTTTTAAAATGGGCCTTATAAGGGAGCCATTTTAAATAGAGCAAGGTGAGATGAAGAATCTTGCCTTTGTTTATGAAACATATGTCATGAACTAACATCATAACAATACTTTAAATGGGGAATTGGGTAACCCATATGGATTGAGGTTCTATTATTTGAAGACAAGGAGAGAGATTATAATGGTGGATAAGGAAGTTGTCTTGACGGTTCATGGGCTAAAAAAATTGGAAGATGAATTGGAAATGCTTAAAACCGTGAAAAGAAAAGAAATAGCTGAGAGGATAAAGCAATCCATTGCTTTTGGAGATATAAGTGAAAATTCGGAATATGACGAGGCTAAAAACGAGCAAGCCCAGGTAGAAGACAGAATAAACAAACTTGAGGCCATGCTTCGCAGGGCTATAATAATAGATGAGGATGATATTAATACAGATGTTGTCAGTATAGGAGCAACTGTACAGGTTAAGGATCTGGAATTTGACGAAATTGTTGAATATATGATAGTCGGTTCAGTTGAGGCGGATCCGTATGAACTTAAAATATCTAATGAGTCCCCTGTCGGCAAATCTTTGATAGGATCTAGGGTAGGGGAGATTGTAGAGATACAAATTCCGGATGGAGTTACTAAATATCAGATATTACAAATTACAAGATAGGTTGTGGGTAACTAATGACAAATGAAGAACAGGGCTTGAATGAATTGATCAAAATTCGTATAGACAAGTTAAAACATTTAAAAAGTATAGGAAAAGATCCCTTTCAAATAGAAAAGGTTTATGTTACCCATTATAGTAGGCAGATAAAGGATGAATTTGAACAGTTAGAAGGCAGTGGGGTAACAGTTGCAGGGCGTATAATGGCCAAGCGCGGCCATGGCAAGACGAGTTTTATCAACATTCAGGATAGCTGTGGCCAAATTCAGTCGTATGTGAGACAAGACCGAATAGGCAAAGAGGATTACGAACTATTTACTACCTATGATATAGGGGACATCCTGGAGGTAAGAGGAGAGGTTTTTAGGACGAAAAAAGGAGAAATTTCGGTAAGGGCGGATAAAATCCGCCTGCTTACAAAATCGATTCAAATTTTACCGGAAAAATGGCATGGGTTGAAGGATCATGATTTGAGATACAGACAGAGATACACGGATTTGATAGTCAACCCGGAGGTAAAAGAAACCTTTGTTGTCCGATCCAAGATAATCAAGGCCATAAGGGAATACTTGGATAATAAGGGGTATCTGGAAGTAGAAACCCCGATATTGGGTACTATAGCCGGGGGGGCTAACGCCAGACCTTTTGTTACACACCATAATACCTTGGATATTGATATGTACTTGCGGATTGCAAATGAGCTATTTTTAAAAAGGTTAATAATCGGGGGATTTGACAAGGTATATGAGATGGGTAGAATGTTCAGAAATGAAGGTATGTCTATCAAACACAACCCTGAATTTACAAGCATCGAGCTCTATAGGGCTTATGCGGATTATAATGATATGATGGAAATCACCGAAAATATAATAGCTTATGCTGCCGAGAAAGCTCTGGGTACTACTAAAATTAATTACCAGGGCCAAAACCTGGACCTAACTCCTCCATGGGACAGGATGACAATGATAGATGCATGTAAAAAATACGCAGATGTGGATTTTAATCATATCAAAACCGATGATGAAGCGATTGAAATAGGTAAGGATTTAGGAATCGAAATCAAACCCGAAATGAAAAGAGGCCATATCATCAGTGAAGTATTCGAGAAATATGTTGAAAAACATTTAGTCCAGCCTATTTTTATAACGCAGTATCCGGTGGAAGTATCACCTTTAGCAAAACGAAATCCGGACAATCCGGAACTAACAAATCGGTTTGAGGCCTTTATTAATACATGGGAGGTTGCAAATGCCTTTTCGGAGCTCAACGACCCCCTCGATCAGCGCAAGAGGTTTATGGAACAATTGGCACAACGTGAAGCCGGCGATGAGGAGGCACATATGCTGGATGAAGATTTTTTAAATGCTTTGGAAGTAGGATTACCGCCTACGGGCGGATTGGGGATAGGGGTAGACAGGGTAATAATGCTGTTGACAGATTCTCCGTCCATCCGTGATGTATTATTATTTCCTACAATGAAACCGATGAGTGAAGAAAATAGGGATTGAACACTAACATAAGCACCGGGAGAATCGTTCCCGGTGTTTTTTTAACAAATGCTTATAATCTGATCCGACACTTAGCTGTTTAACCGTTACTGTTCACACCCTGCTACCAAAATGCTTCCCTGCCAATAGCAGACTGTGCAAAATTTCAAGTAATTCCTATGTATACAGCAAATATACAACATAATAAAGACTATTGCATGAATTATAAGCTAATACGTTGTAAATGTGGTATGAATTGGGATAAATCTCGTAAAATTCGTACATTAATTGAAATTTTGCACATTTGGTTGGCTGCGCATGGGTTGGGGTGTGAACTGTAACGTTTAACCGCTATTCAATTATTCGCCTTAAATTTAAAATAGAATATAAAATAGAATAGTGGTATAATAATACAAATAGCTGTGAAAATACTGGGGGGGAAAGGTATGAGTTTGCAGCAATTATTCAAAAATGGGGAGTCCTTTGAAATGTTCGCCCCTGAAGGTCACGACGTAAATATGGAAAAATTGTTAGAAATATATGATGGAATTGAAATTGATGAAGAATTATTTAATGAAATTAAATCGATAGACGAGTCGATATACATATTAGCTTTTGCTGAATTATGGTGTTCCGATTGCATTATAAATTTACCCGCACTCAAAAAAATAAATGATATCAATCCCAATATCATGTTCAGAATTTTGCCCAAAGAGGATAATGAAAAGTATATGGGGAATTATAAAACAGACACTAAACTTAAAATTCCCACATTTATTATTCTAAACGACAAATTTGAGGAAATAGGAGCCTTTGTTGAAAATCCCAAAATACTCGATAGTATCATAAGCAAGGGCAACCAGGTTGAAGTAGTCGTAGCGAAACGTAAATACCAAAAAGGGGAATACGTCGACGAAACTATAAAGGAGATTGTCGATATTATAACAAAAAAATAGCCCAATCAAAGAGTTGGACGACAAAGGGTTTTGAGGGGGATATAAAAGGATTGTTTTGATGAAACGAAAAGAGATGGGAACAAGGAGAAGATTTTGATGGTTCAAGTTATAAAGCGGGACGGGAGAAAAGTGGATCTCGATTTAACTAAAATTGTAAACGCGATCAACAAAGCGATGGCGGAAACCAAGGGAGGTATAGATGAGGGGCTGAGTGCACGGATCGCGGAGGAAATCGGTGAGAAGATAAGAAACCAAACGGGGCCCATGCATGTGGAAGAGATACAGGATATTATAGAAATGAAACTGATGTCTTCGGATAGAAAGGACGTAGCTAAGCGTTATATTATCTACAGAAATGAAAGGGCCAAATTAAGAAGTATGCCTAAGAAAGGTGCCGGGACCCTATTGACAGACGAATTTGTCAGCAAGTATAAACATCAGTTATCTCCTTTAAATCAATTAGGTAATTTCGTATATTATCGTACATACTCCAGATGGTTACCTGATCAGAGAAGAAGGGAATATTGGTGGGAGACTGTCAGAAGGGCGGTTGAATATAATTGCAGTCTGGTACCCACAAGGAGAGAAGAAGCGGAAAAATTATTTGATAATATCTATAACCTCAGACAATTTTTGTCCGGCAGAACATTCTGGGTGGGGGGAACAGCTGTTACTGAAAATCATCCCATGGCTAATTATAACTGTTCTTTTTTGGTTATAGATAGTTTTGAAGCATTCAGGGAGCTTTTTTATTTACTGATGCTCGGTTCAGGAGTAGGTGTCAGGGTTTTGAAGAATGATATAAAAAACCTTCCAGAACTGAGGGTTGATTATGAAATCATACATAAAGATTATACACCCATGCCTCATGATGCAAGGGAAGACAACACCAGTTTTCATTTCACACATAATAATACTGTCAAAATTACCGTGGGGGACAGTAAGGAGGGCTGGGTACAATCTTTGGATTTTTTCTTTAAATTGTTGTATAGCAATGAGTACAGGAATATCAAGACAATTATTATAAATTATGATCATGTCAGGCCGAAGGGGGAAAGGTTAAAAACCTTTGGCGGGACAGCTAGTGGACATTCAAGTCTAAAGAATATGTTTTATAAAATAGACAGAATAATAAAAAACAGCAGAAAAATGAACGGTTTTAAAAAGACAAAACTGAGACCTATCCACTGTCTGGATATTGCCAATATTATCGGTGAAAACGTTGTAGTGGGTGGCGTCAGGCGCACGGCTGAAATGATTTTAATCGATCCTGACGATAGGGAAAGTATAGAAGCCAAATCCAATTTATATAATCAAATCGACGGACAATGGATAGTCGACCAAAATATTGTGCATAGGCAGATGAGCAACAATTCAATTTATTATACCGAAAAGCCGAGTCGCGAAAAGCTTCATTGGCAGATACAGCAGATGCGCTATTCGGGAGAGCCCGGGTGGGTTAACGCGGAGGCCGCATCAAAGAGAAGACCTAATATGCAGGGTGTAAATCCCTGCGGAGAGATATTGTTGGACTCAAGGGGACTGTGCAATTTAACCACAGTAAATGTGTTGGCATTTGTGGGTGAAGACAGGACATTAGACATGGACAGCCTTTTAGAAGCCCAAAGATTATCCGTTAGGGCCGGATATAGAATGACCTGTGTGGAACTTGAACTGCATAATTGGGATAAAATACAGCAGAGGGATAAGCTGGTGGGCTGTTCCTTGACCGGGTGGCAGGACATGGTCAATGCGACTAATATGTCCAGGGAGGAAGAAGCCGACATATTGGATATGTTGAGAAAGACAGCACGGGAAGAGGTGGACATATATGCTAAGGAAATCGGACAAAACATCCCTTTATTGGTGACTACCGTGAAACCGGAAGGCACATTGAGCCAGTTACCCACCGTGTCCAGTGGTGTCCATTATTCACATTCCCCCTATTATATAAGGAGAATAAGGATCAGTTCCAGTGATCCGCTGGTAAAGGTATGTGAAGATTTGGGATACCCGGTTTACCCGGAAATCGGCCAAGATTGGAAGACATGTGCTACAAAGGTGGTGGAATTTCCGATAAAAGCGCCGGCGGGGAAGACAAAATATGATGCCACCGCAATAGAACAGTTGGAGAATTATAAGCTATTTATGGACAACTATGTTGACCATAATTGTTCTATAACCGTGCATGTGAGAGAACATGAATGGACAATGGTCGAAGAATGGATATGGCAAAATTGGGACGATGTTGTTGCGGTTTCATTTTTGGCCTTGGAAGACAACTTTTATCAATTGTTGCCCTATGAGGCGATTGATGAGGAAGAATATAACAGAAGGAAGAAAGAGATGAAACCTTTTATTCCTTCATTGATTAGTAAATACGAGGAGCACGAGGTAAATCTAACTGCAGGCGGCGGCAACGGTTGTAATTGTGATAACGGCATTTGTCCTGTACGATAGAGAATATAAAATGCACCGGAGACAATCCCCGGTGCATTTAATTTATTTATCTTCTTCTTTTGCGGCTTCTATCACTTTTTCGCTTATCGATTGAGGTGCTTCCTCATATCTCGCAAATTCCATGGTGAAACTGCCCCTGGCTTGGGTCATTGATCTCAAGTCTGTAGCATATTTAAACATTTCAGATTGCGGGGCCTCCGCGACTACTAATTGCATTCCTTTGGGCTGTGGCTCCATACCCAAAATTCTGCCCCTGCGCTTGTTTAAATCACCCATCACATCACCCATATATTCCTCAGGCACCATAACATCAACCTTTACAATGGGTTCCAGTAATACCGGGTTGGCTGTTTCTATTCCTTTTTTAAATGCTATCGATGCTGCAATCTTAAAAGCCATCTCCGAGGAGTCAACCTCATGGTAAGAACCGTCATATAGCACAGCTTTAACATTAACAACGGGATATCCCGCAAGTACGCCTGATTCCAGACACTCTCTCAGACCTTTTTCCACTGCCGGTATATAGGACTTTGGAACCGATCCGCCGAAAATTTCTTCTTCAAATTCGAAGTCGGTAGCAGCGGGTTCAAAACGGATTTTGACATCACCGTACTGTCCATGTCCTCCCGACTGCTTTTTATGCCTTCCTTGAACATCGGATTTGCCTTTGATGGTTTCACGATAAGGCACCTTGGGATCCTTGAGCTCAACATCTACACCGAACTTGTTCTTCAGTTTACTTGTAATTATATTGATATGCAGTTCTCCCTGTCCGAAAATAAGGGTCTGTCTTACTTCCTGATTTCTCTCAAAATAGAAGGAGGGATCTTCCTCTGCCAGACGCTGAAGTCCGGAGCTGATTTTTTCTTCATCCCCCTTTGATTTAGGCTCGATACTCAAAGCAAGTTGAGGTTTTACAAAATCTATACCGCTGTATATAATGGGATCGTTTACACTGCATAGCGTATCTCCTGTACTGGTATACTGGAGCTTGGCAATAGATACAATATCCCCTGCAAATGCTTCTGCTATTTCAATTTGATTTTTTCCTCTCAGCACAAATAGGGAACCGACTTTTTCTCTTCTATCTTTATTTGTATTCAGTACCTCCATATCTAATGTGAGTTTACCGGATTTAATTTTCAAAAGGGATATTTTACCCACATAGGGGTCGACAATTGTTTTAAACACCTGTGCCGAGAAGGGTTCATCCGGTTCCGGGCTTCTTTCAATAATTTCATCCCTGTTTCTCGGGTTATAGCCCTCCCTTACCGGCATATCCGCCGGTGACGGTGAATAATGTACCAGCATATCCAACAGGGAGTGGGTACCTATATTTTTAGCAGAGGAACCACATAAAACAGGAACTATGTCTCCGCTTATAATGCCCTTTCTCAAGCCTTCCTGAATTTCTTGTTCTGTAAAGGCTTCGCCCTCGAAAAATTTTTCCAGCAGGGCCTCGTCGCTTTCAGCAACGGATTCCAGCAACATTTCACGAATCGGGTTTACCTGCTCCATTAAACTTTCCGGTATAGGTTTTTCTGTGTAACCTTTCCCGTCATATTCTTCGGCAACCATTTTTATAATATTTATATTACCTATGAAATCTTCGTCTTTACCAAGTGGGATTTGGAATGGGGTGACCTTATTGCCGAACTTTTCTTTCAAATCATTTAATACCTTATCGAAATCAATATTTTCACGGTCCATTTTGTTGACAAAAATAAATGCGGGTTTTTCGTTGTCTATAACAAAGTCCCATGATTTTTCTGTACCCACTTCTATGCTGTTTGAAGCATCTACCAAAATAACTGCCCCATCGGCAGCCTTTAAAGCGCTCTGCACCTCGCCTATAAAGTCGAAATATCCCGGTGTATCCAGAATATTAACTTTATGTTCTTGCCATTCTACGGGAATTGAAGATGTACCGATTGATATACCTCTTGCAGTTTCTTCTTTATCGAAATCCGAAACCGTATTTCCATCTTCGATTCTGCCCATTCTATTAACTAACCCGTTGGAAAATAGAATGGCCTCTGTCAATGTTGTTTTGCCGGAACCTCCATGGCCCAAAAAAGCAACATTTCTGATGTGTTTCGCTTCATATATTTTCATGCCTTTCCTCCTCGCTATTTATGCAATTAATTTTTGGATTATTAGTTGAAATATTCTATACAACCACTAGAAACCCTTTTTTATTTTTAGTATTTTTAATTACATTGGTTACAAGATATTTTATATGACATCAATTCATTCGTCAATTACTATATGTAATAATAAATTCGCTCGTTAATTATCTGAGCATAGCGATGAATTCATTTATAATATTGGAAATAAGGCAGTTTAATATACCTATTTTTATGTTACAATAGAAAGATAGAGAAAGTTGGGCAGGTGATTAAATGTCGAAAATCAAGAGCAAATTTGTTTGCCAAGAATGTGGATATGAAAGCATCAGGTGGCTGGGAAAATGTCCCGGATGCGACAGCTGGAACAGCATGGAAGAAGAACTGACAGGTGTCAAAGTGGAATTTAAAAGGTCACCCACAATAGTCAATCAATCCAAACCCCAACCCATTAAAAATGTCAAGTCCGGTGCCTATGAAAGATATGACACACAGATCGGCGAGTTGAATAGAGTATTAGGGGGAGGGCTTGTAAAAGGTTCCTTGATACTGGTGTCGGGAGAGCCTGGGATTGGAAAATCCACATTGATTTTACAGGTGGGCAGCGCTGTTGCGGATAAATATGGAAGAACCCTCTATGTGTCCGGCGAGGAATCTGAAGAACAGATAAAAATGAGGGGTGAAAGGTTAAACTCTCTTTCGGACAACCTATATATAGTATCGGAGACAAATGTCGATGTCATCGAAAAATATATAGAAGAATACGAACCTGTCTTTGTTATCATAGATTCCATACAGACCTTGTTTAAGGAAGACTTATCATCTGCGCCCGGCAGCGTTTCTCAGGTTAAGGAATGTTCCAATAACCTGATGAGAATCGGCAAGTCTAAAAACATTCCAATGTTTATAGTGGCCCATGTTACAAAGCAGGGGGAACTGGCGGGGCCTAGGGTCCTGGAGCATATGGTTGATACCGTATTGCATTTTGAAGGGGACAGGACCCAAGAATTCAGAATATTGAGGGCATTAAAAAACCGGTTTGGGACTACCAGTGAAATAGGTGTGTTTGAGATGAGGGAGGAAGGACTGATTGAAATCAGCAATCCTTCTGCCATATTTCTGGAATCACTGACCCCTGAAACGGAAGGGGCTATCGTAATCGCCACATTTGAGGGAACGAGACCGCTTTTGGTGGAGATACAGGCCTTGGTAACTCCGACAAATGCAGGCTTTCCAAGGCGTACTGCCATAGGAATCGATTTAAACAGGCTAAACCTTATTATTGCGGTTTTGGAGAAGAAAATAGGCCTTTCTTTGATGAACAAGGACATCTACGTCAATGTGGTAGGGGGATTAAAGCTGGAAGGGACATCTGCGGATCTGGGGGTTGCTATGGCTATTTATTCCAGTATACGAGGCATATCTATCCAATCGAAAGAGATGATTGCTATGGGGGAAATCAGCCTGACAGGAGAGTTAAGACCTGTCAACCATTTGGATAAAATGATGAAGGAAGCGGAAAAGATGGGGTTTACAAATTGTATTATACCTCGGAAAAACAAACCCGGCCCCGGGGGAAGCAGCATGGGGTGTAGGGGAGTAAATACCCTGAAAGAGGCCCTGGATTTATTAATTTTTTGATGAGATAGCACAAAATTTATTTTCTTCGATGAAGCGGCAAAGAATTTATTTCCGGTAAATTAGGGGGAAAGGGTGGCGGGGAATTCATTCCCCATAACTTCTGAGGTAATGTTGGAATTGATGTTAATAATATAAGATGAATTCCGGTTGTAATTAACAGGTTATAAAGGAGGCGAACTTTTGAAAGGATCACGAATCGAAGAAACCCAATTGTTTGAAGCCATCAGGACGATAGCCCCGGGCACGAGCCTGAGGGAGGGTTTAGAGAATGTATTAAAAGCAATGACAGGAGCACTTATAGTTATAGGTTATAGTGAAGCGATAAAAGATATGGTAGATGGCGGTTTTGCCATAAACGTTGATTTTTCTCCGGCCTACCTTTATGAGTTATGCAAAATGGATGGCGCTATTATTTTAAGCAGTGATTGCAAAAAGATCCTTTATGCTAATACCCACATAATGACAGATGCATCGATTCAATCGGCGGAAACCGGGACGCGCCACAGGACAGCCGAAAGGGTTGCAAAGTTAACCGGGCAGGCAGTCATTTCAATTTCGCAGAAACGCCATATTATAACTTTGTATAAGGGGCATAGTAAGTATATTGTTCAGGATACCAACAAGATTTTAACTAAGGCTAATCAAGCGATCCAAACCCTTGAGAAATATAAATCCGTATTAGATCAGGCTACAATAAACCTGAGTGCTCTGGAATTTGAGGATTTGGTTACCGTGTACGATGTAGCTACCGTAATACAGAGAACAGAGATGGTTATAAAAATAGTTCATGAAATAGAAAAATATATCTGTGAATTAGGCAGTGAAGGCAGATTGGTAAACATGCAGATGAAGGAGCTGGTAGCCAATGTCATCGAGGATGGCAAATATGTGATTATGGATTATAACGTAAACCCTGAAACCGGGGAAGATGAGATACAGGAAATGTTACGCGGATTATCTTCCGAGGAGCTGCTGGATTTATCCCTGATGTCGAGGATATTGGGATATGGTTCCAATATGAACGCGTTGGATGTTACAGTGTCTACAAGGGGATACAGGATACTAAATAAAATACCGCGACTCCCTTTTGCCGTAATAGAAAATTTGTTAAAAGAATTCTCCAGTTTTCAAAAAATACTTAAGGCTTCTACAGAACAATTAGACGATGTTGAAGGTATCGGTGAGGTCAGGGCCAGGGCAATCAAAGATGGATTGAGGAGACTGCAAGAACAGGTGCTTTTAGATAGACATATATGATTTGGAGGTTAGAGGTTAGAAGTTAGAGGTTGGAATGCCGGAAATTATAGATGGATAATTGCTGAACAGATGGCACAAAACATCAGAAAGTTCAAGTACGATGGCAAGCCGACATTAGGTTTCCGGTATAGGGATTGGAGTGTAGGAAATTATAAATAAGTGATTAAAAACGAAAAACGAACAGAAAATGCTCTGTAAAAATGTTTGACAATCAATAGCTGTTGTGATAAAATATTCATTTTAATTGACATATTCCTATATTTGGGGTATACTATATATTATAGTAATTCATCATTTTGGGGAGGAGCGAGTCATGTTTAATATAGGAGAAAAAATTGTCTATCCTATGCACGGTGCCGGTGTAATAGAATCCATCGAGGAAAGGGAAATACTAGGTGAAAAGAGAAAATACTATATAATGAAAATGCCTATTGGCAATATGCAGGTAATGATTCCCCTAGACCAGATGGAAGACATAGGGATTAGAAAAGTCATTGATTTTAAGGAAATTGAAAATGTGTTGGACGTATTAGCCTCGGAAACAACTAAGATGCACAAAAATTGGAATCGCAGATATAGAGCTAATATGGAACTGATTAAAACCGGGGATATTTATGAAATAGCGGAGGTGGTAAGAAACCTGACGCTGAGGGACAAGGAAAAGGGTCTGTCTACAGGCGAAAGAAAGATGTTGAGCAATGCAAGGCAAATTTTAATAAGCGAAATCGTGCTTGTGGCCGAAATATCCGAAGAAGAAGCAATAGACCTTATCGAGGAAGTTATTCTAAGACAGATTGGGCCAACTGTACCAGATGCAGTTTTATAAAATTGTATCTGGACATTTTTGTCTAATCTGATTGGAATAAAGAAACCCGGGAAGGGGTTTTAAAAATAAGAAATCTGGGCATAATGGATGGATAGGAGGTGGTTCAAAGTGATAAATAAAATTATTCGAGGAATTTTGACGGTTTTTGGTGCTGTATCGGGTGCCGCATTGTATATGTATGTTGTAAAGGAAATGGATATAATCAGTATTGCCGGTGATCCCAGAAACTATGTGATAGGAATTATAATATCATCGTTAACGAGCGGAGTCATGTTATTCATATTATCACCTTGGTTGATCAATCAAAGTAGGGAGGCTGTTAACAAGATAGAAAAAGAGCTCTCTAAGGTGCCTACTATAGACATTATTTTGGGGTCGGTAGGATTAATAATCGGACTCATAATTTCTTATTTAGTTACAAATTTAATTACCAACATTATGCCGTTTCAATTGCTTGGGTTCATTGTATCTGTTTTAATTTATATATTTATGAGTTATCTCGGAATTAAAGTTGCTACAAAGAAAACAGGTGAATTGTCCGGCACACAGGATATCTTCAAGAAAGGTATATTCAAAGAACGTGGTACTAAAAGAGATGGTCAGAGTTCTGCTAAAGTATTGGATACCAGTGTTATTATAGATGGGCGTATTGCCGACATTTGCAGAACAGGATTTGTGGAGGGGCCTTTAATAATCCCGGGTTTTGTACTGGAAGAGCTGAGGCATATAGCGGATTCTTCAGATGTATTGAAACGCAACCGTGGAAGAAGGGGTCTCGATATCCTAAATACGATTCAAAAAGAATTGGATATTGAAGTAAAGATATATGAAAAGGATTTTTCGGATATTGTGGAAGTGGATTCCAAGCTTTTAAAACTCGCCCAGGTATTAGACGGCAAGGTTGTGACCAATGATTATAATTTAAACAAGGTGGCGGAGTTTCAGGGTGTGCCGGTGCTTAACATCAACGAGTTGGCCAATGCTGTCAAGCCTGTGGTATTACCCGGGGAGGAAATGCTTGTACAGATAGTGAAGGATGGAAAGGAAACAGGCCAAGGATTAGCCTACCTGGACGACGGCACTATGATTGTTGTGGAAGGTGGAAAGAGGTACATAGGCCAAACCATAGATGTGTTAGTAACAAGCGTCCTGCAAACAGCCGCAGGCCGTATGATTTTTGCAAAGCCGAAAGCAATGGTAGACAGAACTGCATAATTAACAGAGGTTTATCCGGTATATTATAAATACCTAATAAGGATGCATGTAGTTGTAATTCCCCGGTATAATAAGTTAAATTAAAAGGTCTCCCTGCTAAATAGTAGGGAGGCCTTCTTATTTGTGTTGCGCGACTGCGGGAGGTGACATTTTTCTTTTACTATTGTATTATCTATTTAGGGAGAAGGTGAAATTTTGAAAAACATTGCTATTATTGTTGCAGCGGGCAAAGGGAAGCGTATGGGAAGGGGTTATAATAAACAATACATACTTTTAGCCGACAAGCCTATAGTTGCCCACACTATAGAGGTTTTTGAAAATATGGACCTGATAGACGAAATAATTTTAGTGGTGGGCAGAGGTGAGACAGACTTGGCTAAAAAGGATATCATATATAAATATAACCTTAAAAAGGTTGTTAAAATAGTAGAAGGCGGAACAGAGCGGCAGGACTCCGTTTATAACGGATTGAAAGCGATAGACGGGAATTGTAACATTGTACTAATACATGACGGTGCAAGGCCCTTTGTTACCGACAGCATCATAGAAAAAAGCATAAAGGCGGCAGGGGATATGGGTGCATGTGTCGTGGCCGTACGTGTAAAGGACACAATAAAAGTGGGTAACAAAAATATGGAAGTAGATTATACTCCGGATAGGGACATATTATGGGCGGTGCAGACACCGCAAACTTTTAGGTATAAACTGCTTTTGGAGGCTTATGAAAGGTTGCAGACTGACAACACAAAGGTTACCGATGATGCTATGCTTATTGAAAAATTGGGCCATACCGTAAGGATTGTAGAAGGAAGCTATGAAAATATAAAAATTACAACGCCGGAAGACCTTATATTGGGTGAAGGGATTTTAAAAAAAAGGGAGAATATCTAAAGATGAGAGTAGGAATAGGATATGATGTGCATAGTCTGGTAAAAGGCAGGAAGTTGATAATAGGCGGTGTGAATATTCCCTACAAAAAGGGATTATTGGGCCATTCAGATGGGGATGTTTTGTTGCACGCTATCAAGGATTCTATATTGGGTGCGGCAGCTTTAGGCGATATCGGCAAGCACTTTCCCGATACGGACGAAAGATACAGAGGCGCAGACAGCTTGGAGCTTTTACGTGAAGTCGGTATTTTAATAAATTCTAAGGGATATGTTATCAACAACCTGGATGCTATTATTGTTGCTCAGGAACCCAAAATGGCGCCATATATTGAAGAGATGAGAAATAATATTGCATCGGCCTTAAATACTGAGGTTGACAAAATAAATATCAAAGCTACAACCACAGAGGGGCTGGGTTTTATAGGTACAGGTGAAGGAATAGCTGCTAAATCAATAGTAAGTATAATTAGGGAACAGGGATAGGCTGTATATCTATCTATTCGAGGTCAGAAAAAGACGATCGAAGGTAGGGGCAGACGACCCTGTCTGCCCGCGGGTAGGCGAGGCCTACCTTTATGGCAATAACATAATTCAGGATACTTTCAGTCAAATAACGCTACATAAATCAATTAGGAAGGAGACATAAATATGTCAAAAAATGAAAAACAATTTGTTGAAGAAATCACACCGATGGAAGTGGATTTTGCACAGTGGTATACGGATGTTATAAAAAAGACCGATCTGGTAGATTACGCACCGATCAGGGGTTTCATGGTTATCAAACCCTATGGATATGCCATTTGGGAAAACATACAGGAATATATAGATAAGAGATTTAAGGACACGGGACATAAAAATTGTTATTTTCCACTACTGATACCGGAGAGCCTTTTGAAGAAGGAAGAAGAACATGTGGAAGGTTTTGCGCCTGAGGTGGCTTGGGTTACTCAGGGAGGAGACGAAGAACTGACGGAAAGACTCTGTATCAGACCGACATCGGAAACTATTATTTGTGAAATGTACTCAAGATGGTTAAAATCCTATAGAGATTTACCATTTTTATATAATCAATGGTGTAATGTTGTGCGCTGGGAAAAGAGCACGAGACCGTTTTTAAGGACCTCGGAGTTTTTATGGCAGGAAGGTCATACCTTGCATGAGACATATGAAGAGGCAGAGGAAGAAGCCTTGCAAATGTTGGATATTTATAAGGAGACTGCGGAAGAACTGCTCGCAATGCCCGTTATTGTAGGAAAGAAAAGCGAAAGGGAAAAGTTTGCCGGGGCCTATGTTACTTATACCATGGAGGCTCTGATGCATGACGGTAAGGCATTACAGGCCGGAACTTCCCACAATCTGGGGCAACATTTTACAAAAGCATTCGATATAACTTATTCGGATAGGGACGGGGAACTCAAACATCCTTATCATACATCTTGGGGCGTTTCTACAAGGTTGATCGGCGGAATTATAATGACCCATGGGGACAACCGAGGGTTGGTATTGCCTCCGGGAGTAGCCCCTGTTCAAGTGGTTATAGTACCGATAGCGTTTCATAAAGAGGGTGTATTGGATAAAGCACAGGAACTGTTTAACAGGCTCAAGGATAAATTCAGGGTTGAGTTGGATGATCGCGAAAACTATTCTCCCGGCTGGAAATTCAACGAATGGGAGATGAAAGGTGTTCCTATAAGAATAGAAATAGGTCCCAGGGATATAGAAAAAGGCCAGGCCATATTGTTCAGAAGGGATGAGTTGGAAAAAGAAGCTGTTTCCTTGGATAATTTAGAAGAAACCGTTGAAAAATTGTTACGGGATATAAATTATAATTTATTATATAAGGCCACGGTTATGAGGGACAAAAAGACCTATACAATAAAAACCTTTGATGAGCTGGAAGAGGTCATGGACATGCAACCCGGTTTTGTTAAAGCTATGTGGTGCGGAGAAACAGAATGTGAAGAGAACATTAAAGATAAAACCGGTGTCACCATAAGATGCATCCCATTTGAGCAAGAAAATTTAGGGGATAAATGCGCTTTTTGTGACAGGAAAGCCAAACATATGGTGTATTTGGCTAAGGCATATTAGTTATGGCTTAATCGGATTTGTGAAACGGTATAAAACATACATTATGTGGCAAAATAAAAAATAAAGCCAAATGAGGTGTGGAAATGATAAAAAGCAAATCAGTGAAACATATAATCATAATGCTAGTTTTTATTTCTATATTCAATATTTTTGCATATGCCGATAATACCATAGTTGTGACCTTGGCTAAGGACCTTAATGAGGCACAAAGAGAGCAGATTTTAAAGCTTTTCAATGTGTCCAAAGAAACGACACAGATAATAGAAGTAAACAATGAAGAAGAGAGGGCATTCTTGGAAGGCATAGCACCTGAAGAGCAGATAGGTAAAATCACAATATCATCCGCATATGTCGAGGTGCTGGAAAAAGGTTCGGGGATTGAAGTGGAAACCTATAATATATCCTGGGTAACTAAAGATATGTATCGAAATGCACTGGTTACGGCAGGTGTTAAGGACGCTAAAGTAATTGCGGCAGCACCGTTTGCAGTTTCGGGAACAGGCGCGCTTACAGGCATATTAAAGGCCTTTGAACAGGCCACGGGTAAGAAAATTAATACGGAACAGAAAAGGGTAGCAAATGAGGAAGTTATCAAAACAGGGGAACTCGGTGAAAAGATAGGAAAAGAAAGAGCAACCGAGTTGATAAAGGAAGTCAAGGAAAAGGTTATTGAAAAAGGGGCGAAAGGTTCAAAGGAAATAAAAAAGATAATAATAGATATAGCAGGACGTTTGGATATCAATCTAAGCGCGGAACAAATCGAGAGTATCTCCAAATTGATGGAGAAAATAAACAGGTTAAATCTGAATACGGAGGAAATAAAAAACCAGCTAAAGGGAATCGGTGAAAAAATAGATAAAACGTTAAAAGACAATGAACAGGTAAAATCCTTGTTACAGCGGATCATAGATGCGATAAAGAATTTTTTTAATTCCTTGTTTAACAGATTAAAATAATGACAGGCGGCCATAAGCCGCCTTTACAATCTTGCAACATAGCTGCTAGCATATGGGGGGGTTTTGCCCGCCTGATTTGTTGCTCAATTAAGATAAAGATTATTATATTAGTATAATTTTAACGGATATGATATTATAAGTATAAGGTAATCGGAAAAGCAGGGTGTGGTTGCTACCTCTTTACTTCGGATGAAGGGAGGTGGAGCGATGAGTACATACGAGGCAATATATTTAATAATTGCATTTGGTGTATTGCTAATATCGCTTATCTCCTATTTAGATAGGAATAACAGCCGGAAAAAATAATCACCCTGC
>JAAYPJ010000074.1 GCA_012519835.1 Clostridiales bacterium | reverse complement strand
GGGGAGGTAAAACATGCAAATTAGAGCCCTCTCGGTTTCTGAGGTAAACCAATATATAAAAAGGATACTTATCAGTGATCCGATCCTGGCGCATATACATGTGAAGGGCGAAATGTCAAACTATAACCCTCATAGCAGCGGGCATATGTATTTCACCTTGAAGGATAAAGGCGGCAGAATAAATTGTGTCATGTTCAGATCGGATTGTGAAAGATTGAAATTTGTACCTAAAGAAGGAATGAGTCTGGTTTGTAAAGGGTATATATCGCTTTATGAACGCAGCGGGCAATACCAATTATATGTAAGAGACATGGAACCGGCAGGTATAGGTGCGTTGTATATTGCCTATCTGCAATTAAAAGAACGATTGGAAAAGGAAGGTATTTTTGACGCCAAATATAAAAAACAGCTCCCTTATATTCCGAAAAAAATTGCCGTTATTACATCGCCTACGGGTGCGGCTGTCAGGGATATCATCTCGATCATACTTCGGAGATTTCCTAAAGTGGAATTATATGTTTTTCCTGTCTCGGTGCAAGGCGAAACTGCAGCCCCGTCTATTGTTGATGCCATAGATATGTGCAACAGCTTTTCGGACATTGATGTTGCAATTGTCGGCAGAGGCGGGGGTTCAATGGAGGAGCTGTGGGCCTTTAATGAGGAAGAGGTTGCCAGGGCCATATTTCGCAGCAGTGTTCCCATAGTATCTGCCGTGGGACACGAAACGGATTTTACAATTGCGGATTTTGTTGCGGACTTACGGGCAGCCACCCCGTCGGCGGCGGCGGAACTGGTTGTTCCGAACATTGTAGAGATAAAAGAATATATGAATTTAGCGGAAAAGAGATTATTAAATTCTATCAATGCTAAAATCAATATATTGCAACAGAAACTATCTCTTGTTGAAAACAATTATTTCTTTAAATATCCGTTGAATCCCATACATGAGAAACAGCAATATATAGATGATCTGGTGCAAAGATTAAATAAATCGTTAAAAACCGAAATAGAATTTAAAAAGAAACATCTGACACACATGGGTGAACGCCTGAACGCATTAGGTCCTTTATCAGTATTCTCCAGGGGTTATTCGGTGGTAAGGGATGAGGATGAAAAAATAATTAAATCTGTGGATCAGGTTGAGAAGGATAAAATATTGAATATAGATTTGATAGACGGCAGAGTTAATTGTAAGGTTGTTAAGTATACAAAGGGGGAGAGGGTCCTTGTCAGATCTTAATTTTGAAAAAGCATTGGTCAGGCTCGAGGAGGTTGTCAATAAGCTGGAGAATGAAGAATTGTCCCTGGATGAATCATTAAAAATATTTGAAGAGGGGATAGGCCTATATCGTCTATGCAACAAAGAACTCGGTGAGGCGGAAAAAAGGATCAGTTTGATTATACAGGAAAACGGTGAATTTAAAAAAATCCCGTTTGAATGTGAGGATGAAGAGTGAATGAATTTTAAGGAGCAGTTGAAGGACTACATCGAGCTTGTTAATACCCGACTTTCGAGTTATTTGGACTATGAAAATGGGTATAATAGTACATTGATAGAATCAATGAAATACAGTCTGTTTGCAGGCGGTAAAAGACTCAGACCTGTCCTGGCTTTGGCTTCTTATGACTTGTTCGGGGACCATATCTGTGAGGTTATGCCCTATGCTTGCGCATTGGAAATGATTCATACTTACTCTTTGATTCATGATGACCTGCCGGCCATGGATGATGATGATTACAGGAGGGGCAAATTAACAAACCATAAGATTTATGGGGAAGGCATTGCAATCCTTGCAGGGGACGGCCTGCTCAGTTATGCTTTTGAAATTATGTTGGACGATGCTTCTAAGCAAAAAGACCCCGGTCCATATATACGGAGCATCAAAGAAATAGCCAATGCTGTCGGAATTAGCGGGATGATCGCCGGCCAAACAGTCGATTTGGAGAGTGAGGGCAAGGTTATTGATAAAAAAATTTTGGAATATATTCATTTGAACAAAACTGCGGCCTTGATTGTCGCCTCTTTGAAAACAGGGGCCATTATCGGCAGGGCTCCGGAAAGGGATGTAAAATGTATGGAACAAGCGGGTTTGAATCTGGGCCTCGCTTTTCAGATAAGAGACGATATTTTGGATGTTACAGGGGATAAAGGTAAGTTGGGAAAAAGTATTGGCAGTGATATCGATAGACATAAATCCACATATCCGGCTTTGTTCGGGTTGGAAACATCTGTTGCCTATGTAAAGGAACTGACCGAAAATGCAAATTCCCTGCTCGTAAGATATAAAGACAGATCGGATTTTCTTTTAGAATTGAGTAATTATTTAACAAAGAGAGAATCCTGATTTCTAGGGGGTACATGTGTGGATTTTTTGAAATTATTTGGAAATAATAAAATTCTTCAGGTCGCATCCGTATCTTGGCTCATAGCCCAGACGATTAAAGTAATCCATACTTTTATAGTAAAAAAGCGGTTTGATTTTACGAGATTCGTAGGTTCGGGAGGAATGCCCAGTTCACATGCATCCTTTGTGATGGGTCTGACAACGGCTGTCGGATTGATACATGGCTGGGACTCCGCATATTTTGCGATTGCTTTATGTGTTTCTTTGGTGATTATGTATGATGCCGCAGGTGTAAGAAGGGCTGTAGGGAAACAGGCGATCATATTGAATAGAATGTTGGAAGATATGCAGCATAAAAGGAAAAAAATAATTACGGAACAGAGGCTGAAAGAATTGATCGGCCATACTCCCATTGAGGTATTTGCAGGCGCTATATTAGGAATAATAATAGCCAATCTTATGATTTGATAAGGTTAAATTTATATGCTATAATAGCTATAGTTAAATTACAGTGATGCAGTATTCTAGTCAGTTAATTTGACCTCGAAGGCGGGGCTAAAAATCCGTTGAAGGGCATATCAATGAAGTTCTTAGTTCTGGCTGCTGACGCCCAGTCGGGGGTTGGTTCTGAGAGTAAGGGGAGGGGGCGATCCACAATGGCATGTGGGCGTGGACCCTTTCCTCGTGGAGACCAGTTCATATTGATGAAAAGGGGGAACCTGCAATATTGTATATAAATACAATTGAGCAGTGTAGCCTGCCTTGAGTGATGTAGGCAGATGAGCAGATCTATTTCCGGAAACCAGGGCCCGGTGAAAGGATTTATTGCTGCTTGAAACCTATGTTGCAAAAGAGGCTAAGGGTTAGATTAACTGTTGAGGAAAACTCCTAGACTGTTCGCGTTGAGGTATATTAGGGATTACAGTGCGGACTAAGTGGTAATCCAGTCCTGTCTTTGGTGACAAGGCAGAAACCGATTTAATGGAAAACCGCTGCAATGGCGACAGGCAGTATCGGTTTGGGAAATCCAACTGGACCTAAGCCGTAAAATTTACCTAATTATACTATCACTGACGAAAAGCTGATAGCATATGCTATCAGCTTTATATTTATAGGGAGCCTTAGGGAAAGGTCAGGAGATTATATTGTCTAAGGGTAATAAAAATACCAAAACAACCGGTATTGAATTATCAAATTTATGGGAAAGATTTAATCTTAAATGGGTTATTACAGTCACTGTTTGGACATTTGTTTTAGCGATGGGAATAAGTGTTTCCTCCGAGGCTGTTTTAAATAATGCACAGGTTCCATTTGCAATCATAACATTAATAATTATTATTTCCATAGGTGTGTTGGCCGATATCGTGGGTATAGCGGTAACATTCGCATCCGAAAAACCTTTTCATGCTATGGCGGCGGATAGGGTGGAAGGTGCAAAATACGCTATCAAGCTTTTGAAAAATGCCGGGCCGGTATCAAATTTTTGTAATGATGTGATCGGCGATATTTGCGGTATTCTGAGCGGAGCGGCAGGAGCCAGCATCATTATAAATTTGGGGACATTGCCGTTTTCTATGTCCAGATCCTTATTAACTATAGTTTTGAACGGTTTGGTTGCGGCATTTACCGTGGGCGGTAAAGCTGTCGGAAAAAGTATTGCTATAAGAAATGCCCACGTTATTGTTTTCAATACGGCACGTTTTTTGAACTTTGTATATAGAAAAACAGGGGTAGAAATTATTTCCCCGATAAGGCTAAAAAAATAGGAAAGGAATGTTACAGGTGTACGAATACCTAACTAAAGTTAATTGTGTCGAAGACCTGAAAGAATTGAATAGTAAAGAGATGAAAATATTAGCCGAAGAGATCAGGCAATTTTTAATAAATTCAGTATCCAGAACAGGTGGGCATTTGGCGTCTAATCTGGGGGTAGTAGAGCTGACTTTGGCTTTGCATGCCGCCTTTAACAGTCCTGAGGATAAGATTGTCTGGGATGTCGGGCACCAATCCTATGTACATAAAATATTGACCGGCAGGAAAAAACAGTTTTTATCCTTGAGACAGTATAAGGGACTCAGCGGTTTTCCGAAGCGTTGTGAAAGTGAACACGATGTCTTCGGTACGGGACATAGCGGTACTTCCATATCTGCCGCCATGGGCTTAGCCACTGCACGGGATTTAAAAAATGAAAAATATCATGTTATAGCAGTTATAGGTGACGGGGCAATGACCGGGGGTATGGCCTTTGAGGCGTTAAATCATGCGGGACAGAGTCAGAAAAATATAATCATCGTATTGAATGACAACGAAATGTCCATATCTCCAAATGTCGGAGGCTTGTCCAATTACTTAAACAGGATAAGAACGGCGCCTATATATTTTAAAGTCAAGGGCGATGTTCGAAATTTAATCAGCCATATTCCCGCTATAGGTAAAAGCGTTTTTAAAACTGCGGAAAAAGCAAAGGACAGTATAAAGTATTTTTTTGTGCCGGGCATATTGTTCGAAGAGCTGGGCCTCACTTATGTGGGACCCATTGACGGGCATAATTATGATACCTTATTTGAAGTGATCAATCGTATTAAAAAGATTAAGGGACCTGTTTTACTGCATGTGTTGACCCAGAAAGGCAAGGGATATAACTTTGCAGAGGAATCGCCCAGCAAATTTCACGGGGTTAATCCCTTTAAAGTAAAGACGGGCAAGCCTGTTTCCGACAGAGCTATCCTGACTTATTCCGAAATTGCGGGAAACACCCTGGTGGAATGCGCGAAGGAAAACGAGAAAATTGTTGCCATTACGGCTGCCATGCCGTCAGGTACCGGTTTGAACAGCTTTGCCGATAAATATCCGGACAGATTTTTTGATGTGGGAATCGCCGAACAACATGCGGCAACATTTGCGGCCGGAATGGCTGCAGGGGGATACAAGCCGGTTTTTGCGGTATATTCTACATTTTTTCAGAGGGCATATGATCAGGTGATACATGACGCATGCATTCAAAATTTACCTGTCACTTATTTGATAGACCGTGCGGGTTTGGTGGGCAGGGACGGGGAAACCCATCATGGGGTTTTTGATGTCTCCTTTTTGTCCTGTATTCCCAATCTGACTTTTATGGCACCAATGGATGGTTTGGAATTAAAAGAAATGATCAGGTTTGCTATGACATATGACGGCCCTATAGCAATTCGCTACCCGAGGGGGGCTGTGAAACCGAGAAATAACGGCTCATTTAACCCCATAGAGCTGGGCAAGGGGGAAATTGTTTATGAAACGGGAAATGATGCTTTAATAATTGCCTTGGGGACTGCCGGCCAAATGGCATTAGGTATATGCAAAGGATTGGAAGATGATAACATTCATACTACTTTAGTCAATCCCAGGTTTATCAAGCCCATCGATACGAGTCTCATTGTCGATCTGGCGGGAAAACATAAAAAAATATACGTTATTGAGGATAACGTGAAAATCGGGGGCTTTGGGAGCCAGGTCCAGGCGTTGTTAAATGATCATAAAATTTTTAAGGAAGTAAAAGTGTTTGCATTTCCGGATCATTTTGTGGAGCATGGGGATGTTGACGTTTTGTACAGGAGTTTAAATTTGGCAAGGGATGACATAATTGAAAAAATCAGAAACGATTTTGATCCCCCCGTTTTTTTTAATATTGCGGTAACAAAATAATAAAAGGAGTTATCATGGGCAAAAAAGAAAGAATAGATACCTTGTTGGTTCAAAAAGGTTTTTTCGACAGCAGGGAAAGGGCAAAAAGGTCTATAATGGCCGGGATTGTTTTTGTTGATAATCAAAAAGTTGACAAGCCCGGCACAAGCGTAAACAAAGGTGCTTCCATATCGGTAAGGGGGGATTCTATTCCCTATGTCAGTAGAGGCGGATTAAAATTAGAAAAGGCAATAGATAAATTTAATATACCATTGGATAATAAAATTTGTTTGGACATAGGAGCATCTACAGGCGGGTTCACCGATTGTATGCTTCAAAAGGGAGCGAAAAAAGTATATTCTATTGATGTGGGATACGGACAACTGGATTGGAAGCTGAGGCAAGATCCCAAGGTAGTCGTTATGGAGAGGACAAACATCAGGTATGTCACACGGGATGATATCGGGGAAATGGCAGATTTTGCGTCTATAGATGTTTCATTTATATCTTTGAAATTGGTGCTCCCTGTATTAAAGCAACTTCTCAAAAAAAACGGAGAAATAGTTGCACTCATTAAGCCACAATTCGAAGCCGGCAGAGAGAAGGTCGGAAAAGGGGGCGTAGTGAGGGATATAGAGGTCCATAAAAATGTAGTATCTGATATTGTTACATTTGCCACGGGGATTAAACTTCAGGCAGTTGATTTTACCTATTCTCCTATCAGAGGTCCGAAGGGAAATATAGAATATCTGTTATATATGAAGAATACAGATATTTTTAATAATGAATCTTTGAGTATGGAATATATAGATGATATAATTAATCAATCACATTTGAACAATGGTTGAACGGGGGTGCCAAATGAAATATACCAGGCAAAAGAAAATACTTGAGATTATTGAAAATAAGGAAATAGAGACCCAGGAAGAGTTGTCGGATGAATTAAAAAAACTGGGCTTAAATGTTACCCAGGCTACGGTATCCAGGGATATCAAGGAACTCAGGTTGATTAAAATTTTAGCTAGGGATGGAAAATATAAGTATGCAATATTAAACGGTCAGGATAATATTTTATCGGATCGTCTGGTGGGGATATTTAAAAATTCAATTGTATCCATTGATTATGCCGGAAATATTTTGGTAATGAAAACCCTGACAGGATCTGCACAAGCTGCGGCTGCCGCAATAGACGCCGTCGGTCTCGATGAAATAGTAGGCACAATTGCAGGAGACGATACCATCTTTTTATTGATCAGAGATGCAGATAAAATAGAAGAAATTATAAAACATTTCAGGGAGCTGATGAAATAAACCGAGCTCATTTAAAAAATTGTTAATTTTTTAAATGGGCTTAATTTTTATTCTTATATAAAATAGGGTTATAATAACAATTTTAATATATTTTACGTATTATAAACACATCTCCAAAAAGCCAATCTAATTATAGCAGATAAACGGACAAAAATAATTTGCTAGTTAAGATGGCGGGAGAGTGAACCGGGTGAATATCTACAAAAGGCTTAAACCGATTTTAGCAATAAGTTTGTCTATTTTTTTTATATTTTCCACGTTTATGTTTACACTCAGGATTACCAACAATGTCAATCCGGAATATAATATAGCGGTAGGTGACGAGTATTTATTACAGACAACATTTCCTTTCGGTTTTTCCATACCTACAGATGACATAAGTAAAATACTGGAAGTTAATCAAGTTAAAAATGCCCCAAATGCAATATTAACAAACAAAAATATTTTTGAATTAAAAACCCTCGATAAGGGGACGGCAAATCTCCAACTGAAGATACTAGGTTTAATACCATACAGGAATGTAAAAATCAATGTGGTATCTAAGGTCAAGGTTATTCCCGGGGGACAATCCATAGGCGTAAGACTGAACACGGACGGAGTATTGATTGTCGGAACAACGGAAATTACGGACAGTGATACAAAAATCCATAATCTGGCATTGAGCTCAGGGATAAGAATAGGGGATACACTGGTTAAGATCAACAATATAAAAGTGCAAAATGCATCTCATGTCAGTGAGATTGTAAGGGAAAGCAATGGCGGTGAGCTCAGTCTCACTATTAAAAGGGATAATAAGGAATTTGTTGTTAATGTAAATCCGATAAAATCGGAACAGGACGGGGAGTACAGACTGGGCCTATGGGTGCGGGATAAAACAGCCGGTGTCGGTACATTGAGTTTTATACATCCGGGCAGTAGAAAATTCGGTGCTCTGGGACATGCGATCACGGATGTGGATACGGGAGTGTTGTTATCGGTACGGGACGGAGAGATTGTAAAATCAAAGGTTATTTCTATTGAACAAGGCAAACGTGGCACACCCGGAGAAATAAAGGGTGTATTTTATGAAACCAATAATCCCATAGGAAAGATTGAAAAGAATACGCAGTTGGGGATATATGGGGAGTTGTTTTCGGATGTTGAAGGAATTGATAAGCAAAAATCCATGCCTATTGCATATCAACATGAAGTTAAGGAGGGGGCGGCATTTATATTGACAACATTGGATAATAACACAATAGAAAAATTTGATGTTGAGATTGCAAAAATAAATTTACAGACAAAACCTGAGCCGAAAAGTATGATTATTAAAATTACAGACAGAAAACTGTTGGAAAGGGCAGGGGGTATTATACAGGGGATGAGCGGCAGTCCTATCATCCAAAATGATAAAATAGTGGGTGTAATCACCCATGTTTTGGTTAATAATCCAACAAAGGGGTATGGTGTGTTTATCGAGTGGATGGTCTTAGAATCAGGGGCCCTTGGCGATTTATAGGGAAAAATGTAGTATGTTTTTTTTGGTAATTAATTTCTAAAAGAAGGGATTAAACTTACTTTGTCGAATATGTTAATTAATACAAATAAACAGATAGGTAAAAGATGTGAATATGAGGGTTCCAGGGGGGAGAATTTTAATGGATAGTAGAAAAATAAAGGTTTTGATAGTTGATGATAATAAAGATTTTTGTGATATTATGAATGAATATTTGGACAAGCAGGAGGATATCGAAATAGTAGGAATCGCTAATGACGGAAATGAAGCCATAGAACTGGTATCACAAAAAACACCGGATTTAATTGTATTGGATATTATAATGCCATATCTGGACGGAATAGGTGTATTGGAACAGATGAACAATATGAATTTGAGTAAATTTCCCAAAATTATTATATTGTCGGCGGTAGGCCAAGATAAAATCACCCAAAGGGCGATAAACTTGGGTGCCGATTATTATGTGATCAAGCCTTTCGATTTTGAAGTTTTTACCGAAAGGATCAGACAAATAATGGGGACGGGCGAAGCCGGTACCCCTAGCGGTGCTTTAAACAAAACCCAGCAAGGGCGCTCGGCTCTGGTTACAAAAAACCGCAGCCTGGAAGCCGAGATCACTAATATCATACATGAAATCGGGGTTCCTGCTCATATCAAGGGTTATCTATATTTGAGGGAAGCTATTACAATGGTTGTAGAAAATATAGAGCTGTTGAGTGCCGTTACGAAGGAACTGTATCCATCCATAGCCAAGAAATTCAATACTACATCGAGCAGGGTTGAAAGGGCGATAAGACATGCCATAGAAGTAGCCTGGAGCCGAGGAAAGGTAGATACAATAAATAATTTGTTCGGATATACGGTCAATAACCATAGAGGGAAACCTACCAATTCGGAGTTTATTGCGATGGTTGCAGATAAGTTGAGGCTGGAGCAACAAGTCAGCTAGGAAACAAGTGATCCGATATATTTTCTATTGCGAGGTTAATGACACCCATACTGTATCCTTTTCTGTACAGTGCATGTTTGATTTTCTGTTGCAATAAGTATGGGTTGTCTTCTTTTTTGCCGTATTTTAAAGAATATTCTTTAGCTAGTTTTGTAGCCTGTAGCAGGTATTGTTCCTTGTTAGAGGCCACAATGGACTGGATATTTTTGTCCTGCTCTAAATAATTCAAACAATCGTTTATAATCTCTCGGGTAAATCCTTTCCGGGCTAACAGCTGATATAACCTGCCTTTTAGTTGTCTGTAGGGAAGATCTGATTTTTGATAAAAATATTCAGTGCAGATTTTTTTGGCGATTTTTAAATCGATGTCATATGAAAATATGGGGATACAATTCTCAATTATTTCTTGGGGTATTCCCTTTTTTGTTAATTCTAATTTTACGGCATACGCATTCTTTTTTTGCGCTTCTATGGCACGGGAGATATAGTTTATTGTGAATTGTTCATCATCTATATATTTATAATAGGATAATTTTTTTATAACCTTATCTATAATTGGATCTTCATATCCTTTTTTCGCCAGGTAATTGCTCATTTCATGTTCGGTTCGGGGCCTGAGCGATAAATAATACACCCCCAGTTGAAAGGCGTGCTCTTCGCTATCTTTCTCAATTGATTTCGGCAGATTTTTTTTGTCCAATTTCATCCCCCTTTTAATTTATATTTTGGCACAATCCCTATATAAGGTGGGGCAGACGACTCTATCTGTCCAGGGTGGACAGAGTCGTCCACCTCTACTTATAATATTATATATCATATAATTATTTACTGAAAGAGTCTGTATTTTTTATGAATTCTGTCAAAATACTATTTTGGAGGTTTTTGTGATATAATTTGTCTAGATAATATCAATTTAAGATATAATAATGTATATTTATATCCATAACCCTTTTAAAGAAGGATGTTTATGTTAAATATACAAACACTATGTAGAAGGACTGTTGGAGGGAGATTTATGTATATTAAGGCTCCAATAAAAATAGATAAAAAGACAAAGATTTTGGTAAATAGGTTGGAATCAGGAGACATTGCCGTAATAGATCATGATGACCTGGATGAGATTGCTGCAAATTCCCTTGTAGAAAGGAAGATTGCCGCTGTTGTTAATTGTGGCAGGTCTATCACCGGAAAATACCCCAATTTAGGGCCTAAAATATTGGCCGGGGCCGGTGTCCCGATTTTTGACGTGATTAAAGGCGATATATTTAATAATCTGAATGAGGGAGACATGATTGAAATTGCAGATAAGCGGATTTTTGCCGGGGACAGAATGGTTGCAGAGGTTGAACTTTTATCCAAGGAAGAAATCGACATTTTGATGATACTGGCTGAAAGAAATATAGAGATAGAACTGGAAAAATTCATCAAAAATACATTGATATATGCAAACAAAGAAAAAGACTTTATTTTAGGTAATTTGGAAATACCCGAAATCGACACCGAAATTAGGGGGCAACATGTTTTGGTGGTTGTAAGAGGACAGAATTACAGGGAGGACTTGAGTGCTATATCGTCATACATAAATGAAGTAAATCCTGTTTTGATAGGTGTGGACGGCGGTGCGGATGCACTGCTCGAATTCGGTTTGACTCCACATATAATAATCGGTGATATGGATAGCGTCAGTGACGAGTGTTTGGGAAAATGCAAAGAAATTATTGTACATGCTTATTTGGACGGAAGTGCTCCCGGTATGAAAAGAATCGATGACTTGGGATTGGATGCAAAGGTATTTCCGGCTCCGGGTACCAGTGAAGATATAGCCATGCTACTTGCATATGATAAGGGTGCAGACCTTATTGTGGCTGTGGGAACACATTCAAATATGATCGACTTTTTGGAAAAGGGAAGAAAAGGTATGGCGAGCACCTTTCTGGTCAGAATGAAAGTAGGTTCAAAATTGGTGGACGCTCGCGGTGTCAATAAATTATACAAAAGCAACATTAAATTTAAATATATTGTTTGGTTCATTATAGCAGCCTTTATTCCAATACTGGTTGTTGCACTTATATCGCCGCCAATTCAAAATTTACTTAGACTCTTGAGCATCAGATTAAAAATGCAATTTGGACTGTAGGGGGGATTTTATGGGTATCAACATTAAATATTATACTATTTCTATTGCTGCCATATTTATTTCACTTGGAATAGGTATATTTATAGGCTTTAATATGAATGGACAGGAAATATATTTAAAACAGCATCAAATTTTGGTTGACAGCCTGGAAAATCGGTTTGTCGAGTTTAAAAAAGAGAAAGAAAATTTGGAAGAGAATATTCAAAATCTGAACATTGAAAAAGAAAAACTGAGTATATTTGTCGGAAATATGTTTTATGAAGTGGTCTATAATAAATTGGAAGGGTTGAATATTGCTATTGTGGAGACCACGGACCATTATTTTTATGACGATATCAATGAAACATTGAAATTGTCAGGCGCATTTATACCCGTACATATAAAGTACATGGACAAGATATATGGTGTTACAGAGGAGCAGTTACAGGAAATTAACCTTCTAACGGGGGAGGTCCTGGAGGAGAGCGGGGATCTTATAAATTTTATAAATAATGAAATAATTGATTCTTTAGTGTCCGGGAACATAAACTATGTTTTAGATTTTTTAATTGAGCGTGAGTTTATTCAATACGATTATAATTTTAACGAATTGGGAAATTTAGACAGTGTTATAGTTACCGGAGGAAATGCAGGAAATGGGGAATATGACGCTGAACAATTAAATGTGGGCCTTATAAAAGGCCTACAGGAGCGACAATTTAAAGTAATAGGGGCGGAAAGATTAAATATTCAACAAACCCATATTCCCGCATTTAAGGATCTCAACATTTCAACGGTAGATAATGTTGATAATAGAATGGGTAAAATCTCGTTGGTATATTTGCTTGAGGGTGCACGGGGACACTATGGGGAAAAATCAACAGCCGATTCATTGGCTCCCTTTGTTGTTATAGATCCCAGTGGGGAGTGAAGGACTTGGATAAGATAGTTACGGCAATTGTACCCGCATACAATGAGCAGGACAGGATTGAGGATACGCTCTCGGCCTTGAAAAGTATTGAGTGTATACAATATATTTATGTGATAAATGACGGATCTACGGATGAAACATATGATAGGGCCCGCAATATAAAGGGAATAGATGTAATAAATCAATTCCCGAACAAAGGCAAAGGCGAAGCATTGTATAAGGGCCTGCAATTAGCCCTGAAAAACTCGGACATCATTGTTTTTGTAGACGCAGATTTGGAGGAGAGTGCAAAAGACATTGAAAAATTGCTTGTCCCTATACTAGAGGATAAAGCGGATGTGACCATAGCCAAATTTCCACCGGCCAGGCGTAAGGGCGGGTTCGGTTTTGTTAAAGGGCTTGCCAAATGGGGCGTTTTCATAAACACAGGCAAGAGGATAGATACGGCACTTTCAGGGCAGAGGGCTTTTAAAAGTGAGGTTTTGGAGCAGATAAACAATAATTATAAGGGTTATGGTGTGGAGTTGGGGATGGTAATAGACATATTGAACAGGGGATATAATGTCATGGAAGTAGACGTAAATATGTATCATAATGAAACAGGAAGAGACCTGTCGGGATTTATCCATCGCGGGAAACAATTTTGGCACACACTTATGGTGCTGATATCCAAGACCCTTTCTACAAAGTTAAAAAGAAGGTGATTTTTTGGATATTATTATCTTTATCCTAAGTTTATTGTTCACAATGATAATAATTCCCCCTATAAGAAATATGTTATTATCATCAAACATAACAGGGGAGAATTATAAGGGCCATACAATTCCGGTCGGTATGGGTATTGCCTTTATCCCGGTGGTCATTATAAATGCTGTTATTCTCAACTATTTCTTCAGAGATAATCCTGATGCACAGTTGTCATTATTGATTTTTTTAGTGGGCATTATGACTGTTGCAACTGCGGGATTGATCGACGATTTGGCGGGTAGCAGAGAGACACTGGGCTTTAAAGGCCATATAAGGTCTTTATTGAAGGGAAAGCTGACTACCGGCGGGCTAAAGGCTGTTGTCGGCGGGTTTATCTCCTTATTGGTAGGCAGTTTTTTTTCATATAATATAATTGAAATTTTGGTTAATGCCTTGATAATCGCACTGTTTACAAATTTAATAAATTTATTGGATCTGAGGCCCGGAAGGGCGATAAAAGGATTTTTACTGGTTTCAGTATTATTTATTTTTACAGGTTTATCGGGTGAGGTTAAAACCATGCTGATATCATTTATTGCCTATGCAATAGCCTATCTGCCACAGGATATAAAGGCAAAAAGTATGATGGGGGACGTAGGCTCCAATGCTTTGGGTATTATATTGGGAATTGTAACAGTGGTCAGCTATGCCATCGTTATTAAATATATTATATTAGGCCTGTTAATTTTGATCCATATTATTACTGAAAAATATTCTTTGACTAAAATAATTGAGAAGAATCCTGTTCTTGACTATTTTGATAAATTGGGGCGCTAGTATAGACAAATAAGTTGCATATTTAATAAAAATACATCCGATTACGTTTCGAATATGAATAACCCTTCGTGAAAAAGGTGATAGAATGATAAGCATGAGACGCGGTAAAGTGATTAAAATCATAAACAAGCTGGAGGGACGTACCGATGTTTTAGTAAATATAGATAATAAAAATGAAAAGGCCATCAATTATGATTATCTAACGGGCACTGTGAGGGTAGATGATAATGTAGTTTTAAACACAACGGCGGTAGAATTGGGCTTGGGCACGGGAGGTTATCACTTTGTTATGTATAATCTGAACAATCGTGTTCAAGGTATCAGCAAGGAAGGGCATATCATGAAACTCAGGTATACCCCCTTTCAAATTAAAACCTATGCGGCAGAAGAGCAAAACAGTCCTTACCACGATGTGTTTCACGAATTTGAATCCCTGGATAAAATGCCGGTCATAGTAGGCACATTACACAGTATGTTGGTGCCTGTCGCTTCCACTTTAAAATATTTGAACGACAGTCTCAAAATTGTGTTTATTATGACCGACGGTGCGGCACTCCCGCTCTATTTGAGCAATAATGTGTATGAATTAAAGAAAAAAGGTATTATTTATAAAACCGTAACCCTTGGCCATGCATTCGGTGGGGATTATGAGGTTGTAAATATATACAATGCACTTATCGTCGCTAAGGAAATTGCCAAGTGTGATGTCGCAATTGTAACCATGGGGCCCGGGATTATCGGTACAGGCACACCTTACGGATTTACCGGGGTTGAACAGGGATATATAGTCGATGCCGTCAATGACCTGGGGGGCACTCCTTTTGCTGTTCCCAGGATAACATTCAGAGATAAAAGAAAAAGGCATTACGGGTTGAGCCACCATAGCATAACCGTCCTGGGAAAAATAATGAAGACAAGATCCAATGTTGTGCTTCCCGAACTTTCAATGCAGTATGAAAAAATTATTGAAAGACAATTGGAAGAGAATAATTTGACGCATAAACATAATATATTCAAGGTTGAAAAAAACATATTGAAACAGGTCTTGGAACATTATGGACTTAGGGTTAAATCAATGGGCAGAAGTTTAGACGATGATCCGGAATTTTTTGCTACCTGCAGTGCCCCGGCCATATATGTTATCGATTCATTGTTGAAATCATGATACAAGGTTCCCGGGAGGCATCTTTTTATTATAATTTTTAAACTTATTTTGTTGGGGGGTAAAAATGTGATTGTTGAAGAAAAAACCGTGAAATCCGAAAGGATCTATGAAGGAAAAATAATCAATATAAGGGTGGATACCGTAGAATTGCCACATAAAAAATATTCTCGAAGAGAAATAGTTGAACACCCCGGGGCGGTAGGGATAATTCCCATCACACCTGATAAAGATATTATTTTGGTAGAGCAATTTCGCAAGCCTGTAGAGGAAATTTTACTCGAAATTCCGGCAGGTTTGATAGAACATGGAGAAGAACCGTGTCAGTGCGCGGTAAGGGAATTGAAAGAGGAAACCGGTTATACTGCCGGTAAACTGAAAAAACTTTCTGAGTATTATTCAACCCCGGGTTTTTCGGATGAAAAGATACATATCTATTTAGCGGAAGAGCTTGTTGAAGGCATCGCCCAACCCGATGAAAATGAATATGTTGAAATTGTAAAAATGCCGATAAACGAGGCCCTGGAAAAGGTCAGGACAGGTGAAATAAGGGACGCCAAAACCGTAGTGGCCATACTTGCATATTTCAATTTTTGCAGCCGGAACCCGTGATAGGACAGGATAGGCATAAAATTTCTTCGGTAGGCATAATATTTTATAACATATAGGAATTACCTGTTTTGAAATTTATAACTGCAATCTCCTTATATGTTTTAATAAAATTGATGTCCGAATTTCCAAAACAAGATTTTGTTATGGAAATATACTGAGGAAGGGAAGTTTGCCTATGCTAACCGCTATAGTTAATTCAGTTAAAAAACATATAAAAACCCATATTGCTATTTATATTATAACTGTACTGTGTCTGCTTATAGGGATTTCGGTAGGGGGATTTACGGTAAAAATTATAGATGCAAACCATAAGCAGGAACTGGTTTCCTACCTCAGGGGTTTTTTCAGGCTCTTTCATAACGATTCCATAAAAAGCAGCGATATATTTTCACAATCGCTGGTAAATAATTTTCAGTTGTTGGTTCTGTGTTACATACTTGGAATATCGATAATAGGTATTATAGGAATTTTTTTTGTTATAGCATTCAAGGGTTTTGTAATCGGATTTACTGTTGGACTATTGATGGAACAGTTCAAGTTCAAAGGGTTCATTTTGTTTTTGCTGGGGGTTTTACCGCAAAATTTAATCATTATTTCCACGTTTATTATTGCCACGGCTCTGTCGTCGTCCTTTGCCTTGATGTTTATCAAAAACAGGTCGGATAAAACAAAACAAACAAACATTTATAAGGAATTTTTAGTATACACGGCGGCATATCTGATTTTCAGTATATCAATTTTAATGGCTGTTTCGATTGAAACTGTCATTTCTCCTATATTTATTAAAATGATAGGTGCATATATTCAATAAAAAGGCGGGATAAGGGGGAAAGCATGGTAGACAGGATAATTTTATTTATAATAGACAGTCTGGGCATCGGGGCCTTGCCCGATGCGGAAAAATTCGGTGATATTGGTGCAAACACATTGGGTAACATTGCAATAAGCCAAGGGGGTATCGATTTACCCAACCTACAGGATATAGGGCTTGGGAATATAGATAATATAATGGGAGTAAAGGCGGTAAAATCGCCTATAGGTGCCTTTGGCAGGGCAATTGAATTTTCAAACGGAAAGGATACTATCACAGGGCATTGGGAGCTTACAGGTCTGCATTTAACCGAACCTTTCAAAACATTTCCGAAGGGCTTTCCAAAGGATGTAATAGATGAATTGGAAAGCAAGATTGGCAGAAAAATTTTGGGAAATAAGCCTGCTTCGGGTACCGTGATATTGGACGAGCTTGGAGAAACGCATATGAAGACAGGATATCCCATTGTTTATACCTCTGCCGACAGTGTACTGCAGATTGCTGCTCATGAGGACATTATTCCTTTGGACGAGCTGTATTCGATATGTAAAGTTGCCAGGGAAATCATGATGGGGGACAATACAGTAGCCAGAATTATCGCAAGGCCGTTTATAGGCGGTTCGGGGAACTTTACCAGGACATCCAACAGAAGGGATTATGCGTTGGATCCTTTTGGACAAACAGTGTTAGACATTGCTAAACAAAATGGTTTGGATGTAATTGCAATAGGGAAGATAGGAGATATATTTAACGGCAGGGGCATTACGCGTTCCGTGCGTACAAAGGACAACATGGACGGAATCGACAAAACGGTCGAATATATACAAAAAAGCAATGAGGGTATCATCTTTACAAACCTGGTTGAATTTGATTCCCTTTACGGTCATAGAAGGGATCCGAAGGGGTACAGAAGGGCACTGGAAGAAATGGACAGACGAATTCCGGAAATATTGGGTGCTATGAAAGACGGTGATATTATAATTTTCACCGCAGATCACGGAAATGATCCGACTTTTAAAGGGACAGATCATACGAGGGAATATATTCCGATTGTGATCTACGGGAAAAAAGTCAAGAAGAATGTCAATATCGGAACCAGAAAATCTTTTGCCGATGTAGCTGCAACAATTTCGGACATCCTTGAAATACCGTCGACAGGCAAGGGAGAGAGTTTTAAGGAATCAATTATAGAGGTGCCATCATGAAAGGGTATTTTAAAAAGATTTCGGAAGCAAAATACTATTTAAAGAACAATATAAAAATTATGCCGACGATCGGTTTGATTCTCGGGTCGGGTTTGGGGATTTTGGCGGATGAGATAGAGAAACCTATCGTTCTCGATTATGAACATATACCCAATTTTCCGATATCTACGGTGGAAGGCCATGCCGGGCAGTTAGTTGTCGGAGGATTTATGGGAAAGCAGGTCATGGCATTAAAGGGAAGACTGCATTATTATGAGGGCTATACGATGAACCAGGTTACATTTCCGGTGAGGGTGATGGCCAATTTAGGTATCGGGCAGATAATTGTCACCAGTGCGGCAGGTGGTATAAACAAAAGCTTTGTACCCGGCGACTTGATGATAATCAGAGACCATATAAATTTCGGTTTTAATAATCCCCTGATTGGGGCCAATTACAACAGCTTGGGAGTGAGATTTCCGGATATGTCCCGTGTCTATAGTAGGGGTTTGATAATTTTAGCCAAAAAAGTAGCAAAAAAGTATAATATTGATGTCAAAGAAGGGGTATATGTATTTTTAACGGGGCCCGCTTATGAAACTCCTGCCGAAATAAAAATGCTCGGCATTTTGGGCGCCGATGCCGTAGGTATGTCTACGGTGCCTGAAATAATGGCTGCAGTTCATAGTGGGGCGGAAATTTTGGGAATATCCTGTATTACAAATATGGCTGCCGGGATTTCGGACAAGCCTTTAAATCACGATGAGGTTATTGAAGTGGCGAAAAGTGTAGAGGAAAAATTCTCCGCATACATCAAGGGAATAATAGAAAATATTTGAGGGGGGAAAATTTTGAAAGATTTACTTGCAAAACTTGAAGAGACAAAAAAATATTTGTCGGATAATATAAAAGAGGCGCCTGAAATAGGTTTAATCCTAGGGTCGGGGTTGGGAACAATGGCGGAAGAGATAGAAAATGCTGTTGTTATAGACTACAAGGATATTCCTAACTTTCCGATTTCAACCGTGGAGGGACATGCGGGGCAACTGGTGATTGGAAAATTAATGGACAAACAAGTTATTGCGATGAAAGGCAGATTTCATTATTATGAAGGATACTCCATGGGGGAAGTGACTTTTCCGGTCAGGGTTATGAAGGCCATGGGGGTGGAACTGTTACTTGTGACAAATGCTTGTGGCGCCCTCAACCCGAATTTATATCCCGGGGCACTCGTGGTTATAAACGACCATATCAACATGACGGGGAATAACCCTCTGATCGGCCCAAATTACTCGGAGCTGGGACCGAGATTTCCGGATATGTCCGATGCATATGATAAGGATTTAATTCAATTGGTTCATAGAGTTGGTGATAAAATCGGGGTTGAAACCCATGAGGGCGTATATGTATCTATCAGTGGACCCGCTTATTCGTCAAAAGCCGAATCAAAGATGTTCCGACTGATAGGGGCGGATACCATAGGCATGTCTACGGTCCCCGAGGTTATAGTCGCCAAACACAGCGGGCTGAAAGTTATAGGGATATCCTGTGTAACCGATATGGCTATTTTTGAAGGCTCTGAAACTATAAGCCATGAACAGGTAATGGAAATTGCCGATAAAACCAGGCCCAAATTTATCAGTTTGGTCAAATCGATTATAGGTGAGGTATCTCTGTGATGAGAATGTATGACATAATCCTGAAAAAAAGGAACGGCGGCATTTTATCAAAGGAAGAGATAAATTATTTTATAAAGGGGTATACCGACAAGACAATTCCTGACTATCAGGCGGCGGCTTTGCTGATGGCCATATATTTTCAGAAGATGAATGAAAATGAGACTGTTTATTTGACCGAGGCTATGACGAACTCGGGGGATATAATAAATTTAGCGGACATAGACGGAATTAAGGTGGACAAACATAGCACCGGCGGTGTAGGTGACAAGACCACCATAGTACTGGCGCCCATGGTGGCGGCTTGCGGTGTTCCCGTAGCTAAGATGTCGGGCAGGGGGTTGGGTCACACAGGCGGAACATTGGACAAACTGGAGTCCATTCCCGGGTTTAGCACGGAGATGACTAGAGAGAAATTTATAAACAACGTCAAAAATTTTAAAATTGCAATTGCGGGTCAAACTGCTGACTTGGCACCCGCTGATAAAGCAATTTATGCGTTAAGAGACGTAACCGCCACAGTGGATAATATTTCCTTGATAGCGAGCAGCATAATGTGTAAAAAATTCGCATCCGGGGCAGATTCCATCGTACTCGACGTAAAAACGGGTAGCGGTGCATTTATGAAAAATATAGAGGATGCATTCGAATTAGCTTATGAGATGGTCAAAATAGGAAACGGTATGGGCCGTGATACCGTTGCACTCATAACAAATATGGACGAACCCCTGGGATATGCCGTCGGTAACAGTTTGGAGGTCAGGGAAGCGATAGAAACCTTGAAAGGCGGCGGACCGGGGGATCTTAAGGAACTATGCGTAACTTTGGGCTCCCATATGCTTTTGCTGGCCGGGGATGTTGGGACGGCAGAAGAAGGAAGACAAAAAATAAAAAGTGTTATCTCCACAGGCAAGGCGCTGGAGATGTTTAAGATTCTCGTCGGGGAACAAGGCGGGGATGTAGACTGCATAGAAAATACAGATTTATTGCCACAAGCTAAAGGCATATACGAACTGAAATCCGATAAAACAGGCCATATAAATAAAATAGAAGCAGAAACAGTTGGATCGGCCTCGCTGATATTGGGAGCAGGCAGAGAAACCGAGGACAGCATCATAGACCATTCTGTCGGAATTATATTGAATAAAAAAATTGGGGAATATGTCCAAACAAATGATACGCTTGCATATGTTCATTACAATGATTATAAAAGACGGGAGATCGCCGTCAAGAGGTTAAAATCCGCATACTTAATTGAAAAGACAGCTAAACCGAAGCAACCGTTAATACTTGGAATAGTGGATCAAAAGGGACTGCTGAAAAAATCGGATTGTGTCATCTGAATGAGCAAAGCAAATGAGGAATCTTTAAAAGGAATAAGGGGGCTATAAAATACCTCTTTATTCCTTTTATAATTTAGTCCATTTCTTGTCGTATAACAAAATACTTAGCTGGAAAACCTAATACTAAATACGTAATAGGGAGGATACTCAATGAAGAAAAAATTAAATATATTTTTGTATATACTAATAATTGTCTCTTTGATTTTACCCATTTCAAATATCTATGCAGAGGAAGAGACACAGCCTTTTGACATAGATGCTAAATCCGCATTGTTGATGGATGCCGGGACGGGAACAATTTTATATGAAAAGAACATACATGAGCGGTTGGCCCCGGCCAGTATAACAAAAATCATGACAATGCTTTTAGTGATGGAAGCCATCGATGATGGTAAAATTACTCTCGATGACCAGGCGGTTGTCAGTGAAGAAGCCTCAAGAATGGGAGGAACGCAACTTTATTTGGAACCCGGAGAGGTAAGGACGGTAGAGGAATTGATGAAAGGCGTGGCTATACGTTCGGCCAATGACGCCACCGTGGCGTTAGGTGAACATATAGCGGGTACAAATGAGTTATTTGTACAACAGATGAATGATCGTGCCAAGGAATTGGGTATGAAGGACACAACATTTATTAACACAAACGGCCTGGACGCGGAGGGACATCTTACAACTGCCCATGATGTGGCTCTGATGTCCAGGGAATTGCTAAAACATGAGGAGATTCATAGATGGCTCACAACGTGGATGGACACCGTGGTAGTCGGGAGAAAGAAATCGGAACAATCTCTGGTCAACACAAACAGGCTTATTAAGACATACCAGGGGGCCAATGGCATAAAAACCGGCTACACGAGCACATCAAAACATTGTCTTTCGGCGTCCGCAACCAGGGGGAACAGCACATTTATAGCGGTAGTAATGGCTGCACCGTCGTCTCAGATTCGCTTTAGTGGGGCGGCGAAACTGCTGGATTATGGTTTTGCCAACTTCAGTACGGTTAAAATAGCCCAAGAACATGATGTTATAGGGAATGTTAAACTGAATAAAGGCAAGAAAATTCAATTAGAAGCGGTTGCAAAGGATGATTTAAATATATTAGTTAAAAAAGGCAAGGAGGAAAGTGTTAAGACAGAAGTAATACTCCCACCATCTGTTAATGCCCCCATATCAGAGGGCGGCAAAGTGGGTGAAATCATAGCAACTTTAGATGGAAAAGAGGTCGGTAGAACGGATATTGTATCAAAGGAAGATATATCAAAAGCCTCAATATTTGATATACTGGGAAGAATGTTCAGTAGAATAATGGGTGGAATAAGGTAATATGCCTGATTCAGCTCCCTGATTTTCGATATTGATCGGAACATGAACAAATTTTAATCCTTATGTGTAAATATTTAAGTATTGGAAAAAATGTCAATATAACATAAATAGAGACGTAAGGGTGAAAATTTAAAATGTTGATTTTTATAATCCTAATATTGGGGGCCCTGTTGTTCGGGATATTGCACTCAAACCTGAGGTTCAGATTTAGCATTGTCAAGCATGATAAGGACAATAGCGTGGTTATAAGCCTGACCAGCTTGTACGGTATATTTAATCATACCAGAAGAATTTCCGCCACAGATTTGATCAAGAGAAATAAAGCAGTTCCTACATTAAATGTTGCTACCGATACGACAGATAAAGAGGACAGATCGGTTGATCATGGAAATTCTTCTCGTAACATATTTGATACGGAAAAAATAATAGATGATTATAAGAGAATTTATGCCAGATATGAACACTATATAAGGGAAAAGTTGGTTTTTGATAATATATATTGGTATACCAAAATCGGCACAAATGATGCGGCGCAAACAGCTATCTTAGTAGGGGTGATATGGGCTATAAAAGCGTCCATTATCTCCTTTATAGCCAGGGGTTATAATTTTCCCGATGTATCGATAAATGTGGTTCCGGATTATAATGTCAATGTCTTCGAAACATCTATCGATGGTATATTTACCATTAAATTAGGCTATATTATTAATGCGAATATAAAGGCAATATTAGCGCAAATAAAAGGATGGTGTGAAAAATGAATGAGCATCCAATAGAATCACTAATGAAAACCACAATGGAAACCATTAAAGATATGGTAGATGTCAATACCATTGTCGGTGACGCAGTCGAGACAATAGACGGCACAACAATAATTCCCATTTCCAGGGTATCTTTTGGATTTGCATCAGGCGGCGGGGATTTTGAAAATACAAAAAAGAGTAATAATAAAGAGGATCAGAATGGGGAAACGGGTAAGGAGCAATTGCCCTTTGCTGGCGGCGCAGGTGCGGGGATATCCATACAACCCGTAGCATTTATGGTGGTGGGCAGTGGACAGATGAAATTGATGTCTGTGGATCACAATGCTAACCTGGTCGATACAATTATAGGTTCTGCACCTAAGGTTATTGACAGTTTACAATCGGCCCTCAGTAAAAACAACAAAGGTAATAAGGGCAATAAGAGCAACGAAGAAAACAAGACCATAAGTTTTGAATAGAGGGCACGCAAACAGGGGGACAGTTCCCCTGTTTGACGGAATACAATTTGAAAGAACCGATACAAAAAGATATAATGAGGTGAAAGTTCGAAAGGGGGCAAATTTATGGACATAAGACAAGCTATAGAAGATATATGGCAAAATAGAAAATATACCACGGACGATCCCAAAACAACGTTGAGCCATTTAAACGAAGAAGTAGCAGAATCATTGAAAGCCCTGATGAAAGGGGATACAGACAAGGCGAAACGCGAATTACAGGATGCCATGTCTTGTCTGTTTATTGCCATGAGGGTTATGGAAATAGATCCTGTTGAGGCTGTTAACAATCAAATAAAACAGATGCAAAAAAGAAACGAAAAGGTAATGATTTTTGAGAATGATAAGGTTGAAATATATGTAAACGGCAGTTTAAAGGGCGGATGGTCTATATGGGACAAAGAAGACATAAGAGAGGCAGAGAAGATTGCAAAAGAATTTGGTTGTGAAATAAAGTATAAATAGTTTACAAACAGGGGGACGGTTCTTCTGTTTGACAATTGTTCTGAAACGAAAAAACCTCAGGACAATTTTATTGTCAAACAGAAGAACCGTCCCCCTGTTTGATTTTGGGGTGATATCTATGCATAAGAGAAGAATATGTATGATACTGGTTTGTATTATCAGTATAACGACAACTATATCCTATGGAAATGAAAACGATACACAATTAGAAATAAGCGGACAGTCCGCCATTGTTATGGATGCGGGATTAGGACGAGTTATGTATGAGAAGGATATACATAAAAAACTTCCTATGGCCAGTACCACAAAGATTATGACAGCACTGTTGGCAATTGAAAATATTCCGTTGGATAAAAAGATAAAAATAAATCCTGAGGCCCAGGGTATAGAAGGATCTTCTATATATTTAATGGCGAACGAAAGGGTTAAAGCAAGGGACTTAATATATGGGCTGATGTTGAGATCGGGAAATGATTCCGCCGCCGCAATCGCATATGAAGTGTCGGGGTCTATTGAGGATTTTGCAAAGCTGATGAACAATCGGGCAAAAAAGATAGGGGCAAAAAATACAAATTTTACAAATCCCCACGGTCTGCATGATGAAAACCATTATACAACAGCCTATGATTTGGCATTGATCACGAGGGAAGCTCTTAAAAATCCGGTATTTAAAGAAGTGGCGAAAACAAAATTTTGGATGGCCGACAGGGAAGGTTATAAATACTTTTCAAATAAGAATGCAATTTTGGACATGTACGAGGGGGGCGACGGGGTAAAGATCGGGTATACAATGCGGGCAGGCAGATGCTTGGTGGCATCTGCAACAAGGGGTAATATGCAACTGATTGCCGTGACGTTAAATGATTATAATTGGTTCGATACCGCCGCAAGGCTGTTAGACGAAAGTTTCAGTTTATACAGACCTCATACATTGTTCAGTGAAGGTCAAAAGATTACTAAAACCGGAGTTTTAGATGGGAAGAGTAAGGAAATTTACTTAAATTCATTTAAAGGCTGTATTATTCCATTAGCTAAGGGAGAAAGGGGAAAACTTTTAACGGTTATCGACATACCTAAAATCCTGAGGGCTCCGATAGAAAAAGGGCAGAGTGTAGGTAAAATGACTACATATCTAAACGGAAAGATACTCAATACAACATATCTTGTTGCCGACAAATCTATAGAAAAACAGAGCTTTAAGGACAAGGTCAAGGAGTTTTTCGGCATCGCCGGATAGACCTGTCAAAGAGGGTCTCCAATTTTATATTGGGGGTCTTTTTTTATATGAAAAACTAGTAACACAATACTATCGGCAAAATAAGATGATAATATGGTGAAATTTTTCCAATATGAATCCAAGATGTTCAAATTGAGGGAAGGTTGGCCCTAAAGGGGGGATTTTATGAACTCTAAACAATGGCAATGTGTGGATGCGGGCAGTGATTATTGCCCATGTCATTTAGCAGAGGAAAATAGTTGCATCATATGTACACAATTACAAGGAAAGGGCTACTGTGATTGTAATTGGATGGGGGTATGTATTTATGATGAATTCTATTTTGCGGGGAACAAAAAAAAAGGGGTACGAGAATCTCGAGAGTATCCCGTAGTCGGCAGTAAAGTCATCGGTAAGATTATTTTTTTAACGATAAAGGTTACGAGATATATGGCCAGAGTCCTGAAGCAGCCCGGCTCTTATGTTTTTATAAGAAACAAACACAGTGATTATTTTTTTGATGTACCGATATCAATTATGGATTGTGACGAAGAAAAATCGGTAATAAAAATAGCTGTGGAGATTTGCGGGGTAAAGACTAAAAAGTTAACGGATCATGGCGGTACTGTGATTGTCAGGGGGCCTTATTGGAACGGTATATTTGGATTAAATGCTCTCAAAACAACACAAAATGCCAGATGCCTGGTACTGGCCAGGGGTATAGCGCAAGCACCTGCGATATTGTCCATAAAACACCTGTTAAAAAACAACAATGTTGTAGATATTATTGTCAATAAAAGGACTGATGAGCACAATTTTATTAAAGAATATCTCGGGGAACCCATAAGGGAAGTAAATATGCCGTCGGACGATGTTGCTATTTTATGCAGGGAACTTATGAAAGAAAACAATTATAAGTTAATATTTATAGGCGGTTCGGACCCGCTACAAAACAAGATTATCGAATGTATTCAGGAAACGGATGATGTAAAATTCGTTACAACCAATAATAACCCAATATGTTGTGGCGAGGGAATTTGCGGATCCTGTGTTAAAAAAGACAAGAGCGGGGCGCTGGTTAAAACCTGCAAGGCTCAGAGAATATAAATACAGAAGGGGGGATTATGGGAATGGCTAAAATTGTAATTATAGGTGGGGGATGGGCAGGTTGTGCTGCCGCGATTACCGCCAAAAAGGCGGGAGGAGACGTACATCTTTTTGAAAGGACAGATATGCTTTTAGGGCTCGGGAATGTAGGAGGAATCATGAGAAACAACGGAAGATACACTGCGGCCGAAGAAACCATGCTATTGGGAGCGGCGGAATTGTTTGAAATAACCGACCGTTGTTCGCGGCATAAAAATTTGGATTTTCCGGGTCATAAGCATTGTAGTTTATATGACGTAGCGATTATAGAAGCCCAGGTCAGAAAATTAATTAAGACTATGGGGATTAACTTATACCTCCAACACAGGGTAACGGATGTAGTTAAAAATGGGGATAAAATCACGGCAATCAGACTTTTTGACAACAGTATATTTGAAGGGGATATTTTTATTGAAGCCACGGGTTCCACGGGGCCTATGGGTAACTGCAGAAAATATGGTAACGGGTGTGCAATGTGCGTTTTGAGGTGCCCGTCTTTCGGGCCGAGGGTAAGCTTGAGTCAGAGGGCCGGAATAGAAGACATTCTGGGGCAAAGAGCAAACGGTGATTCCGGTGCATTCAGTGGGGCCTGTAAACTCAACAAAGACTCTCTATCCAAGGAAATAGTCGATGAACTGAATGAGAAGGGTGTGGTAATAGTCAAGGTTCCCGATGAAGATATCAATATAGGCAAACTCGATATTAAGGTTTGTCAGCAATATGCTTTGAAGGAATATGCGGAGAACATAATACTGCTTGATACAGGCCATGCCAAGCTTATGGCTCCGTTTTATCCGTTGGATAAACTCAGAAAAATCAGGGGCTTTGAAAATGCAAAATATGAAGATCCCTATTCAGGGGGAATAGGTAATTCAATACGTTACCTGTCTATGGCGCCGAGGGATAATAATATGAAGGTAGTCGGAATAAAAAATTTATTTTGTGCAGGGGAAAAATCCGGACTTTTTGTAGGCCATACGGAGGCTATTGTAACCGGAAGCCTGGCAGGGCATAATAGTGTCAGGGCATTTTTGGGTATCCCATTTTTACAGTTACCGAGATTGACTGCCTCAGGTGATCTGATCGCATATGCAAATGAAAGAATCACTACTATGGAAGGGTTAAAAGAAAGGTTTACATTTGCAGGCACGGACTATTTCAAACGCATGAAGGAACTAAATTTATATACCACCGATGCGGGAATTATAAAAAACAAGTTGGAACGATTAAACCTATTGAATATTTATTCCGAAAGGTTAAAATAGAAGTAATAAGCAAAGATAGGATGAAATTTATGAGACTGCAGAAGTTCTTGGCCGATTGCGGTGTTGCTTCAAGAAGGAAAAGTGAAGAATTGATCAGTAGCGGAAGAGTGAAGGTTAACGGTAAAACAGTTACCAAAATGGGTTTTAAGGTAGAACCCGAAACTGATTCGGTCTGTGTGGACGGTAAAAATATAGCTTTAGAAAGACATAAAGTTTATATCTTATTAAACAAGCCCAAGGGATATGTAACCACTGTACGGGAACAGTTTAACAGGAAAAAGGTTGTTGATCTGATCAATGTACCCTATCGGATATTTCCGGTTGGACGATTGGATTATAATACGTCGGGATTTCTCATACTTACCAACGATGGTGAATTGACATATAAATTAACCCACCCCAAGTTTGAGGTTCCAAAGGTTTACGTCGCAAAAATTAGGGGTATTCCGAGCAGGGATAAATTGAACAGTTTTGAAAGCGGTTTAAAAGTAGAAAACTATGTTACAGCACCCGCTAAAATAAGGGTTTTAAAAAAACTCGGTAAGGATTGTCTTGTTGAGATAACCATCCAAGAAGGCAAAAATCATCAAATCAGAAAAATGTGTGATGCCATAGGCCATCCGGTATTAGAACTGGAAAGAATTAAAATGGGCAAAATAAATATCGGGGATCTGGAAGTTGGAAACTGGAGATATCTCACCGAGCAGGAAGTTAAATATCTGAAACAGCTGTGATTCCGGAATTTATTTGATATATCCCGTAGGGGTTCAGGCAATGCAAATAACAGCGTATCAATCATGCGATGGGCGTAATTTAGAAAGGGATTTCATATGCTAAATTCGATTGTGCGGGCAACCTCCTTTGTACACCATGTGTTAAAAGGAAAAATCAATAAAAATGATGTGGTAATAGATGCTACTATGGGTAACGGTAATGATACGGTGTTTTTAGCCGAACTTGTAGGGCCGGGGGGAAGTGTCTTTGCTTTTGATATACAACAAATTGCAGTAGACAGAACTTTAAAAAAATTGGTTGATAACGGATTAGACGATCATAACATAAGACTTATTAATGACGGTCATGAAAATATAGAAAGTTATTCAACAGGTGCTATAGATGCCGCGATGTTTAATTTAGGATATTTGCCTCAGGGTGACCGTTCAATTATAACCAAGCCGGGTTCTACCATCAAAGGTATCAAATCAGTATTGAAACTCTTAAAACCCGGGGGTATAATATCTATAATTATGTATTATGGACATGAAGGGGGTATGGATGAAAAACAACAGGTTTCAGATTTTGTAAAGGGCCTTCCGAACAAAGATTTTGTCGTGATGAATTGTTACTATGCAAATCAGGGAAATAATCCGCCAATTATTATCTTTATTGAAAAGATGAAAAAGGATTCTTGCTTTCAATCGGAATGCTATAAAAACAATGGATTTTAATAATTTTATATTGTATGTGGTTGGGTTTTATGTTATTATATAACTTGTATTATTTATATGTTGTTATATAATTTATACTATTTATAGGGGAGAAAATATATGGCAAAGATAAAAATTACGGAAACAGCACTAAGAGATGCACATCAATCTCTGTTGGCTACGAGAATGAAAACTGAAGATATGCTGCCTATTGCTGAAAAAATGGATCAAGTGGGTTATCATTCATTGGAAATGTGGGGTGGAGCTACATTTGATGCCAGCCTGAGATTTTTAAACGAAGATCCTTGGGAACGGATACGCAGTATAAGAAAGGCTGTTAAAAACACAAAACTTCAAATGCTTTTAAGAGGCCAGAATATTTTAGGGTATAAGCATTACGCCGATGATGTTGTGTCGGAATTTGTTAAAAAAGCGATCTGTAACGGAATAGACATTGTGAGAATTTTTGATGCATTGAATGACACAAGGAACCTGGAAACAGCAATAAAGACAACCTTGGAAGAGGGTGGGCATGCTCAATGCGCACTGTCTTATACCACCAGTCCGGCACATAACGTAGAATACTATGTAAAAAAAGCAAAGGAACTGGAGGACTTGGGCGCGAATTCTATTTGCATCAAGGATATGTCGGGAATATTGACTCCCTATGTGGCATTTGAACTGGTTACAGAGCTGAAAAAGGTAATTACGGTTCCTCTACAGATGCACACCCATTATACCAGTGGCATTGCATCAATGACTTATTTAAAGGCCATAGAAGCGGGTGCGGACATAATTGATACGGCGATTTCTCCGTTAGCATTAGGAACATCTCAGCCCCCAACAGAGCCAATGGTAGCAACCTTTAAAGGCACTCAATATGACACAGGCTTGGATTTGGAAGCGCTCAATGAAATTGCGGAACATTTCAGGCCGTTGAGGGAAAGGTATTTAAAAGAAGGTTTAATCAACCCGAAGGTTTTGGGGGTAGATGTGAAGACCTTAATATATCAAGTTCCCGGAGGAATGTTATCAAATCTCATATCACAACTCGAAGCTCAAAACAAATTGGATAGGTTTGATGATGTGCTCAAAGAGGTTCCAAAGGTTAGAGAAGATTTAGGTTATCCCCCGCTGGTAACCCCTACAAGTCAAATAGTGGGTACCCAAGCGGTGTTTAATGTTATCACGGGCGAACGGTACAAAATGGTACCAAATGAGGTCAAAGACTATGTAAAAGGTCTATACGGCCGACCGACGGTTCCAATTAAAGATGACATCAAACGAAAAATTATAGGTGACGAAGAAGTTGTTTCCTGTCGTCCGGCAGATTTTATAGAGCCACAGTTAGGGTCATTGAAAGAGGAGATGAAAGAATACTTAGAGCAGGATGAAGACGTACTTACTTATGCATTATTTCCACAAGTTGCAATGAATTTCTTTAAAAACAGGTGGGCGGATAAATATAAAATAGAGACAGAATTATACAACGAAAAAGAAAAAATCCACCCGGTATAAAAAACAAAAGCCCCTATATCTTAGGGGTTTTTTTATTATTTTATATATTCTATTTATTTTTGCTACAGTAATCCGGTACCGCCAAATATCTTATCTATTCTGTTATTTGCAGTGTTTTATGATATAATTATAGATGGGGGAGATTTGAATGAATCAGTTTCATAAGGCTCAAAATCATGAGGAGAAGATATATGCGAATTTTAATCACTAATGATGACGGTATTTTTGCCGAAGGAATATACAGGCTTGCAAAACAGATGCAATATAATGGTGAGGTAGTGATTGTTGCTCCCGACGGCGAGCGAAGCGCTTCCGGGCATGCAATTACAATGCGCAGTCCATTGATGGTAAAAAGGGTTAAATTCTTTGACACGGAAATTGAAGCCTATTCAACAAATGGAACACCTGCAGACTGCGTAAAGATGGGAATTGAGGCGTTGTTCAAGACAAAAAAACCGGATATAGTTATTTCGGGTATCAACGATGAACCCAATTTAGGAACCGATGTGATTTATTCCGGTACTGTTTCGGCGGCCGTAGAATCGGCCATTATGGGCATCCCGTCGATTGCGGTATCAATGGGCGGTTGTAAAGCAAACGAGTTTGACGCCGCCGCACGGTTTACTTCGCTGTTGTTTAAAAAAATTATAGGAAACAACAAATTACACAACGTAGTAATCAACGTTAACTACCCGGATAAGCCTGAGGATGAAATAAAGGGTATAAAAATAACTACATTAGGAATAAGAAAATATGACAATGCATTTATTGAAAGGAAGGATCCCAGGGGTAATATATATTACTGGATGTCCGGCACGGTACGGGAGATGGAACAGGATCCCGATAGTGATATTATAGCGGTCAACGAGAATTATATCTCCATTACACCGATACATTTCGATCTCACCAGTTTCAAACATTTTGAAGAGTTGAAAAAATGGGACATTTATGAATAGTTTCGTATATTATGTGTTATCTGAATTGCTAAGGCTATAAAATGAAGATATTTTATTAACAGGTTATAATATAAGAAACAAAACAAAAAATAGGGTGATCAGCTATTATGGATGAAAATAAAAGGGATTTAATCAACGAGATCCAGAAAAGATTTTCCGAATTGAGCAAAAGTCAGAAATTAATCGCTCAATATATAATTGAAAATTACGACAAGGCGGCTTTTATGACGGCATCTAAACTCGCAGGCAAGGTCGGTGTCAGTGAATCGACGGTTGTCAGATTTGCCAATGCTCTGGGGCTTGACGGTTATCCACAGCTCCAGAGAGGTTTAGAGGAAGTCATAAGGACAAAGCTGACTACAGTTCAGCGCGTAGAAATGGCAGGCGAGTATTCCGACGGGGGCCTGGTGTTAAAAAAAGTACTTGGGGCCGATATAGACAACATAAGGGTCACATTAGAAAATATAGATTATGAAACATTCCAACAGGTAATAAATAAAATATGCGAGGCCGAAAAAATATATATAGTTGGTCTTAGAAGTTCAATGGCCATTGCCGATTATTTCGGCTTTTATTTGAATCTAATCCTGGATAATGTCAAAATAGTTCATCATGGTATCAGTAACATCTTCGAACAGGTATTCAGGGTATCTAAAACGGATATAGTTATAGGTATAGGATTCCCCAGGTACTCTATGCAGACAGTGGACGCACTGTCATATGTAAAAGAACAAGGGGTGACAATTGTGGGTATTACAGACAGTCTATTGTCCCCAATAGCAAATCTGGCGGATTATACCCTGACGGCCAAAAGTAACATGGCATCATTTGTTGATTCGTTGGTGGCACCCCTCAGTCTAATAAATGCCCTGATAGTAGCAATCGGGATGTGTGAAAAGGAAAAAATAACCGAACATTTTAATACTTTAGAAGGGATTTGGAAAAAATATAATGTCTATCAAGGCAGGAACCAGGGTTAGTAAGTAAAGGGTGGATTTGGATGAAGAAATTATATTTAGTCAGGCATGGACAGACGTTATGGAATTTAGAGGGTAAGACCCAGGGGAGTAAAAATTCCGGTCTAACCCCTCTAGGTTTCGAGCAGGCAAAAAAATTGGGGGAATATTTCAGAGATATCGAATTAGGTGAAATTTATTGCAGTACCTTGCAACGAGCTTATTCAACGGCTCAAATTATTGCAGACATAAAAAATTTGGATTGCAAATTGGACAGTAGATTGGTTGAAATGAACTTTGGAGAATGGGAAGGGTTAACCCGTCCGGAGATCAAAAAAAGATATCCTGACGATTTCAGAACCTGGATGGAGAAACCTCATCTTGCAAACATACCATCGGGCGAAACTATAGAAATCGCACAAAAACGTATGGTGGACTTCGTTGATGATAAAATTATAAAATCGGACAAAGATACAATTTTAGTGGTCAGTCACGGTACGGTGATTCGTTTGCTCTTACTGAGCGTACTTTCTATGGACCTAAAGCACTACTATAAATTGAAGTTGAGCAACGGTTCTGTCAATTTAGTGGAATTCAGGTATTACGGGCCTGTTTTAATTAAGTATAACGACACCTGTCATATGGACATAATTATATAAAGATAATATGTGATATATAAGAGCGCTCGTAATTTTAAAGGTTATAGGGGAATGCAACCAATGGGCAGTAGGAAAATGCTATCGAAACAAAAAAGGTACTTTTTTATAGAAAAATTTATTATTATCATCGTTATGTTTGTATCTATCTTATTGATAGGGTCAAATGTAATAAGGGTATATGACCACTATATTACCGCACAATTTTCCGAATTTAATACTGCCGATCTTAAAAATAATGTGCCGTCTCAGGGTATTATGGAGGTTGTAATTGAAGATGATAAAATGTATCCAATGTTGGAAGTGATTGTAAACGGTGAGCTATCCGGTCATAGGTTTAATGAAAACAATAGGATAACAATAACCGTTCATGACGGGGATGTAATACAGATAAACAGCTGCATGTACAGCGATGATATAAAAATTGGGATAAAAGGGATGTCCCCGAATGTAGGTAATGTATTAGGTGACAGTCACATGATTTTGAAGGAAGGTATCAACACCCTGGCTATAATAAGAATATAGATATGCTTGAGGAATATCAGAAATTGATGTATAATTTCCCTTAGAAGTGTAAGGGGATAGGTATATATTTTTATTATTTAAGATAACCACCTAAACCGGTGGTTAAATCTATTCTAGGAGGCATAAGGCGCATGGTTCAAATTGCGGTGGACGGGCCTGCCGGTTCCGGCAAAAGCACAATTGCCAAAAAAATTGCCGAATATCTGAATATAACATACATAGACACGGGGGCGATGTATAGGGCTCTCACATATAAGGTTTTAGTAAATAATGTAGATGTTCAGGATGAAGATGCAATAATCAAATTGGCGCGGGAAAGTGATATTAAATTCTTTCAGGGAGATATTTATTTAGATAATAACATAGTTAACGAAGAAATCAGGCTTCCCGAGGTGAACAAAAATGTTTCATATGTCGCTAAAATTCCGCAGGTACGAAAAATTTTGATCGGTATACAAAAAAAAGCGGCCTCAAATCGGGATGTAGTGATGGATGGAAGGGATATAGGAACGCATGTTCTTACCAATGCAAATCTGAAGATTTTTTTGACGGCAACCGTCGAGCAGAGGAGCCGCAGAAGGTACGAGGAACTTAAAAATAAAGGACTTGATGTGAATTTTGATGACGTAAAAAGAGACATAATAAACAGGGATAAAATTGATAGGGAAAGAAAATTTTCACCTTTAGCCAAGGCGGATGATGCAATCGTTATCGATACAACAGACCTGTCTGTGGCGGACGTTATAAATAAAATAATCCCGTTGTTGGGGGAGGGATAGCAAGGTGTTGTTTTATAAAATTATAAAAGGTTTTGCAAAGCTTCTGCTTTCCCTAATTTATAAAATAGAAATTGAAGGAAAAGAATATATCCCAAAGGAGGGCAGGGGTATAGTATCTTCCAATCATTTCAGTTTAATGGACCCTATTGTGATTGCAGCATTTTTGCCGAGGAAGGTTAATTATATGGCAAAGGAAGAATTGTTTTCTAACAGACTTTTTGCCTTATTTTTAAACAAAGTAGGAGTGTTTCCGGTGAAGAGGGATGGCGCCGATATCAGTGCGATCAGGACGGCATTAAAAATTCTAAACAATGGGGAAATTTTCGGTATATTTCCCGAAGGAACCAGAAGCAAGCCGGGTGAAGTTTTGAAGGCAAAACCCGGTTCGGCCATGATTGCAATCAAATCACAAAGTCCTGTTATACCGGTGGCTGTTATGGGGAACTATAAACCTTTCAGCAAGGTAAGGATAGTAATAGGCGAGCCAATGGACTTATCTGATTATTATGGTAAAAAAATTCATACCGATGAGTATCAGAAATTGAGTCAGGAAGTATTAGACACGATAAGGAAATTGATTATTTAAATAGATACAGGGATAATCGTAATTAATAAAGGATTTTTATATTTTATGTAGAATTATTGCAGAGTTGATTGTATAATCAGACATACGGAGGGTGCGGATGAAAGTTATTGTAGCGGATCATTCAGGATTTTGTTTCGGGGTGGAAAGGGCCATAAAAATTGCTTTTGATAAATTGAACGACAATATCAGTAAAAAAAATATTTATACTCTGGGGCCTCTTATCCATAATCAACAGGTTGTGGATAAATTGCAAAACGCCGGACTGAAGGTGGCCGACGCTCCTGACGATATTGAAGGCAACAGCGTCGTAATTATTCGTTCCCATGGGGTTTCCAAGGACATATACGACCTGATTAACGAAAAAAACGTCGATATAATCGACGCAACATGCCCCTTTGTTAAAAAAATTCAAAACACGGTCAAGAAATATAAAGCAAAAGGATATACTATTGTTATTATAGGAAATTCGGATCATCCGGAAGTAATGGGTATTAACGGGTGGTGTGACAATCAAGCGTATATTGTCAAGACCGAGGAAGACATCGAAAAAATTCCTTTCGTACAAAAATTATGTGTTGTTGTGCAGACAACAATGCCGACGGGTTTATATTATAAGCTCAGTGATATGCTTGAAAAAAAGGCCGAGCAAGTTATAAAATTTAATACAATTTGTTCAGCCACTATGGACAGACAGGAATCCGCAAGGAATTTGGCGAAAAATGTTGATGCCGTTGTGGTGATAGGGGGATATCACAGTTCCAACACCCAAAAACTTGTGGATATCTGTAAAAATGAAAAACCGGATGCAACTTTTCATATAGAAATTGCAAAAGAATTGCCCGTAGATGTGTTAAAAAATTACGAGGTAATCGGTATTACTGCCGGGGCTTCCACACCCAAATGGATTATTGATGAAGTGATTGAAAGGTTGAGTGATTTACCTATTAGCTAAGGATGCAAGGTTCAATGAGTATTAGTTAATAGTCATTATATTATGAAGGCAAATTTATTTTAGGAGGTTTAAAGAGGATGAATGGTGATATGCAGGATCTAATGGAAGAGATAGAAAAAACAATGGTAAGACTGAGAAGGGGAGAAATTGTTACAGGTGAGGTCATAAATGTTACCGATGATGAAATTACGGTAAATTTAGGATATAAATCGGATGGAATAATTCCGAAAGAGGAGATATCAAATGATACAACGGTAAATCCCCTTGATATTGCTAAAGGGGGAGACGAAATCGAGGTCTATGTATTAAGCCTGGATGACGGGGAAGGTAATGTTCTGTTATCGAAAAAGAGGGTTGATACGGTAAAGGGATGGAATTATTTGGAGGAAGTAAAAGAGGAAGGGTCTTTGATTGAAGCAAATGTAGTTGAGGTTGTAAAGGGTGGAGTAATAGCCGTAATACGCGGAATCAGATGTTTCATACCGGCAAGTCACCTGTCGGATCATTATGTTGACGATTTAAAAATCTTTGAAGGCCAGAGTCTTAATGTCAAGATAATTGAAATAGATAGAAGAAAGAATAAGGTAATCCTGTCCAGAAGGGTTGTATTAGAAGAAGAAAACAAACTCAAGCGGGAGGAACTGTTTTCTAAATTAGAAAAAGGCAGTCGTATCAAGGGTGAAGTAAAGCGGATTACAAATTTCGGTGCATTTGTAGATATAGGCGGTGTCGATGGCCTCATACACATATCGGAATTGTCTTGGGGGCGAGTAAAGCATCCAACAGAGGTTGTAAATATAGGGGACATAGTGGAAGTTGAGGTTTTAAATTTTGACAAGGAAAAGGGCAGGGTATCTTTGGGGTTAAAACAAACACAACCACATCCATGGGAGACGGCGGAGCAAAAATATCCCATAGGAAGTATAGTCGAGGGTAAAGTCGTAAGGTTGGTAGACTTTGGTGCTTTTGTTCAGTTAGAATTAGGATTGGACGGTTTGGTGCATATCTCTCAAATCAGTAAGGAACATGTTTTAAAACCATCGGATAAACTTCATATCGGACAAATAGTGAATGTAAAGGTTTTAGATATAAAACCGAAAGATAGGCGTATAAGTCTCAGTATTTCAGCAGTCGATATAGATGAAGAAGATGTACAGGAACAACATATTGACGACGATGTAACAACAGTCAGTGAAGAAGACGGACAAGAACGATATGTCAGTGGTGATGACACAACAACAATCGGGGACGTAATAGAAATCGATGATGAAAAGTAAAGAGTCAGGGGCTCTTTATTTTTTATCATAACATGCACTTATAATAGTTTGTATGCAACAAGATAATCGGTTTTTGTATATACCGCTCCTGTAATACACTTTTTTACCTTACTTTTGGTAAACAGTGCAGTCATATATTATAAAATACGGGTTAGAATACATTACTAGGTGTGAATATAAATCTATATACACAATTATAACAAATAAAAATGCAATTAATCTATATAAATATATGATTTCAATTTACTCCAGTTTTTTAGGTACATAGCAGTTAATATATAAACTATATGGTTGGCCGAGATTGGTGTAGAATTATATAACTGCGGTTTATAATATAAATTATTTTATATATGGTTAAATATACAGGAGGACATAAATGGGCAAAAAAGAAAAGATTATCATTTCACCGGAGGCAATAAAAAGACAACAGGATATTATTGAAAATTTTAAAATATATAATGAGGGCAAAAATAAAAAATACATTGTTACTACCTATGGTTGCCAAATGAATGAACACGACTCGGAGGTGCTGTCCGGGATGCTCGAGAATATGGGGTATACGGCTACAAATGATAGGGAGGATGCAGATTTAATTATATATAACACTTGCTGTGTCAGGGAAAACGCGGAACTGAAGGTATATGGAAATTTAGGGGCGTTAAAAAATCTGAAACGGAGGAAGGATGACCTTACAATAGCCGTATGTGGATGTATGATGCAGCAACCCCATGTAGTAGAAAAAATAAAGAATAAATATAAACATGTGGATTTGATTTTCGGCACACATAATCTGTTCAGATTTCCCGAGTTATTGGCGAAATCCATGGAATCCCAAAATATGTTTATAGAGGTATGGGAAAACGAGGGCGATATAGTTGAGGGATTGCCGGCAAGCAGGAAACATAAAATAAAAGCGTTTATCAATATTATGTATGGATGCAACAATTTTTGTACTTATTGTATTGTTCCTTATACCAGGGGAAGAGAAAGAAGCAGGGATATGGAGGATATAGTAAAAGAGGCCACTATCCTTGCACAAAGCGGCACAAAAGAAATTATGCTCCTCGGCCAAAATGTAAACTCGTACGGTAAAACATTAGATATGGATATTGATTTTGCGGGTTTGTTGAGGGAATTGGATAAGGTGCCCGGAATAGAAAGAATCAGATTTATGACATCACATCCCAAGGATTTGTCCGACAGACTGATTGATGCAATGGCGGAATGTGGTAAGGTTTGTGAACATTTGCATTTGCCGTTCCAGTCGGGCAGTGATCGTATTTTAAAAACTATGAACAGGAAATACACAAAGGAAGGGTATCTGTCCCTGGTCAGGAAATTGAAAGATAAGATACCTGACATCAGGCTGACCACGGACATTATAGTCGGGTTTCCCGGGGAAACAGAAGGGGATTTTCAAGATACACTTGATATAGTGGAAGAGGTTAGGTACGATTCTGCCTTTACATTTTTATATTCTGTCAGACAGGGTACGCCTGCGGCAAAAATGAAAAACCAAATAGATAGGGAAACAAAACAAAATAGGTTTGATCGTCTGTTAAAGAGCGTAAACAAAATCAGTGCAGATATCAACCGAGGTTATCTAAACAGAGTTGTGGAAGTGCTGGTTGAAGGACCGAGTAAAACGGATCCTGATAGATTGACGGGTAGAACGAGGGGAAACAAATTGGTTAATTTTGACGGGACAGAGGATTTGATCGGACAATTGGTACAGGTGCAAATTACGGAGGCTAAGACTTTTTCCTTAAAGGGGAGAATTGCGGAATAAACGGTTAATCTATTATGCCTATATGTAATCAGGTATTTAACGAAAAGCCGGCTGCTGTAATAAATTAATTATGTTGACTGAAATAGAATGTGATTCACATTCTATTTTAGTTATTATAAGGTTAGGCTAAAAATCAACTTGTTTATTTGATATAATTATATATAGGTTTTACGAAAGCGATGGGGAGGTAACAAATTTGAGCAAATTGACTCCTATGATGCAACAATATATAAAATTGAAAGAAAAACACAGGGACTGTTTGATGTTTTTCAGACTTGGGGATTTCTACGAGCTATTTTTTGAAGACGCTGAAATAGCTTCCAGAGAATTGGAAATAACCCTGACTGCCAGAGGCAAGACAGAAAAAGCCCCAATGTGCGGGGTCCCGCATCATGCTGCAAGTACCTATATCGACAGATTAATTTCAAAAGGATATAAGGTTGCAATATGCGAGCAGATTGGGGATCCGTCGGAGGCTAAAGGAATTGTGGAGAGGGATATTGTGAGAATAGTCACTCCCGGAACATTGATAGATACTAATTTATTGGATGATAAAAAAAACAATTATCTGGCTTCATTATATATTTCTGCTGAGGGATGCGGGTTGACTTATGTAGATATTTCCACCGGGGAGTTGTTTTGTACCGAGGTTACTGAACAGGGAAGAGGACGGGAGATTATAGATGAAATTACCGGAATAGGGCCCACAGAAATAATTTATTTTGTTGATGAAAAATCATATCATACCGATATTATAGAATTTATCGGCAAGGGGCTTGATGTCTATATATCTGAATATGATCCATGGACTTTCGGAAAAGATTATTCAACTAATCAAATCAAGGAACAGTTTAATGTAATGTATATAGAAGGCCTTGGTTTCAGCCCTGATCATTTCGGTATTCGGTCTACGGGGGCCCTACTCCACTATCTGAAATCGACCCAAAAAAGGACTTTGGCACATATAAACAAAATCAATATATATGATTTAAACGGAAAAATGATACTGGATGCACCCACCCGCCGTAATTTGGAACTGACTGAAACGATCAGGGAAAAAAATAAAAAAGGTTCCTTGTTGTGGATTTTAGACAAGACCTTGACTGCCATGGGCGGACGAATGATCAGGCGATGGATAGAAGAACCTCTATTGGACGTTGAGCATATCAATGAAAGACTGTCTGCGGTTGAGATATTGAAAGACGATATTCTTCTGAGAAAGGAATTAAAGGAAAATTTAAAACAGATCTATGATTTGGAAAGGCTTGCGGGTAAAATCGCTTTTGGTTCTGCTAACCCCAGGGATCTGGTAGCGCTGGGGAAATCCGTATCTTTTTTGCCTGTTATAAGGAAATTGTTTACTGATAGGACCGTGGGTTTGTTGGAAGAAATTTTAAATAATATAGATCCGCTTGAGGATGTCGGGGATCTCATCAAGATGTCGATATTAGAAGAACCGGCACTAACATTAAAGGACGGCGGGATTATTAAAGGAGGATATAACGGAGAACTCGACGAATTGCGCAAGGTATCTAAGGAAGGCAAACATTGGATTGCAAGATTAGAACGAGAAGAAAAGGATAAAACAGGCATTAAGTTTCTAAAGGTAGGCTATAATAAAATATTTGGATATTATATTGAGGTTTCAAACTCCAATTTACATTTGATACCTGAGCATTATATAAGAAAACAGACATTGGTCAACTGCGAAAGATATATTACGCCCGGGCTTAAGGAAATAGAATCGAAAATATTGGGGGCTGAAGAAAAGATTGCAGACATCGAGTATAAACTTTTTATTCAAATTCGTGATACACTTTTGTCGGAAATAGAACGTATACAGCGGACTGCAAACGCCGTAGCAAAGTTGGATGTTTTATATTCCTTTGCCGAAGTATCTGAGGAAAATAATTATGTGAAACCGATTGTTGACGATAGTGAAATTATAGATATTAAAGAAGGAAGGCACCCGGTGGTGGAAAGGGTGCTGGGGAACAGGATGTTTGTTCCCAATGATGCCTATATCACAGAGGATGAGCGATTTTTGATTATTACGGGTCCCAATATGGCGGGCAAATCGACATATATGAGGCAGGTAGCGCTGATTGTTTTGATGGCCCAGATAGGCTCTTTTGTTCCTGCCGGAGGGGCTACTGTCGGTATAACGGACAGGATTTTCACAAGAGTCGGTGCCAGTGACGATTTGTCCCGGGGGCAGAGCACATTTATGGTAGAAATGAATGAAATGGCGAGCATCATTAATTTGGCCACCGAAAAGAGCCTGTTAATAATAGATGAAATAGGCAGAGGGACAAGCACCTTTGACGGTCTGAGCATTGCGTGGTCCGTTGTGGAGTATATATGCAAATCACTCAATTCCAGGACACTTTTTTCAACCCATTACCATGAACTGACTAAATTATCTGAAACCCATAAAAAAATTAGAAACTATAAGGTAACGGTAAAAGAGGATAGGGATGACATCATATTTTTATATAGGCTCTTGAAGGGCAGTGCGGATAGAAGTTACGGCATTCAGGTTGCCAGACTGGCAGGATTGCCAAGAGATATTGTGGATCGTGCCAACAGTATATTGACAGATCTTGAAAAAAAGAGTACCAACGAAGATTATGATTTAAACGGTATCCTGAGGGGTTCGGAAGTTGCTTTGACCGGCAATAATATAGAACAATCCGGGTTCACAGATTCGGTCTACGAAGAAATAATAGGAGATCTGAGAAATATAGATTTGTTAAGAGTGACACCTATAGATGCACTGAACATACTGTATAAATTTCAGAAAAAGGCCACAGAGTTCAAGGAGGCAACTGATGAATAGAAAAATTGAAACGCTGGATGATTTAACAATCAATAAAATAGCGGCCGGCGAGGTAGTTGAAGCCCCTTGTTCGGTAGTAAAGGAACTGGTTGAAAATTCTATTGATGCGGGTGCATCTGCAATAACATTAGAGATAAGAGAAGGTGGCAAAAAGTATATTCGTGTAACAGATAACGGTGTGGGTATAGCCGAGGAATATGTAGAACAAGCTTTTATGCGACACAGCACATCAAAAATAACAAATATAGACGACCTGGGCAATATCAGTTCCTTAGGTTTTAGGGGGGAGGCCTTGGCCAGCATCGCTGCGGTTTCCGGGATAGAAATGGTTACAAGGACGAAGGAGCAGAAGTACGGAACACTGATTAAAATTGTGGGAGGGGAAATTGTAGCAATAAAAAAAACAGGCTGCCCGATAGGGACTACTGTTATAGTTAAAAATCTGTTTTTTAATACACCGGTCAGATTGAAATTTATGAAATCAAATTCAACTGAAACAATGAAAATCAGTAGAACTATTACTCGATTATCACTTAGCAATTCAGGCATATCCTTCAAATATATCAATAATAACAGTATTGTGTTTGTCACTCCCGGAAACAAAAAATTATCGGAGGCAATACTATGCGTACTTAATAAGGAAACCTTTAAAAATTTGATATATATAGAGGAAGAAGAATTAAATATGAAGTTGCAAGGTTATATAGGCCAGCCAAATTTTGTGAGGGGCAATAGAAATTTACAGATTGTATATGTTAACGGGAGATATGTGAAAAGCAAATTGCTCGGCAGGGCCATAGAAGAAGCGTATAAGGAGAAAATTATCATTAACAAATATCCTATCTGTGTATTAAATCTGACTATCGACCCGTCTGAAATAGACATAAATGTTCATCCGTCAAAAATTGAAATAAAGTTTGAAAAAGAGGAACAAATACAGGAATTTGTTTATAGTTCAATAGTAAAGACCCTGGAAAAGAATACTACTATACCTAGGTTGTCGGTGACAGAACCTAAATTCAGGGATAGCCAAAAGCCGAATTCTATGCCAACAACCCGGACAAAAATTGGTGATTTAGAAGACACCGGAGAGGGCGGTAATATCACCGAAAATATATTGGCAAATGAAATCAGTGAGGATTATATTCAAAAATCCGGTGTTAGGAGGACAAATTCATTTATTGATAATCAAAATAATGATAATAGGGAACGGACCCGGGTGAGCGATATAAGTGAGGATATACTACAGTCTTCTTTCCTGGATATATTGTCAGATCAATATAAAATAATAGGGCAAATATTTGATACCTATATAATTTTGGAAAAAGGACAATCAGTTTATTTGATTGATCAACATGCGGCTCATGAGAGATTGCTCTATAATAAATTTTTAAAAGAGATTAAAGACGAAAGGGTTGTGTCCCAAAGATTAGCAGAACCGAGGGTGTTGGAGTTGTCAAATGAGGATTATATATTGCTATCCGATAATATAAATTTATTTGTTAAATTGGGTTTTCATATTGAGGATTTCGGTACCGGTGCGGTTATCATCAGGGAAGTGCCTATGGTTTTAGGGGAACCCCGAAACTTTTCTTTTATTTATGAAATATTAGATGGAATAGGAAACAGTGACAGTATAACTGATTATTTTGAGGATACCATTATACAAAGAGCGTGTAAAAAGGCAATTAAGGCAAGGGACAGGCTGGATTATTACGAAATAGAGCAATTGATTGAGGAACTTCTTACCCTTACACCACCCTTGACCTGTCCGCACGGCAGGCCGATTATTTTGACAATGAGGCAATATGATATAGAGAAACATTTTAAGCGAATACAGTAGGAGGAAATCGGGTGAAAAAAAAGTTACTTATTATAGTCGGGCCTACGGCTGTCGGAAAGACAGATACAGGAATAATTTTGGCCGACAGACTGGACGGTGAAATTATTTCTGCAGACTCAATGCAGATATATAAACATATGAATATAGGCACAGCCAAGCCGAGCCTAGAAGAAAGACAAGGTATTATGCACCATATGATTGATATAATTGACCCGGATGAGGATTTCTCTGTGGCCGAGTTTCAAAGGTTGGCGAGGGATGTAATCGATGACTTGGTATTAAATCAAAAACTTCCGATTATAGTAGGAGGTACGGGACTGTATGTCAGTTCACTCATCTATGATATGGATTTCACAAAATCTATTTCCAACCGTCAGCTCAGGAAGGAGTTACAGGACGAGGCCGAGAGTATGGGAAATGAATATGTGCATAATAAGCTTAAGAAGATAGATCCCGATCTTGCAAGCAGGATACATCCGAACAATGTCAGAAGGGTCATTCGTGCCATCGAAGTTTATTATGAAACGGGGGATACAATAGGGGATTTTAGCAAGGATATTGTTCCCAGTGATGAATACGAACCCTTCTTAGCAGGTCTGACAAGAAATCGGAAAGAACTCTATGATAGAATCAATAAGAGGGTAGATATTATGATAGAACAGGGGCTCATAGAGGAAGTAAGGAATTTGCTTAATTCAGGATATTCTGAAGATTTGGTATCGTTCAAGGGATTAGGTTACAAGGAAATTGTCGGGTATCTGAAGGGGGAATATGATCCGGACGAGGCGGTTAGAATTCTGAAGAGGAATACGAGGCGGTATGCAAAACGTCAGTTGACTTGGTTCAGAAGATATAGTAATATCAATTGGTATAATGTATCTGATTACCAAACCGACGAAAATTTAGTAGAGCATATTATTAAAGATTTTAAAGGATATTTTAATCTGTTGTAGAATAACAATATAAATATGCAAATTTAAAATTCAACTAAACCTATGGAAGGGGAAGGGAAGATGAAGGGCAATATTAACCTACAAGACATATTTTTAAATCAGGTGAGAAAGGAAAATGTTTTAATCACCATATATTTGATAAACGGGTTCCAATTGAGGGGAATGGTCAAGGGTTTTGATAACTACACTATAGTTCTCGAATCCGACGGAAAGCAACAGTTAATATATAAACACGCGATTTCTACCATATCGCCGAATATACAAATTAACTTCAATCTGAATACGAAAAAAAAGGATGAACAGTAAAAAAAGTAAAGTTTTCTAACCTCCCAAACAAACTAGAAAACTTTACTTTTCTAATTTTCAACACATAGGAGGAGACAGTTGATGTTGCACAAAATGTTAAAAGATGCATTTGGGATAGAACGAAATCTAGTCGATAAAATGCTGGATATTGAAAAACTTTTAGTTGACAGGTTCAATGAAATTGATCAAATAAAGCAATATAATCAGTATAAGGTACTGAATGCCATGCAGGAGGCAAGATTAAGCGACCAACATTTCAATTGGACAACAGGCTACGGATTTAACGATATTGGTCGTGAGAAGATAGAAGAAATATATGCAAGGGTTTTTTCGACGGAGGATGCTATAGTAAGACCTACCATTGCAAACGGGACTCATGCATTGAGTTTATGCCTGTCAGGGTTACTCCATTCAGGTGACGAAATTATATCGGTAACCGGCGAACCGTATGACACATTAAATGAATTGATAGGGCTTAAGGGAGAATACAAGGGAAGCCTGAAAAATACAGGTGTCATATATAAACAAATTGATTTTATGGATGACGGTACTGTTGATTTTGATGCAATAAGTAAGGAGATCACCGAAAAAACAACTATGGTTTATATTCAGAGATCCACCGGCTACAGTTTTAGACCTGCCGTGGATATTGATACTATAAAAAAAATAGTGGAAATCGCCAAGGAAAAGAACAATAAAGTGATCTGTATGATTGATAATTGTTACGGTGAGTTTTTGCAAGAAAAGGAACCTACGGATGTAGGTGCAGACTTACTTGCGGGTTCCTTAATCAAAAATCCCGGTGGGGGAATTGTTCTGACAGGCGGATATATTGTCGGAAAACGAAATCTTATTGAGGAAATATCCTATAAACTTACTTCTCCGGGGATAGGCAAGGAATGCGGGTTGACGTTTGGTTTATCAAGGCAGATGTTCCAGGGGTTATTTTTAGCACCCCATATTGTCAGCGAGGCGATAAAGGGTTCGGTATTTTGTTCCAAGCTGTTTGAGGAAATGGGATACGAAGTAAAACCGAAATATGATGCAGCAAGAAGTGATATTATTCAATTGATCAGGTTGGGAAGTGCTGAAAAGGTGATCGCCTTTTGTAAGGGGATTCAGGAAGCGGCCCCTGTAGACTCTTTTGTAAGCCCCGAACCCTGGCCTATGCCGGGATATGATGATCCTGTAATTATGGCTGCCGGTGCCTTTGTACAGGGCTCTTCAATTGAATTGAGTGCCGATGCACCTATCAGGGAGCCCTACATCGTTTATTATCAGGGCGGGCTGACCTATGAACATGCCAAATTAGGGGCTTTGATTGCGCTAAAAAATATAAGTAAAATTAATTAATTTAGCATATTTGAATAGGGCGTCAAAAGTTAAATTTTTGTTTTTACGCTTGTACCATATATTTTGCTCATAAGATACGCAAAATAATTTAATAATATAAAAAATGGAGGGTCTGACAGGCCCTCCTAAAATTTTCTATATGCACCTATTACCTTACCCAAGATAGTCACATCTTTAAGTATTATGGGTTCCATAAACCTGTTTTCGGGTTGGAGCCGTATATGGTCGGCTTCTTTATAAAAACGTTTTATAGTAACTTCATCTTCGATAAGCGCTACTACTATATCGCCATTTGTGGCAGTAGATTGCTGACTGACTATTACATAATCATTATCCAATATGCCGGCATCAACCATGCTGTCGCCTTTAACTATCAGTATAAAAGCATTGTTATTATCGACAAAGTCGATGGCAATGGGGAATACGTCTTCAATATTTTCGACTGCCAAAATAGGCGTACCTGCGGTCACCCTGCCGATAACCGGTATGTTGACAATTTCTTTATCGTAGGACAGGTGGCTAAAAGGGTCACTGCTTAAAATCTCCATGGCCCTCGGTTTAGTAGCATCTCTTCGGATATAGCCTTTTTCCTCCAGTTTAGTCAGGTAGCCATGGGCCGTAGATGTGGACTTGAAGCCGACAGCTTCACATATCTCCCTTATGGATGGGGGATAGCCCCTTCTGGCCAGTTCTGTTTTTATGTAATTTAATACATCCAATTCTTTTCGGTTTAGGTCTTCATACATTATCAAAACCCCTTTCTATAGGGTAAAGTATAACATATGTTAAATTAAATATCAAACATTTGTTCGATGGAAATTTTATCATGAAATTTTTACTCGTCAATCCATTCAAAATTCTTGACAATCTGCCTTTTAGCATCCTTTTTATGGGCGGCATAAAGTTGGGTCGTAGTTACATTATCATGGTCTAACAAATTCTGAACATCATATATGGAGAATCCTTGTTGAATTAGGGAGGTGGCAGCAGTAGCCCTAAGCTTATGAGGACTATAGCCTTTTTCTCTGGTTGTGCCCAATACAATGGAGGTATATTTTTTTACAAGATTTCTGATAGCTCTTGCTGTCATACGCCTGTTCTGCAATGAAAGGAACAGAGCATCCTTATGTTCGTTATCTAACATCTTAGATGGGGTACGTTCATTCTCTATATAATCTTTAATTACAAGTTCGCATGTCCTATTAACGGGCATCATAACCTCTTTGCCGCGTTTACGATAAATTCTGAATTCTCCTCTGTTAAAGTTAAATGATGATATATTTAATTGCTCAAGTTCGCTTAATCTCAGACCATACGTGACAAACAACACGAGAATTGCTTTATCTCTCAATCTGGTTTTTTCCCAGTATTTTTTTTCGCCTTCCGACAGGTGTTCTCCGGTATCTACAATATCCAGCATAACAGCTACTTCATCAATCTCCAATCGCTTTATAGCATCAGGTTGGGGTTTAGGCAGGCGGACGGGGTTGAACCCGTCTGTAATGTTATTATCTATAATTTCGTCCCTATAAAGGAATTTAAACAGCACAGACAGTGTTGATTTTTTTCTACTTAAGGTACGGTTGTTGTTTTCCATTATTTTTATAGAATCATTATCCTTAATTGTATATCTGGAGCAATAATCTCCAATAAACCTATTGATATGCTTGGCGGTAATTTTATTAAAATCCGCGGCGGTAATATCGGAGACGATGGTTGCATCGGTAAGACCGGTTTCGGCAACCAGATAATTACAGAAAAACAGTATATCATTGAGGTAGGCCAGGCGGCTAGTGAGGGCAACACCATTTTTTAAATATGTAAAAAAATCTCTCATAAATTTGGGAAGCTGTGACTCAATTTGTAAACATTCTTCTATAAGATAGTTTTGTTTCATGACAATATTATCCGGTTTATCGGACTTGTTATGTATAGTTATAGACGGACGTTTTGACATCATACCAACTCCTTGTACAAAATAATATGATCGGACTGACTTTCTTTCAGATGCAGTTTAAAAAATAATTAACACCTGAGACCACAGTATATAAATATATAATAATATAATTTCGGGAGTAGGGGTAGGGTATAGTGGTAAAATTAGCGGTTTTATCCCAAAATCACAACTATTCCCAAAATATACATTTAAAGAATAGTTACTATCCTAATTATAAACTGCTTCCCCATGTATGTCCAGTAAATTATTTTGAAAATTGTAGTTTGTCTTATAACATTTAAAAATATAATTAAAAAATATTCATTTTATCTAAAAATCATTTAAAAGATAGTTGACTAGATATATAAAAATAACAATTAAACAAAATTAATGATGGCCATCCAAGATGGCCATCTGAACCTGACATTATTTATTTTTAGGATTTTGAACCTAATACTATTTGTTTTTAAAACTATACATACATAATTAAAAAATATTTTATAAAAACTCTAGCCGTTCAAAACAGCATCAACCCTGTTTAAGGCCTCCTTGATGTTTTCAAGTGAATTTGCATATGATAAACGCACAAACTCGTCTACACCGAAAGCAATTCCGGGTACGACGGCAACATTCGCATGTTCGAGCAACAATTCGGAAAAATCCATTGAACCGTTAATAGTTATTCCCTTAATTGTAGTGCCGATTAGTTGTTTAATATTCATCATAATATAAAATGCGCCCTTGGGTACTATACACGACAGGCCCTTTATCTCATTTACCCTTTGTACCATATATTTTCTTCTCTCATCAAATGCTAATCTCATCTCTTCCACAGAAGATTGATCGCCGGTTAACCCTTCGATGCTGGCATGTTGGGCTATAGTGTTGGGGTTGGATGTAGCATGACTCTGCATACTGTTCATAGCCTTGGCTATGGCTATATGGCTTGCTGTATAGCCTATTCTCCATCCCGTCATGGCATAACATTTAGACATGGCATTTACCGTAATTGTCAAATCTTTTATTTCATCGTTAAAAGAAGCAATACTGATGTGCTCTTCCCCATCGTATATCAATTTTTCGTATACCTCATCGGTTACTACGAATATATTGTGGTCTACAGCAACTTGAGCAATGTCTTCCAATTCGGCCCTTGTATAAATGGAGCCGGTTGGATTAGAAGGACTGTTCAGTATTATAGCCTTTGTTTTAGGAGTGATGGCCCCCAAGAGATCCTCTTTTTTGATTTTAAACTCGTTTTCTTCAGTACAGTTTACAATTACGGGATTGGCATCTGCCATCTTAACCATTTCAGGATAACTTACCCAATATGGCGCCGGTATGATTACTTCGTCCCCGGGATCACATATGGCCTGAAAGATATTGTATAAGGAATGCTTTGCACCGTTAGATACGACTATATTTTCGGGTTTATAGTCCAAATTGTTGTCGGATTTTAATTTAGTACATATTGCCTGTTTAAGCTGTGGTAATCCCGAGGCAGGGGTATATTTGGTATGGCCTTTATTAATCGCTTCTATGGCGGCGTTTTTAATGTTTATTGGTGTATCAAAATCAGGTTCACCTACCCCAAAACTTATTACATCAATCCCCTCTTCTTTCATTTGTTTTGCTTTAGCACTTATTGCAAGTGTAATTGATGGTGAAATACTTTGTGATTTTTTCGAGACTGTTATGTTAATTGATATCCCCCCTTGTATCATATTTGTTTTAAAAGCTCCTACCTTTATTAAATATTAATATATATAATACACTATTACTTATTATATTCAAATCATTTCAGTAAATTTTTTAAAAAATTTGTTAAAGTAATTTTACATACCCCCGTAGATATCTTTTATAGTATTTTTTATTATTACCAAGGAATCATCTATAATCGGCTTATAGAGTAATTTTATTTTTTTATAATTATCTATACCTTCGTCTGTAATTCTATAGTGCCTGATAGATCTTTTACTCGGTTCCTCCCACCATCCGATTATGTAATTGTTACTCTCCAGGTTTCTCAATAAGGGATATATCATACCGGGACTCGGTTCCCATTTATAATCTATTCTTTTTTTTATTTCGTCTATCAGTTCATTACCGTAATAGTCTTTCTCAATGAGCAGATGCAAAATATACAACTTAACAAACTGGGTTGTACTAATTTTTGATGGGAATTGACGATTACGTCGGTTGATGGATTTAGATGCAGGCATTTTGGTCACCCCCAATAAAATATTAGAAGAGTTTTATTTTAATAATTTTTTAATACTTTCCAGTGAAATCTTGATTCCCCCTAAATCCTCATCCGGATTACTGTTATACCTGTTGTTTTTCGGAGGATAATGAAAATCAGAACCTCCGGTAATAATAAGGTTATGTTTTTCAGCTAATTTTAAATATCTTTCAGATTGTTCTGTCGTATGTTTAGAATGGTATACCTCTATCCCGTCAATTCCTATATCGATTAAATAATCCAGTGTGGTTTCGGACTTCAGCAAACCGGGATGTGCGGCAACCGAAAAGCCCCCTGCTTTTTTTATAATGTTAATTGCGGATATAGGCGTTAATTTTTGTTTTGGGACATAAGCTACAGCCCCCTTGGCCAGATATCTTATAAAAGCCTCTTTGATGGTCTGCACATAACCTTTTTGAACCAAGGAGTGTGCAATATGGGGCCGCCCGATCGCTCCATCGCCTGCGATTTTTGTTACATCTTTATAGCTGATTTTAACCCCTATTTTTTTTAATTTATTGATAATTTTGGTGGCTCTATCGCTCCTTGAGTCCTGTAAGCGTTGTAATATTTCGAGCAGATATTCCATTTTATAGTCAATCCTGTATCCCAGTATATGAATCTCCTCATTGTTGTATTCTGTGCTCAACTCAACACCGGGTATAACAATAAAGTTTTTATAAATGCCGGCCCGTTTTATTGCTTCTTCAATTCCGTCAACTGTATCGTGATCGGTTATCGCTATTCCTGATAATCCTTTTTCAACGGCATAATCAACCAGTTTGCCGGGTGAATATACTCCGTCGGAGAAGGTAGAATGAACATGCATGTCGATGAACCTCATAGTTTGTTTCTCCTTTATTGCTTGAAAATCTATTTCAGAATTTATATTGGTTATATCCTGAGTTAAAAAGGATATGTTTTTATATTATATTCTATATGAAAAGGTCTGCTAAATAAAATAATAAATCTAGCAGACTTTTTTATATTATTGTTTTATCTGGGCTCTACAATCAGTTTAATTGCAGTTCTTTTTTCACCGTCAATTTCTATGTCGACAAAGGCAGGGATACAGATTAGGTCTAACCCACTGGGTGCTACAAATCCTCTTGCAATCGCTACTGCCTTAACAGCTTGATTCAAGGCGCCCGCCCCAACAGCTTGAATTTCAGCTGTCCCCTGCTTTCTGAGTACCCCGGCTAAGGCCCCGGCTACAGAATTTGGATTTGATTTTGCTGAAACTTTTAATACTTCCATCCCATTACATCCCCCTTATAATATATACTTATAGTATTATCTTATTAAAATATAACATTCTACTTTGTTTTTAAAATCCCTTCATGTATAGCAAAATTTACCGGTACCGGGTGTAGGGTTTAGATTTTTAATAAAAAGACTGCATTTTTTGCAGTCTTCTTATTTTGCATATTCAATTGCTCTCGTTTCTCTGAGAACGTTTACTTTAATTTGTCCGGGATATTCGAGTTCCAGTTCGATTTTTTTTGTTATATCTCGGGCCAGCATGAAAATTTCTTCATCGTTGTATATCTCAGGTCTAACAATGATTCTGATTTCTCTACCTGCTTGAATGGCGAAGGATTTTTCAACACCCTCGTAGTCGTTGGCAATTTCCTCTAATTTCTCTAATCGTTTGATATAGGACTCTAATGTTTCCCTCCTGGCTCCCGGTCTTGCCGCAGAAATGGCATCGGCCGCTGTAACTAAGATGGCTTCTATGGATTCAGGTTCATAATCACCATGATGGGTGGACATACTATGAATAACATCTCTGGATTCCTTATATCTTTTGAGAAGTTCCATGCCTATTTCAACATGGGTTCCTTCTATTTCATGATCAACAGCCTTCCCAATATCATGCAGTAGGCCTGCTCTCTTGGCGAGTCTGACATCTGCACCTAATTCAGCAGCCATAATCCCCGCTAAATAGGAAACTTCTATCGAATGATTTAACACGTTTTGTCCGTAACTGGTTCTGTATTTTAGTCTACCGAGCAGCCTTATAAGTTCCGGATGTAAACCATGAACACCTGCATCAAAGGTTGCCTGTTCTCCTTCCTCCTTGATAATATTGTCAACTTCCTTCTTAGCCTTTTCTACCATCTCCTCGATTCTTGCCGGGTGAATTCTGCCATCGATAATCAATTTTTCTAGTGCAATTCGCGCTATTTCCCTTCTGATTGGGTCAAAGCCGGATAAAATCACTGCTTCTGGTGTATCATCAATAATTAAATCAATACCTGTTAATGTTTCTATTGTACGAATGTTCCTACCTTCTCTTCCAATTATTCTACCTTTCATTTCATCGTTAGGTAGTGGTACAACCGACACAGTGGTTTCAGCAACATGATCTGCTGCACATTTTTGAATTGAGTAGGCAATTATTTCCCTTGATTTTTTCTCTGCTTCTTCTCTTGCTTTAGATTCAATATCCTTAATCATAATTGCGGCTTCATATTTTGTCTGTCTTTCAATATTACTCAACAAAAGTTGACGAGCCTGTTCCGAGGTTAAACCGGATAATTCTTCGAGTTTATCTACTTCTTTTTGATAAAGGTCGTTAATCTCTTGTTCTTTGCTATCTAATTCTTTTAGTTTTTTTGTTAGTTTTTCATCCTTGTTTTCTAAAGATTCTGATTTTTTATCTAAAACTTCTTCTTTTTGAATCAGTCTTCTTTCCGTTCTCTGTAGCTCGTTACGCCTTTCTCTGCTCTCCTTTTCTAATTCATTACGAAGTTTATGGACTTCTTCCTTTGCTTCCAACAATAGCTCTTTTCTGGCAGTTTCAGCATTCTTTTCAGCGTCTTCCACGATCTTTTTAGCTAATTCTTCAGCGTTTTTAATTTTCCCTTCCGCAACATTTTTTCGAAAAAAATAGCCGATAAGGCATCCTAACAAAACACCAACTGTAGTTAAAAGTATGTTTAAAACGACTGTTTTTGGAATATGTGGACACCTCCTTTATTAAGTTTTTAGGGTTTTATTTTTAATCTCATATCGATATTTCTCATTAACAGATACACCTATTATTTGACTATTTGACCTTATTTTATATCTTTTCCTTATGGGTGTCAAGTTAGAATATATTATACCGTTATGCCAATAGTTATTCGAACCATTGATAAGAATGGTCTCCGCATTACAATTAGGTAAAAAAAAAGCCATTAAAAATTTTAATAGCTTTTTCCAACATATTATAAATTATATTTCTTTATTCCTTTATATCAGCAATCTCTGCTGCGTCCGCAGTTTGTGCGTCTTTGTTATCCGTATCTTTGGCCTGTTCCTGTTTATGTAGCACTCCCGCAGCGAGAGGCAGGTCATAATGTTTTCTGATTTTATTTTCAATCTCTAAACAGATTTCAGGATTCTCTTTAAAAAATTGTTTTGCATTTTCCCGACCCTGTCCAAGTTTATGATCCCCATAACTGTACCAAACACCGGACCTCTTAACGATATCCAGGTCGGATGCTATATCTAATATGTCCCCGGTTTTAGAAATACCTTCCCCGTACATGATATCAAATTCGGCTTGTTTAAAAGGAGGCGCGACCTTATTTTTTACTACCCTTACCCTGGTCCTGTTACCGACAATGTCGTTGCCCTGTTTAATAGAATCAACCCTACGAATATCCAGACGAACAGAGGCATAAAATTTTAATGCACGGCCCCCTGAAGTAGTTTCAGGATTGCCAAACATTATCCCTATTTTTTCCCTGAGTTGATTTATAAAAACCACAATTGTTCTTGATTTACTGATTGAGCCTGCCAGTTTTCTCAATGCTTGGGACATCAGCCGGGCCTGTAATCCTACATGAGAATCACCCATCTCCCCTTCGATTTCGGCCTTTGGAACTAGCGCTGCGACAGAGTCTATAACGATTATGTCGACGGCACCGCTTCTTACGAGGGCTTCTGTAATTTCAAGGGCCTGCTCCCCGGTATCAGGTTGGGATACAATCAAATTCTCGGTGTCAACACCCAGATTTTTTGCGTATATAGGATCCAGTGCATGTTCTGCATCAATAAATGCGGCTGTGCCACCGTTTTTTTGTGTTTCAGCAATCATATGAAGTGAGGCTGTTGTTTTACCCGAGGATTCCGGACCAAAAATTTCAGTAATTCTTCCTCTCGGGACACCTCCGATTCCTAAAGCTACATCAAGGGCGATAGAACCGGTTGATATACTTTCTACGTTTAATTTAATGTCCCCACCCAATTGCATAATGGAACCTTTACCAAACTGTTTTTCTATTTGTGCAATGGCCATATCCAAAGCTCTCTTTTTTTCCATACTATTACCGGGCCAAACCCGGCTCACCTACCTTTCTAATTATATCGAACAGGTGTTCTAGATAACATTATATATTATAAAATATAAATGGTCAAACTAAATTTGTAGATATTATTTTAATATATCTATATTTATAATAATATAATCTACACCTGACACTATAGTAAATATTACCGCAATCCATATCATTATCGTATCAAAGGGAAAGTTAATATAACTGAAAGGGAAGTTGTTTATTAAAAGAGATATAATAGCAATGATTTGAAATATTGTTTTGGCCTTCCCCCACCAGCTGGCAGCTATAACCCTTCCTTCGGTTGCAGCAACAGCTCTCAATATGCTTATGGTAAATTCTCTTCCTATTATTATGACTACTATCCAAGAAGATAATTTTCCCATTTGGACGAGTGAAATGAGGGCAGCGGAAACCAGGAGCTTATCAGCTAAAGGATCCATAAACCTGCCCAAATTTGTAATTTCATTTCTCTTTCTTGCAAAATGTCCGTCTAATATATCGGTAATTGCTGCAATTATAAATATCCCGGCTGCAATTGATTTGCCATAAGGTATTTCGTTTAAAAGAAATATCATAAAAACGGGAATTAAAAAAATTCTCAACACAGTCAATTTGTTAGCTAGATTCATTTAAACTTTCCCCCATTATGCTTTATATATGTTAATTAAAATCATACGTTAAACTTGTCTATGTTTTAGACCGATTTGTATTCCAACTCATAGTAAAATTCAGCTATCATATCTATAGCCTCTTTTATATTCACATAATTAATATTTATTATATAATTATATTTGTCGACAGAATTTTTATAAAGAGGATCATAGTAATTTGTAATCAAGTCTTCCGCGACTTTTGAATATTCCCGCTCCTCAATCCATGAAACGAGTTGATTTATCTTTTTTGTTCCTATTTTTTCTTTTAAATGAACAACGGCATCCTCTAATAAAGTGTTACAATCAGAAATTTTAATTACATAATCGTTCACTAACCTTTTGATTCTGGTTTCCATGTTTGTGCCGATCAAGATATGTTTACCTTCAACTATTGCATTCCATAGATTTTTAGGCAATGATACCTCCCCTAAACGGCGTCCTTCACTCTCCACGACGATATACTTGTTGTTACTTAATCTCAAAGTTTCAAAAAGTAGTGCCTCAAATGTTTTTTGGGTTACAGGTTTTTCATTTTGGTAGGCTATTTTTCCGAATACGGAGCCACTATTCCTAGCCAGATGTTCCAGGTTGAGTATAGGAATGCCGAGTGTTTTCAGTTGTATAAGGATTTCAGTCTTGCCTACCCCTGTATAACCGTGAAGCACAATAAATTTGTGTTTAAACCTATTTTCCTCGAAGTATTCGATAACATATCTACGGTATTTTTTGTACCCGCCTTCTAACTGATAAATGTTTACACCCAGTGCACCCAGGAAACTTGATAGGATGTCACTTCTTAATCCGCCGCGCCAACAAAATAATATAATATTTTTGTATTTTTTTGCTAACATGGAAATCCGGTCATAAATAGAGGAAAGTTTGGGTGAAGCATATTCAATTCCCTTGGTCTTGGCTTCCTCTGGGCTTTTATTTGTGTATGTGGTACCCACATCAATCCTTTCGTCGTCATCCAAAATGGGGATATTTATTGCCCCCGGTATAGAACCTTTTGCAAATTCGGAGGGAGAACGAACATCGATAAAAATCTTGTCTTCCATATTGATCGCTTTTTCAATAGTTACTTTTGTAAACAAATATTTCACCTTCTGATCATCGGTCTGTCAATAAATTTATTTTACATGGATTCCTTTATATTCTGTTCAAAAAATTGTCTGTCTATTAATACCTGTCTCGGTTTGCTGCCTTCATGCGGACCTACAAAGCCCTTTGATTCCATATCATCAACCAATCTTGCGGCCCTGCTGTATCCTATCCTTAATCTTCTTTGAAGCATGGAAATAGACGCTTGTTGGGCTTCTACTACCAATTTAAGAGCATCCTCGAACAATTCATCTTCACCTACAAATATATTGCTGCTCTGATCGAGCTGTTCAATTATTGTATCTTCATAACCGGGTGTTTTTGACTGTTCCCTAATGAAGGCTACTACCCTTTCCACTTCTTTTTCAGATACAAAGGCTCCTTGTATTCTGATGGGTTTACTGGCACCAACCGGATAGAACAGCATATCTCCTTTTCCTAAAAGTTTTTCGGCTCCCCCCATATCCAAAATTGTTCTTGAATCTGTCTGTGATGCTACAGAAAAGGCAATTCTGGAGGGTATGTTTGCTTTAATAACTCCTGTGATTACATCTACCGAAGGTCTTTGGGTCGCTATTATTAAATGTAGCCCGGCGGCCCTAGCCACTTGAGCCAATCGACATATTGCATCTTCAACATCATTTGGGGCTACCATCATTAGATCAGCCAGCTCATCAATAATAATGACTATATATGGTATTTTATTTTCTTCAAATTTTTTATTGTATCCATCAATATCGCGGACACTGTTCTCCGCAAATATTTTATATCGTCTGGACATTTCATTTACAGCCCAGTTAAGTGCATTTGTCGCTTTCTTAGGGTCAGTTACAACCGGTATGAGCAGATGGGGAATTCCATTATATTGGCTGAGCTCTACAACCTTGGGATCCACTAAAACCAGTCTTACCATGTCGGGACTTGAATTATATAAAATACTCAGTATCAAGACATTAATACAGACACTCTTTCCGGAACCTGTGGCCCCGGCAATCAACAAATGCGGCATTTTAGATATATCTGTAACTATTGATGTTCCGGAAACATCCTTACCTAAGGCAAATGGCAAATTAAAAGTAGAATTTTTGTAATTTGAACTGTCTAATACCTCCTTGAGAGCAACAGTAGAAATATCCTCGTTAGGTATTTCTATGCCTATAGCAGCTTTCCCCGGTATGGGTGCTTCAATTCTGATAGCCTGCGCAGCCAGGTTTAAAGCAATATCGTCACTCAAATTGACTATCTTGCTTACTTTAACTCCTGCACTGGGCTGTAATTCATATCTGGTAATTGTAGGGCCCTTATGTACCTGTACAACCTTGGCCTCTACACCAAAATTATACAGTGTATCTTCCAATATTTTAGCCTTTGATATTATTTTTCTTTTATCTTCTTTACTGGGCTGTGAAACTACCTCATTAAGAAGTTCGGTGCCGGGCAACTTATAATCCAAAATCAGATTGTTTTGATTGTAGTCAGTTATATCATGGGAATCCGTGGAACTGTCACTTATTTTATCCGTGACTATTTGCTCTGTATCATTATCACCATTGGTTTTTTTATTATGTAAGAGATCATTCGAATCAACTGTAGTAAAATCTAATATTTTAATCTTTTCTCCTATATCTTCTTCTAAATTGTCACTATCTTCTGTATCAAGGGGCACATCCCTGTTTTTCTTCTTAGATTTTGCATTTTTTTCGGTTCCGTCCTTAGTCGGAACTAAAATAAAATTCAGTATGTGGGTTTTTATCGCATTTGAAGTTGCTGTAATTCCTTTTTTAAATACCATAAACGTCTCAAGCAGTGATATTTTTGTATACAAAATTAATATTATAAGCATTAGGGCTGAAACAATAATATAGGTGGCAGCAACCCCGAATAAATTGACTAACAGTTTAGTTATGCAGACACCGACGATCCCGCCTCCGATACCTTCCACACCCAATTGGAAAACTTGTTTTAACCAATCATTAGCATTGGAAAATGCGATGCTGTCTATAATTTTGATGGAGCCAAGTGATTTGAATATGGTAATAGAAATAAATATCAATATATAAAACAATATGGTTTTAGTCTCTTCTATTGTTGATTTGTTAATAAAAATAAGTACACCACATAAAATTGTTAAATAAGGTAATATAAATGCCGTGCCGGAAAACAATCCGCTTAAAACAAATTTTATTAAATCTCCAACTTTCCCCGCACTACTTCCCTGTATGCTTACAAGTAAAACCAATCCAAGTGCAATAGTAAAGATACCATATACTTCGTTTGTAAATTCTTTTCTCAAAAGATTAAAATTTTTATTTTGTTTTCTACCGCGGCTTTTGTTCATTGTTATCAACTCCACAAGGTTTTAATAAATTTGGAAAATCATATAAAATTACGGACCAAAGGCCAAACATAATAGTTTCAAACTGATTCTCAACTAAAAGTTTATTTTATAAACACCTGACCTAATAATATATTCTACACTAAACCATTAAAACCTACAAACATTATGCAATAAAGTAAGAAAAATTTATGGGACAATCTAAAAAACAGATAAAAGCCACGAAATTTCATGGAAATAACCTGTTTCATGGCTTTTATAATTTATCCTATTGAATTTTAGGATTTAAACCCGGTACGTTTAAAAATTTATTTATTTGTTTCTATCAATTGTTTTAATTTATTCATTGCTTTATCTAAGCCCCCGACCTCATCAATTAGTCCATGATCTACGGCTTCTTTTCCTATCAAGATTGTACCTACGTCGTTTGCAAGTTTATCCGTAGCCCTCATCAATTGTATAAAAACATTTCTGTTTATCCTCGAAGTACGTAAAACAAAATCTACTATTCGTTCCTGCATTTTTAAAAAGTATTCGAAGGTCTGTGGAATTCCTATTACTAACCCATTCATCCTTATCGGGTGTATAGTCATGGTTGCAGTGGGTGCAATAAACGAATAATCTCCCGCAGTAGCCAGAGGGACACCTATACTATGGCCTCCTCCTATAACCAAGGTAACTTTAGGTTTGGATAGACTGCATATCAATTCTGAAATAGCTAATCCTGCCTCTACATCCCCACCAACAGTGTTTAAAATTATCAATAACCCCTCAATATCCGGATTTTCTTCTACGGCCACCAATTGGGGAATAATATGTTCATATTTACTTGATTTGTTCTGTGGAGGTGCGATCATATGCCCCTCTATATGACCTATAATAGTTAATGTATGGATATTTCCGCTGGGTTCAGGCAAACCGCTTATTCCTAATCCCTGTATGGTTTCTAGTTGTTGTTTGTTGTCTGTCTCTTCTTCATTTGAAAATTTTTGGGGATTTATTGTAAATTGGGGATATTGTTCTCCTGTAGAATAGTTTATCATTTTTCCACTCCTATATTTACACATTTTTGGTATTATACAATTTTCTGCAGCCAAAGCGTATTTGTTAAATTTTGTTTTGTGTTATTGCTATTATTTTTACCCAATTTGAATCATCTATTCCCCCAACATCTAATATTTTCATTTGTAGCTGTTCACCAAGTCAATTATAATCATATCACTTCCTATTTTTTTTATAGATTCCCAGGGAATTTCTATCAAAGAATTGTTAGAAAAAAGGCCAAGAAAGCCCTTGTTTTCCGGTATTAAAAGGGAATGTATTCTCCCGGTCCTTTTGTTAATTAACAGGTCGGATTCCGATATTAAACCTAAGCTGCTGCCATCATATAAATTGATAATTTCCTTTCCACCAATTGCACTCAATCTCATAATTTATTCCCCCCATAATAATTGTGTGACAAAAGGGGACGTACCCAATTTGTCACCTAATTTTTTGCTTCTTAAATGTTTATATTTAGGTCTGTGACAAATTGGGTACGTCCCCTTTTGTCACCCTCTACTATAAAGTTTGGTATGTATTTTGTATATCAATTATGATAATATCAAATATGATATAAACAATTAAAAGAATACTCTATCCATAAACTCCAACCGAAAATGCCTCGACCTTCACCGATTATATTTTAGCATAATGTCTTGCCGCTTTCAGCGTCTTCAGCATTTTTATTTTAAAACATCACTCACAGTACCCACTTTCAGACCCTTCTCATGCATTGATTCAATCAATACCGGCAACGCCTTTGCAGTCTCAGGCATAGGATGCATCAGGACTATTGCGCCGCTGAAACCATCTTTGCTTAATATCCTGTCTATAATAACATCTTTTGTGCTTCCGGCCCTCCAATCTATTGTGTCCATAGTCCATAGTATTGTTTTATACCCGAGTTTTTCGGATGCAATGAGTGTGTTTTTATTGTAGGCGCCGGATGGCGGAGCAAATAAGGTTATTTCTTTTTTAGTATGTTTTGAAAGTATTTCACCCGCTTTTCTTATCTGTTCCGTATTTTGTTCCAAGGATAATGTTTCATAATTTAGGTGCTGATAGCCATGGCTCCCGATTTCATGCCCATTATCCACGATTTGCTGCATCAAATCCGGAAATTTTTCGGCCCATCTACCTGTTACAAAGAAGGTAATTTTTATCTTCTCATCATTCAATGTTTTTAATATATCCGGTAACACTTCATTACCCCAATCGACATTGCATGCAAATGCAATGTACTTGCTATCCTCATTCCCTCTTCTGATTGGTTCCGGTGCGACAACATTGTAACTGCTTGCCACTTTTGCCTTTGTTCTCCCCAAAAATATAAAGCCCGCTATCAAAACCAAAACAACCGCAATTATCACAAATATTGCAATCTTTTTGTTTATGACAACTATCATAATATATCCCCCTTGTCTAATTGTAATATTTGTAATATACTATTCAAAATTAAGTCACTTATGCAATCAATATTTGTAAATTTAACTAAAAAACATAAACCGCGTCCGGTTTATGCTTTCACTTTTTATCCCGTTTTTTGTTATTTTTGGGGCATTGATACTCCACGACAGGTTTGTTATTCTATTTTTTGTTACTTTTTCTAGGTAAAAGTGCCTTCCTGGAAAGACTTATTTTCCCTTGTTGATCTATTTCTATTACCTTCACATCAACTTCGTCCCCGACTGCTAACACATCCTCCACCTTGTTTATCCTCTCATGCGCAATGTTGGATATATGAACCAGACCTTCCTTGCCCGGAAGAACCTCCACAAATGCCCCAAAGTTCATTATTTTTATGACTTTCCCTTTGTAGATATCCCCTACTTCGGGATCTCGAATTATATCATTTATTGCATCAAATGCGTTTTCTGCTGCTTCCTGTGTCGGGGCGGCTATAAATATGGTACCGTCATTTTCGATATCGATTTTAACCCCTGTGTCCTCAATAATCTTATTTATAGTTTTTCCACCTGTTCCGATAACCTCCCTGATTTTATCGGGATGTATCTTTGTTGTCAGCATCCTCGGGGCGTAAGGTGAGAGTTCGGGTCTTGGTGAGCTGATCGTTTCCTTCATCTTGTCCAGAATATACAGCCTTCCGATCCTTGCCTGTTCCAATGCATTTTCCAATATGTTTTTTTCTATACCTTTTATCTTGATATCCATCTGCATAGCAGTTATTCCTTTGGATGTTCCGGCAACCTTAAAGTCCATGTCGCCCAGGAAATCCTCCATACCCTGTATGTCTGATAAAATAGCTATATTATCACCATCTTTAACCAATCCCATAGCAATACCCGCTACCATATCTTTAATGGGCACACCGGCATCTAACAATGACAATGTACTACCACATACACTTGCCTGTGAAGTAGATCCGTTAGAAGACAAAACTTCGGATACCACACGAATAGTATAAGGAAAATCCTCCTTGGAAGGTATCATCGGCTCCAATGCTCTTCCGGCTAACGCTCCATGACCGATTTCACGCCTGCCCGGCCCCCTCAGAAATCTGACCTCGCCCGTACTAAACGGGGGAAAATTATAATGGTGTATATATCTTTTTGACTCTTCTTCACCGAGACCATCTATAATTTGAACATCACCTATTGCACCTAAAGTTACAACCGATAATACTTGGGTTTGGCCCCTCGTAAATAAGCCTGATCCATGTGCCTTAGGTAATAACGATATTTCAGTCGATATAGGCCTGATTTCGTCATATTTCCGATTGTCCGGCCTTATTTTATCGTGCAAAATTAAATGCCTTGTTTCTTCTTTTAAAATTGTATCCAGTATGAGATTGATTTGTTTTGTATCTGTATCATCCCCATATTTGTCCATGAAATATTCCAATGTTTCCTCTTTAACTGATTCAATATTTTGTGATCTTTCCAATTTTTCCTCTGTCCTCATTGCATCAGCTATCCTTTGGGTTGCATATTCCCTTACCTCGGCATTTAAATCTTCGTCTACCTCAAACAAAACAATTTCCTGTTTTTCTTTCCCAACTTCCGCAACAATTTCCTCTATAAATGAAACAATATTTTTAATCTCTTCATGTGCAAGCAAAATTGCTTCTAAAACCTGAGCTTCCGTAACCTCCTTAGCCCCCGCTTCTATCATCATTACCGCATCCTTTGTTCCGGAAACAACCAAATCCAGTTTGCTTTTTTCCCTTTCCTCACTTGTGGGATTTATTATATATTGTCCGTCAACCATACCCATACTTACGGAAGCGGTCGGTCCCTGAAACGGGATGCTGGAAATAGACAATGCTATTGATGAACCTATCATAGCAACAACATCCGGACTACAATCCTGATCTACCGATAGCACCGTTGCAATTACCTGAACCTCGTTTCTATATCCTTCCGGAAACAGAGGTCTGATTGGACGGTCTATAAGTCTGGAAGTTAATATGGCATTCTCACTTGGTCTGCCCTCCCTTTTGATAAAACCCCCCGGGATCTTTCCTGCCGCATACATTTTTTCTTCATAGTCAACACTTAGAGGAAAAAAGTCTATGCCTTCTCTCGGTAATTTCGAGGAACATGCATTAACGAGAACTACAGTTTCACCATATCTCAGTAAGCAGGCACCATCAGAAAGCTGAGCTAATTTCCCGATTTCAACTTCCAGGATTCTCCCACCTATTTCCTTCTGAAAAACCTTAACCATTTTTATCCTCCTTTCACTTATAAAATATGCTCGTATTATTTATTATCCACTCAGAAAATTAAAAATTCTGATTGGATATAAAATAAAAAGCCTTTATGGCTTAATCAAACAAATAATCAAATAATAGAGAGGGTGTTTCCCGCCCTCTATTATTTTCTCAATTTTAGTTTTGCTATTACTTCCCTATACTTTTCAATATCTTTATCCATAAGATAATTCAGCATTTTTCTTCTTTTACCGACCATCCTCAAAAGTCCCCTCCTAGAGTGATGATCTTTTTTATGAATTTTCAAATGCTCATTTAAATGATTAATCCTTTCCGTCAATAAGGCAATTTGCACTTCTTGAGAACCGGTATCATTTTCATGGGTTTTAAAAGCGTCTATGATTGTCTTTTTGTCGTTTTGATCCATTATCTCACCTCCCCATTTTTATCCCCTGATTCTAAGTAAACGTCGGTGAATCATTTTACCGAGAATAGGTTCCTTGATTTCTTAACCATTTTAACATATATAGTTATAGATGTAAATAAGTATTAACGCTATTTACATCCCGTTCAATCTGGTTTATCAGGTTATCTATACTGTCAAACTTAATCTGGTCTCTCAATTTTTTGACAAATTGTATTTCTATAAATCTATCGTATATATCCCCATTGAAACCAATAATAAAGACCTCCATACCAATATCATAATTTCCAAAGGTTGGACTTGTTCCTACACAGGCAGCCCCTTTGTATATTGAGTCATTGATTTTGACAAATGTAGCATATATACCTTCCTTAGGTATCAGACTGCAGGACTCAATTGAAATATTAGCTGTAGGATAACCCAGTCTGTCTCCCCCTATACCTTTACCGCGAATTACTTTACTGCAGATTGAATATGGCCTCCCCAGAAAGATATTAGCCTCTTCTATATTTCCATTCCTGATATATTCTCTGATAATAGAACTTCCTACCTTTTTAGAGTTTACAGTTACAGGTTGAATTATATGTGCCTCAAACCCATATACCTTTGCCATTTCTCTTAGAGTATCCGCATTTCCTTGACCCTTATAACCGAAACTGTAATCAAATCCCACAGCCACAATTTTACAATTTAGTTTGTCTATTAAAATATCTTTGACAAATTCTTCGGGACTCAGGGACATTAAATTTTCATTAAATCTTTCCAAATACAAAAGTTCTATCCCCAGGGATTCAAATATTTTTTGTTTCGTGCACATATTTGTAATTTGGGGAGGTATTTCCTTACCTGTTATAGTTTCCAACGTATGGTTGACAAAAGTATAAATACAGGGTTCTAAATTTTTTAGCTTACATCCTTGTACTAAGGTTTTAATTAATTTTTGATGTCCAATATGGACCCCATCAAAATTTCCTAATGCAAATCCCCTCTGTATGTCTTTATCTAATTGATTGTATCGTCTAATTATTTTCATATTTACTCCCTCTCAAGCAAGAGCCTCAAAACTTTAATGTAGTTCATATCAATATTATCACATTTTACAATCCCGAAACCGATAAATTGTTTTTTAATATAAATACGCACCCTTGTTCCCGATGAAATTTTTTCACCGTTTATTGAACAATAGGAATAAATATTATTTCCGTTCAGTGCTTGTCTGATAGACTCAGGTTTTACAATGATCTTGGGCATATGTTTCAAAGGAAAATCCAAAGGTAACAATAAACTCTTAACCTCTTTGGCCTCTGATAGTTCTTCCATAGTTATTGCGGTTTCTAAATCGAGTCCACTGGATTTTGTCCTGAGCAAAAATGACATTGTTCCACCGCAACCCAGCATATTTCCAATATCCCTGCATAATGCACGTATATAGGTGCCCTTAGAACACAAGACATCAAACATCACCTTATTATCCTTGATTTCAATAATGTCTATATTATAAATTGTTACGGTTCTTGAATTCCTTTCGATTTCTATTCCTTTCCTCGCTAACTCGTAAAGCTTTTTCCCCCTAATTTTAATCGCTGAATACATGGGAGGTACTTGATTGTAAGTCCCGGCAAAGCTCAATATAGCCTTTTCAATTTCTTCCCTTGGCGGTATAACTAAAGACCTGTTTTTAACTGTCCCGTATATATCGTCTGTATCTGTTTCAATGCCCAGAGTTAATTCAGCCCGATATTTTTTCGTACTATCGAGAAGGTATTGGGATATTTTTGTTGCCTGTCCAACACAAATAGGTAGAACACCCGCTGCATTGGGATCTAATGTCCCTGCATGCCCCACCTTTTTGATATTTAATTGTTTTCTGATAACCGATACAACGTCATGGGAAGTCATTCCCGGGGGTTTTAAAATATTTAAAATACCATTCAAAAAAATCACCGTCTTACAAATTGTTTTGCTTTTTCTATAACCTGATTTCTTGCTTCATCTAAAGTAGAATTTAGCATGGCACCGGATGCCTTTTTATGGCCCCCACCGTTAAATAGCTGTGCCAGAGCCCTGACATCTATATCATCATGCTTTGATCTGAAACTGAGTTTAACCTTATTATCACCCTTTTCCATCATGGTTACCGCTATATCGATACCCTCTATATCCCTGCCGTAATTCACAAGACTTTCCACATCGTCACCCGGAATATTAAATTTTTTTAGCAAGTCAGATGAAATCTGAAAAATTGCAAGACGACCCCCGAGCTCTACGTCCATGTTGGTGAGTGAATAACCCAAAAACCTCAAACTATTTATAGATTTTTTCTGATAAAGATTATATATGATATCCTGTTTAGCTATATCAGTTTTCATTAAGTCCGCAACTATCAGATGGGTTTTTTCCGTGACGTTGTCATACATAAAATTACCACTATCGGTAACAATACCTACATATATACATGTAGCAATCTGTTTATCTATTATTAATCCCATATCCTTTATAATAGAATAAATCATTTCACAGGTAGATGACGAGTTTATATCTATAATGTTGATATCACCAAATTCCGTGTTGCTGATATGATGATCTATGTTAACAACAATCTTACTGTTTTCCATAGCCTCTGCGCCGTGACCCAACCTTGCTTTGTTGCCACAATCCAACGCGAAAAACAGATCAAAATCTTTCCCCTCAACATCCTTATATTTTTTAACATACTTTGATTGTGGTAAAAAATCATATTTACGGGGCAGAACATCGTCAATAAAAGCTTCCACATTTCTACATTTCTGCCTCAATGCCGACCACAGGGCAAGCATGGATCCTATACTATCACCATCCGGGTCAATGTGGGATGTGATTGCTATACTGTTACTATTCGAAATTATTCTTGCCAATTTATTCATCAGGTTTATCTCCATCCGGAACAGATTTTTCCTGTTCACTGACTTTTGTGATTATATTGTACATATGAATTCCTCTTTCAATAGAATTATCTAATTTGAATATTACCTCCGGGGTATATCTGGCTTTTATATTTTTTCCTATTTCTCTGCGTATGAATCCACTGGCCCTCGTCAGGCCCTCCACCGTTTCCCTTTTTTCCTCTTCATCACCCAATATACTGACATAAATATTGACATATCTCAGGTCCCTGGTCAGGTCTACTTCTGTTATACTGGTCATAGGTGAAACCCTCGGGTCTTTTAATTCATTTCTGATTATATCACTGGCTATCTTTTTAATTTCTTCTGCTAAACGCTTTTCTCTAGGATATGACATATCATCATCCCTTTCTGCTTTATCTTTCTATTTCGCTCATTTGATATGCTTCAATAATGTCTCCTTCCTTGACATCATTAAATTGACCTATGCCAATACCGCATTCAAATCCGGCGGTTACCTCCCTTGCATCATCCTTGAACCTTTTCAAGGAACTGATAGAACCCTCATGGATTATTATGCCGTCTCTGACCAATCGAGTTTTCGCGTTTTTTAATATCCTACCTTCGATCACATAACATCCGGCGATTGTGCCCACCCCCGGGACCTTGAATGTGGCCCTTACTTCAGCTTTACCCAGCTCCACTTCCTCAAATTCCGGATCGAGCATACCTTTCATAGCTGCTTCGATGTCCTCAATTGCTTTATAAATAACGCGGTAACTTCTTATATCTACACTTTCTTTCTTAGCCAGGATGCCGGCACTGGGGATTGGGCGAACATTAAATCCGATAATTATAGCGTTGGATGCAGCTGCCAACATTACATCTGTTTCGGTTATTCCACCTACTCCACCGTGTATAATATTTATAGATATTTGATCACCCGATAGTTTAACCAATGACTGTTTTACAGCCTCCAAAGAGCCCTGTACATCTGCTTTTACTATAATATTAAGTTCCTTAATTTGCCCTTCTTCCATTTGGTTGAATAATGCATCCAGGGAAACCTTCTGACTGGATTTCAGTTGTTTTGCCTTAATCCTGTCAATTCTACCTTGAACAATGGTTTTTGCAACCTTATCGTCTTCCACCACAAACATCTGTTCTCCTGCTTCCGGCACTTCAGACAAACCGGTAATCTCTACAGCAGTTGAGGGACCTGCCGTTTTTACTCTTTTTCCTTTGTCGTTCATCATAGCCCTGATTTTACCATACGCAGTTCCGATTACAACAGAATCTCCAATCTTCAATGTTCCATTTTGCACCAAAACTGTTGCTACCGATCCCCTGCCCACATCCAACCTGGCCTCTATAACGATACCTACGGCCTTGCGATTCGGATTTGCGGTAAGTTCTTCTACCTCCGCAACCAACAAAACCATTTCCAGCAAAGTCTCTATATTATCTCCACTGAGAGCAGAAACAGGAACAGCAATAACATCCCCGCCCCATTCCTCTATTATGAGACCGTGATCCGCTAATTCCTGCTTTACTCTGTCCGGATTGGCGGTAGATTTGTCCATCTTGTTTATAGCCACAATAACAGGAACCCCTGCGGCCTTGGCATGGTTAATAGCTTCCACTGTTTGTGGCATAACACCATCATCGGCAGCAACTACCAAAACGGCTATATCTGTCACCCTTGCACCCCTGGCACGCATCGATGCAAACGCTTCGTGACCCGGGGTATCCAGGAAAACTATTTTTTTATTGTTGACTTTTACCTCCGAGGCCCCTATATGTTGTGTGATACCCCCCGCCTCTTTAGTTGTTACCTTAGTGTTGCGTATTGCATCTAATAGCGAAGTTTTGCCATGATCGACATGTCCCATAACAGTTACTACAGGTGGCCTGGGCTTCAAATCTTCAGGTTTGTCGGGTATAATTTCAATATCCTCTATAATACCGTCGTCCGTGTCTTCCATCGGTTCCACTTTTAACCCGAATTCTGTGGCTACGGTTTTTGCTGTATCATAATCCACCTCCTGATTAATTGTCGCTATCGTACCCAAACTTAGAAGTTTTTTAATTATTTCACTGACACTTTTATCTATGGCCTCCGCCAACTCCTTTACTGTTACCCTGCTTTGCAATTGTATTATCCGATCACTTTTACCCTGTATTTTTTTATCAACGCCTTTTTTAGAACGTTTATGTTTATCCTTTATGTCCCTTTCGTCACCTGTGTCTGTTGGGGGACTTTCCTTATCTTTCACTGTTTTTACCTTTTTTACGGATTGATTTTTTTTATCGTTTGATTCTTTATTTTTGATGTCTAACGGTGTATCTGTTTTATCTGTTTCCTCGGTAAGCAGTTCTATAACTATATTTGCGTTTTCGCTGTCCAATGTGCTCATATGACTGCTGACTTCAATAGATAACTCGTTCAACTTTTTAATCAACTCTTTGTTGCTTATTCCTATCTTCTTTGCTAACTGATATACCCTTACCTTCGACAAATAATTCACCCCCTAATTAATTATTCTACTACAATATCATCAAAAAACCTTGTCAGTTTTCAAACAAAATTCCTTAAATAATTTCTGCCGTTATGCTATAGCTTTTCCAATAACGCCATTTAACAAACTTTTCAGTCCCCTTGTTCATTTTTGGTGAGTTCCTTTATGAGGTCCTCATATATCTCTTCAGGGACATCGGATTTAAACGCTTTATTAAATGCTTTTGTTTTCTTGGCTTTTTCAAAACACTGTTTTGAATTACAAATGTATGCCCCTCTACCATGCGCCCTGCCGGTAAGATCCACACTTATAATTCCCTGTGAATTATGGGTTACCCTCAATAATTCTTTCTTGGGTTTCATTTCACCACATCCAAGACATTTTCTCAGAGGGATCTTTTTTCTTTTAGTCTTCATTTTATCACCCCAATTAATCATTGATCTGATCTTCGCTTTTTATATCAATCTTCCATCCAGTTAATTTTGCGGCTAATCTGGCGTTTTGCCCTTCTTTTCCAATAGCTAAGGAAAGTTGGTAATCCGGCACGATCACCTTTGCTGTTTTTTCATCAGGATCAACCTCACATAATATAACTTTTGCAGGACTTAAAGAACTGGCTATAAATTTTTCCGGATCTTCACTATATTTGATTATATCAATCTTTTCACCGTTTAACTCATTTACGATAGCCTGTACCCTTATCCCCTTCGGTCCTACACACGCTCCAACAGAGTCCACATTCGGGTCCCTAGAGTCTACCGCTATTTTCGTTCTTGAACCTGCCTCCCTTGAAATACTCTTTATTTCTACAATTCCGTCATGAATCTCGGGCACTTCAAATTCAAATAAACGTTTTACTAAACCGGGGTGTGTCCTCGATAGCAGTATCTGTGGACCCTTGGTTGTTTTCTTAACCTCTACTATATAACATTTCAATCTGTCTCCATGCTTGTATTCCTCATTTGGAATTTGTTCACTGGGCCCCAAAATGGCTTCAGTTCTTCCCAGACTGATATAAACACTACCCCTCGAAACCCTGGAGACCTCTCCGGTAATAATTTCCGACTCCCTATTGATAAATTCATCATATACAATACCCCGTTCTGCTTCCCTTATCCTTTGTACAACTACCTGTTTGGCTGTCTGGGCGGCAATCCTTCCAAAATTTCGAGGTGTAACCTTATCCTCAAAAATGTCCCCTATTCCATAATTTATGTTATATTTTTTTGCATCTTCAATATGAATTTCTAACAGATCATCTGTTACATTATCGGTTATTGTTTTCCTACTATATACATTAACCTCTCCTGTATTGCGATCAATTTCAACTCTTACATTTTGGGCAGAACCAAAGTTTCTCTTGTAACTTGAAATCAAGGCAGCCTCCACAGCTTCTATCAACAGATCCTTTGAAATACCTTTATCCTTTTCTATCTGTTCAAGGGCTTTTGTAAACTCAACATTCATCCCATAAACCTCCCTAAAATTTGATGGCTAACCTTGTTAAAGCGACCTTTTCCTTCGGTAACTCCACTAATCCAACATTAGCAACATTGAGTTTAATTATGTTATTTTCTAATCCAATAAGCTCACCTTCTATAACCTTGTTTCCATTCAATGCTTTGTATAATTTAACCTCTACCATTTTGCCCTTACATCGAACAAAATCTCTTTCTTTTTTTAGCGGTCTATCAAGTCCCGGTGACGACACTTGTAAAAAATAATTCCCCTTTATAGGATCCTCTCTGTCGAGTTCTTTGCCTAACTGTTCACTCACTTTTTGACAATCATCCAACGTAATCCCACCGGGTTTGTCTATATATAATCTTAGATACCAATCAGCACCCTCTTTTTTATATTCTATATCCACTAATTCAATCTTTTCTTTTTCCATAATCGGAATTGCCAATTTCTCCGCAATTTCTTCAACTCGATTTTTAGCCATCACACACCTCCAATATTAAATTTTGTTGTGTTTTTGTTCATAGTTTTTATTATTTCTCCAGTTATATATCATTATGTCCACAATATATAATAGAAAGAGTGGGAAACCCCACTCTTTTAAGGTATCATATGTTGTTCATCACAGTATAACACATATGGTAATATCATGCAAGCGAAAACAGTGAAAGTTGATTGGTTTCAGGCAATCCATCGACACAGCCGTGAGCAATTAATGTTTCCATAACAGTTTTTGTAACCTTTGCCCTGTTTCTCAGATCTTCCAGTGATATAAATTCCCCTTGCCGTCTAGCCTTGACTATACTTTTTACAGCATTTTGACCTATGCCCTGTAGGCCCCTCAGGGGTGGCAACAACTTTCCGTCAACTATCATAAATTTATCCGCATCTGAGTTGTATAAATCAACGGGTAGGATTTCAATTCCCCTACAATATGCTTCTAATGCTACTTCCAGTACAGCCAGATAGTTTTTCTCCTTGGCGGTAGCATCGTTTCCTATCGATTTTATCTCTTTAATCTTGGCCTTGACAGCTTCTTTCCCCTTTATTATAAAATCCGCATCAAAATCCTCCACTTTTGTTGTAAAATAAGCGGCATAAAATGCCTTGGGATAGTGCACTTTAAAATATGCTATTCTAAAAGACATCATAACGTATGCCGCTGCATGGGCTTTTGGAAACATATACTTGATTTTGTTGCAAGAATCTATATACCATTGCGGCACGCCACATTCCCTCATCGCTTGCTCATATTCTACCGTCAGCCCTTTCCCCCTCCTTATATCTTCCATAATCATGAAAGAGATTTTTGGTGAAAGTCCCCTTAGAATTAAATAGTTCATAATATCATCCCTTGTAGAAATAACATCTTTTAGCCCTGCGATGTTATTTCTGACCAGTTCCTGGGCATTGTTAATCCATACATCTGTGCCGTGTGATAATCCACTTATACGGATCAATTCCGCAAAGGTTTTGGGCTGGGTGTCAATCAGTATCTGTCGAACGAATTTAGTGCCGAATTCAGGTATCCCCAAGGTCCCAACCTTACAATCTATATCGCGGGCACGTATCCCCAGGGGCTTTGTGCCGGTAAATATACCCATCGTTTTTTTATCATCCAGTGGTATGTTTTGAACATCGATATTGGTCAAGTCCTCAAGAATCCTTATAATGGTCGGCACGTCATGGCCTAATATATCTAATTTTAACAACCTCCCACTGATAGAGTTATAATCAAAATGGGTTGTGACCACCCCTGACTTTGAATCGTTAGCAGGATATTGAATGGGTGTAAACTTATATATGTCATAATCGGTAGGTACAATTATAATCCCTCCCGGGTGTTGCCCTGAAGTCCTTTTTACCCCTGTGCATCCTCTGACCAGTCTATTTGTTTCAGCTGTGTTACAATGTAGCTGCTTTTCTTCAATATATTTACGTACAAATCCATAGGCTGTCTTGTCCCCTATGGTTCCTATAGTTCCGGCACGAAACACCTTGTCCTCCCCAAAAAGCTCCTCCATATATTTATGGGCTTCATTTTGGTATTCACTTGCAAAATTGAGATCGATATCCGGTTCCTTATCGCCCTCGAAACCGAGAAATACCTCAAACGGTATATCATAACCATCTTTAGTAAGTATTCCGTTACACTCAGGGCAATTTTTATCCGGTAAATCAACGCCTGAACCATAGGAACCATCCAATACAAAATTGGAATATTTGCACTTTGGACATACATAATGTGGCGGCAAGGGATTCACCTCGGTTATCCCACCCATGGTAGCAGCAAAGGAAGAACCCACAGAACCCCTGGAACCCACCAGATATCCGTCACTCAAGGATCTGGCAACCAATTTATGCGCAATAACATACATAACGGCATACCCATTATCAATTATAGAATTCAATTCTCTATCCAATCGATTCTTCACAATTATGGGCATATTTTCACCGTAAATTTCTCTAGCCCTATTATAACACATATTTTTTAACTCTTCTTCCGAGCCTTCTATCTCAGGTGTAAATGTTCCATCGGGGATTGGCATCAGATCCTCTATTTCATCACATATTTTATTCGGATTTTGTATAACTACCTCTACACATTTTGCTTCCCCAAGATACGAAAAATCCTCGAGCATCTCATCAGTTGTTTTAAAATATAGGGATGTCTGACTATCAACATCTTCAAACCCCTGCCCGGCCATCAGTATTTGCCTAAAAATGCTGTCACCGGGATTTAGAAAATGAACGTCTCCGGTGGCCACAACCGGTTTTTTTAATTTATCCCCCAGTTCCACTATTTTTTTATTGATCTCTTTTAATTCATTCTCGTCTTTGACTTCACCTTTCTCTACTAAAAACATATTATTGGCTGTTGGCTGTATTTCCAAATAATCATAGTAATTGGCAATACATTCCATTTGTTCAATAGTTTTATTTGATAGAATACCTTGGAATAATTCCCCCGCTTCACAAGCCGTACCCAGTATAAGGCCCTCCCTGTATTTATCCAATAAACTTTTAGGTATTCTGGGTTTCTTATAAAAATAATTCAGATGCGATTCGGACACAATCTTATATAGATTCTCCAGTCCTGTTCGATTTCTTGCTAAAATAACAATATGATAGGTTTTTAACTTTCTGAAATCAATCTCCGTACCTAATCGGCTATTAATATTTTTTAAAGATGTCATGCCCTCTGCTTTCATAATTTCTATGAGCCTTATAAATATTCCGGCTGTAGCCTCGGCATCACCCAATGCTCTATGATGGTTTGGCAATGGTACGTTTAGCTCCTTCGCAACAACGTCCAACCTATGTCTTTTAAGGTCCGGTAGAAGGGCCCTCGATAAATTTAAGGTGTCAACTATTGTATTTGTAAAAATACCGTCAATCTTTCTCATATTTTCCCTAATAAACCCTATATCGAAACCGGCATTATGGGCAACCACAGGCCTGTCCCCTATAAATTTTAAAAATTCCGGTAAAACAGTTTCTATGGTCGGTTTATCCTTGACCATATCGTCAGTGATACCGGTCAGCTTTATAATTTTTGCCGGTATATCTATTCCGGGATTTACCAAACCGGAATAACTGTCGATAACTCTACCGCCCTTTATCTTAACCGCACCTATTTCCGTAATTCTGTCATTTTTGCTCGACAATCCGGTGGTTTCTATGTCAAAAACTATAAATTCTTCATCAAATGAATGATTATCATTTCCCTCCACAAGCTCTACCCTATCATTCACTAGATAACCTTCCACACCATATATTATTTTAATTCCATGTTTTTTACCGGCATCCATAGCTTCCGGAAATGCTTGTACAACACCATGGTCGGTTATAGCTATGGCGTTATGCCCCCATTTTGATGCTTGTCTTACAAAATCATCCACAGCGGAAACACCATCCATGGCGGACATCTGTGTATGTAAATGCAGTTCAATTCTTTTTTCGCAATGTAAGTCATTTCTTTCCGTCTTATCTGCTTGCATAACATCGGTTAACATGATAATATCTTCTTTTATAAATTTATCATACCTGACATTTCCCCTGGCTCTGATTGCTGTTCCTTCGATAAATATTTCCTCAAATTTAGTTGTTTGATTTTCTTTTTCAAAAATTTTTGCTACTATTGAATTTGTATAATCCGTGATATTTAAAATTGCAAGCTTTTTGCCATCTCTTAATTCTTTTATTTCCACACCGAATATTTCCCCTTCAATAATTACATTATCCGAATCAGGTTCAATATTGGCAATTGTATCGGCTTCCCCGGAAAACTTTTTGCCCAACAAAATAGTTGAAGATGGGCACTCTTTTTTGTTCAAATCATACTCTTCCGAGTCAAGTCTTTGATCACCATTTATGTAAATTTCACAGTCAACAGTCACACCGAACTGTTCCGAAAAATATTTTTCTACTTGAGACTCCGCCTTCCTTCCCTGTATCCTTCCGCCAATGACATCGGATCTGATAATAAGCTTTAGATTGGAACCTACAATGTCTCTGTTAACAATACTTTCAGTGAGATTAAACAAGGATACGTTTTTTTGTAAAATATATAATAAATTCGCCCAATTCATATCAATTAATTCTTCCAATGAATTATATTTTACATCATATGAAAAATGAATTTCCACATCGGATTGTAACTTCCTTTTTATTGTCCCTTCTAACTGATGCAGGGTTTCTTCTATTTGTTTACATTCAAGTATTTCTTTTCCTATTATTTGTAATGACAGTTTTCTGCTCCGTTTAAAGTATTGCACCCTTTCTATAAAACAGGACTCATAAGATGGATTTTCAGCTAATCCGAAACTATTCAAAAAATTATTGAAGTTAATACCCTTAAAATGAGCCATGAAATCCCTCTTTCTCTGTTTAATGTATCAAATATTTTACTATATCCTTATACATTTGGAATCTCCAAGTAATCCCCTTTATAAACCCTACTTTTTCTTCCTTGGTCACATGAGTTACATTTTCTAATACAACATTCTCTACATTGAGGTTGTATTTTTTTATCAATTGAGAAAATGCCGCTTCAACACAATATCCTTTTATATCCATATCCACAATTTCATGTGCAACACTCAATTTTATTGCTCTTTGCCCTGACAGGTTCGGTGCAATTGATTGGGCCAGATCTGTAATGTATCTTCCGGATTTAAAAACCCCGATCGTCATATCAACATCTCTTTCGAATATTGGCAAAACAAGTGCCTTTATGTGATTTGGAGTCAGGCCTATCAAATCTGCATCCAGTAAAATTATAATATCACTTTTATCCTTACAATACTTTATGCCTTCCTTTATTGCCTCAGCTTTCCCTCTGTTTTGGGATACTTTCACCAGATCGACATTATAACTCGATACAATATCTGAAGTTGAATCCTGTGAACCGTCATCGACAACAACTATATTTGATACCATATCGGTTTCCAGAATAGGAACAATAACCTTTTCAATTCGACTTTCTTCGTTATAAGCAGGTACGATGGCAGTGACCCTCATTTTTACCCCCCTATCTACATCTTTTCGATCTCCTCAACCAATACCTTTAAAATTTCATCTTCTTTTATTTTCCTTATAATTTGTCCCCTCTTAAATAAAAGTGCCGAACCGATACCCCCGGCTATACCAATATCCGCATCCCTTGCTTCTCCCGGCCCGTTAACGGCACAACCCATAATGGCGACTTTGATAGGTTTTTTTAATTTACCCAGTTTTTCCTCTACTTGGTTGGCTATACGCACTAAATCTATTTTACACCTGCCACAAGTGGGACAGGATACTATTGTTATTTCATTTTGTATTATACCCAGGGATTTCAGAAGCTGTCTTCCCACCTTAATTTCTTCCACAGGGTCACCGGTTAGCGAAACACGAATAGTATCGCCTATACCCATAAGTAGCAAGGCACCTATACCCACGGAGGATTTTATTGTACCCGTCCATACTGTGCCTGCTTCCGTAATTCCCAAATGAAACGGATAATCAATCTTCTCGGCCATCAGCTTGTAGGCATCCACGGTAAGCCTAACATCGCTCGCTTTTAATGATACCACAATGTCTGTAAAATCTAAATCCTCCAGTATAGCAATATGTTTTAGGGCACTTTCCACCATCCCCTCGGCTGTGGGATATCCATATTTGTCCAATATAGATTTTTCTAATGACCCTGCGTTTACGCCTATCCTTATCGGTATACCTTTTTCCTTAGCCGCCCCCACTACTTCCCGTACCCTTGCAGCCTCACCGATATTCCCGGGGTTTAACCTTAACTTGTCGGCCCCTTCTTTTATAGACTGCAGAGCAAGTCTATAGTCAAAATGGACATCGGCGACAACCGGCATTTTTGTCTGTTGTTTGATTTTATTTATGGATTTCGCGGCATCCATGTTCGGCACGGCAATCCTGACTATGTCACACCCCGCATCTTCCAGTTTTTTAATCTCTTCAATCGTATTTGCAAAATCTGCAGGATTCGTGGTAGCCATAGATTGAACTGTAATAGGGCTGTCCCCGCCTATATATACATTTCCGCATTTAACAACCCTGGTTTTTCTTCTCATCTGTTCATTTCCCATTTCTCACTTCCCACTTCCCACTTCCCACTTCCCACTTCCCACTTCCCATTTGGGTTAAATCATAGAAAATTTAATATATCTTTATAGGTTATAAATAACATCAATGTTATCAGGATGCCGAATCCTATTAAATGTATCATACCCTCTTTTTCCGGGTCTATGGGTTTTCCCCTCAAGATTTCGGCAAATAAAAATATAATTCTGCTTCCGTCCAATGCAGGCACCGGTAGCAAGTTTATCAAACCCAAGTTTACACTCAAAACAGCGGTCAGGTTTAATATATCCAACCACCCCGTTTTTGCTACCTGGCCCACCAAATTCAGGATCCCCACAGGCCCCATAATCTCCCCGGCAACACCGGGCTTTCCGGTGATCAAGCCCCTCAAAAAAACCAATATATCGGCTGTTATTGCCCCTATTACCGCAACTCCGTTCCGAATCGATGAAATTACGGACCTCTCCATGGTAGTCATAATACCTATTGTCATCCGGTTTGTATCCATATCCCTGGTAGGTTTTACAGTCTTTTCTATTTTGTTATTGTTTCTTATAATAGTGATGTCTATGGGATTTCCTCCTGAATTACCGATTGCATCTATGATATTTTGCCAGGTACCCATTCTTTCCCCGTTTATAGAGTAAATAATATCTCCACCCTGTATTCCGATATATTGTGCAGGGGATTGGGGCATGACTTCACTTATCCTTGTAGTCGGTGTCCCTACAAAATAAAAAATAATTGAAAACAGGCCCATTGCCAGAATAAAATTCATAAAAGGACCTGCAAAAATAACAGCAATACGGGCCAGAACAGGTTTGTTATTGAAACTTCTTAAGTCATCGGATTCTTCATCTGCTCCTTCCATTCTGACATATCCGCCTAACGGCAATGCACGGATCGAATATGCCGTCTCGCCTCTTTTTGCTTGCAATAGTTTAGGACCCATACCTACGGCAAACTCATGGACCTTGATGTCCACTAATTTTGCTACTATAAAATGACCCAATTCGTGAATCAACACCAACAACCCAAAAACAATGATTGCTACAAATGCAGTACCCATAATAGCACCTTCTTACCTTATTTCATTTCTAATCCAATTTTTAACCCATTTATCTACTTCCAGTATTTCATCTACAGTTTTATATGTAAACGGTTCGTGTACTGTCATTGCCTTTTCGATATATTTAGGAATATCATAGAATCCGATTTTGTTTTGTAAGAAATGTTCGACCAATACCTCGTTTGCCCCGTTTAACACACATGGCATTGTTTTTCCTATTTTTAAAGCCTCGTAAGCCAGAGGTAAACATGGAAATTTCTCCATATCGGGCAACATAAAGGTCAACTGCTCCAGGTTGCCGAAATCAACCCTTCCTATATTGCTTTCCATTCGTTCCGGGTAAAATAGTGCATATTGTATGGGAGCTCTCATATCGGGAATTCCCATCTGGCTAATGACTGAATTATCTTTGTACTCTACCATTGAATGAACAATGCTTTGAGGGTGCACTACAACATCTATTTTACCCAATTCCACGTTAAATAACCACCTTGCTTCGATTACTTCTAACCCTTTATTCATTAGAGTCGATGAATCGACAGTTATTTTCTTACCCATATTCCATGTCGGATGTCTTAACGCATCCTCTGCTTTGGCCTTTTCTATCCTGTTCCTAGGCCAATCCCTGAAAGGCCCCCCCGAAGCCGTCAGGATGATTCTGGATATATTTTTCGGGTCTTCGCCTTGTAAACACTGGAAGATAGCAGAATGTTCACTATCAACAGGGATTATTTTGGCATCATATTTTTCAGCTTCTTTTATCACCAGTTCACCGGCCACAACTAACGTCTCTTTGTTGGCCAAGGCTATAGTTTTTTTGCATCTGATAGCCTCTAATGTGGGAAGCAACCCTATGCTACCTACTACTGACGTTATAACTATGTCTGTTACCTCCGACGTGGCAACCGCAAATAAACCTTCTATGCCTGAAACAATTTTAACCTTCTTGTCTATCCTGTCGGACAGAATTTCTGCCTTTTCTTTTTCAAAAACTGCCACAACTTCAGGATTAAATTCTTCTATCTGCTTTTCCAACACATCGATATTTCTTAATGCTGCCAACCCGATTATTCTGAACCTTCCCCTATGTGCCCTTATGACATCCAAGGCCTGGGTGCCAATTGAGCCGGTAGAACCCAATATGCTGATTTTTTTCAAGTCATCACCCCATATTATTAATAAAGGTTGTAGAACTGCCCGCTTTATCACCTATTGATTATAAATATTAAAATATAATATATGATCGGGGCTGTAAACAATATACTGTCAAAACGATCCAAAATTCCGCCATGTCCGGGCATTATATTTCCGAAATCTTTGATACCGATATATCTTTTAATTAAAGAAGCGCTCAGATCCCCGATTTGGGCTACTACACTTCCCAGAATACCGATAAGTGCAACAACAAACAGATGATCCCTTAAAAAAAAATACCCGAAAATCAATGAAACAACCATACTTCCCAGAGTACCTCCTATCGCCCCTTCAATAGTTTTTTTAGGACTAATGGACGGACATAGTTCTCTCCTGCCAAAAAGGTAACCTGAAAAATAAGCAAGTGTGTCGGTGCCCCAGGCCGTAATAAATACGAGCCATATAATAATATTGTTCGGTTGTTTGGAAATAAGTAAAATATGGCCTAATAAGAAAGGAATATAAACCAAACTATATAATGTGATACTGATATCTACAAAGTTATATTTATTATTGTGTATCAATTTTATGATATTCAGTATTATTACCAATATAGAAAATAACATAAGGATGTAGGAAAGCTGTAATGTAAAATTCATTACTGTCAATATAATAATTGATCCTGTGTATCCCGCTGTTTCCATAGGTGTAAATTTACTTTTACACCCATTATAAAATTCCCAAAGGGCAATCAAAGATATTACCAGAAATGCGATAAATAGTAGCGTTTCACCGGCAATAATCACTGCCAATAAAAATGGCAACCCAATAACTGCAGAAACAATTCTTTTAAGCACTCAATCACCCCTATACCCCACCAAATCTTCTTTGACGATTTTGATAATCCGATATGGCCTCAAGCAGGTGCTCCCCTTTGAAATCCGGCCAATATACATCAGTAAACCAAAATTCCGAATACGCACACTGCCATAGCAAAAAATTGCTCAATCTGATTTCCCCACTTGTTCTGATCAACAGTTCCGGATCAGGCGTATTTGCAGTATAGAGCAGGGACTCCACTAAGGTTTCATCTATTTCATCTATTTGCAGTTCATTACTTTTAATTTTCTCACCAACTTTTCTTATAACATTCAATATCTCCGAACGCCCGCCATAATTTAAAGCTATATTGACGCAAAGGCCATTATTAAACCTCGTTTTAGTTGTGGCCCTGTCTACTTCCGTAATTACTTCACCCGGTAGCCCGGCTATATTTCCTATTGCCTGAATCCTCACATTGTTATGATGTAATTCATCTATTTCCTTTCTTAGGTATTCAATTAAGAGCCTCATCAACATAGATACCTCGGAATCAGGCCTTTTCCAATTTTCCGTGGAGAAAGCATATAGGGTTAGGTATTTCACCCCGATGTTAGAAGCTGTTTTTATTACATCCCTTAATGCTTCCACACCTGCCCTGTGTCCCATATTTCTCGGCAACATGCGTTTTGCGGCCCACCTGCCGTTTCCATCCATTATGATTGCTATATGTTTAGGTATGGAGTTCATATTAATACTAGAGGGTACTCTGATCTTTTCGGAATTATTCCATAAACCTTTAAACATTATTTTCACCTCAATCATTTTTTAAACCCCCATATGGGGGCTTAAAAATATGCTATTACTAATTGTAATATATTATGCTTACATATCCTCTGTCTTACCACTCTTGCTTCACCGGTTCCTATATCCCTTTTGCCAAAGGTTTCCTTTATCGATACTTCAAAATTATATTCATTTAATATGTGCAAGGCCTTTTCGAGCTCATATCCGATCACATCCGGCACTTTATACCTCCATAATATCTTCTTCTTTCTGCTTGGTCATATCATCTATGGTTTTTATAAATTTATCTGTTATTTTTTGTACTTCGTCGAGGGCAACCTTCAGTTGATCTTCGGTGAGTTCCTTATCCTTTTCCATTTTCTTTAATTTGTCATTTGCGCTGCGCCTTTCATTTCTTATGGCTACCTTGCTCTCTTCCGCTGTCTTTCTGACTATCTTTGTGAGATCCCTTCTTCTTTCTTCAGTTAGTTGTGGAATAATAATCCTGATAATTTTTCCATCGTTTGACGGGTTAACCCCCAAATCCGATTTTAAAATTGCCTTTTCTATATCATTTATTGCTGATTGATCATAGGATTGAATCGAGATAATTCTCGGTTCGGGGGCTGTTATGGATGCTATCTGTTTAATCGGGGTAGGTGTTCCGTAGTAATCAACGGTTATTCTGTCCAACATTGCCGGGTTTGCGCGTCCTGCCCTGATACTTGCAAAATCCCCTTTGAGTGAGTCAATTGCCCTGCTCATACTCTTCTCTAAATCCGTATATACCTCTAATTTCATATTTTTTTCCTCCTCGTTATAACATAAATGTTTATTATATAGGTACTCAATCCCCGCGTTTGATGAGGAAATGCCGGTTGTGATGTTGATCACAAAGTAACTTCAGTCGTTTGGCTCAGATATACTTTGTCATACATTCAAATTGTTTGTCAACATTAGCTGTGAATATATGTCCCCATCTGTTCCCCGCATATGACCCTTTTAATATTTTCAGCATTATCCAGATCAAAAACTTTAATCGGTATCGCATTATCCATACATAGGGATATCGCAGTTGAGTCCATTGCTTTCAATCCTTTTTGTAAAATATCAATATAGGTTAATTGATCAAATCTCATAGCAGACCTGTCAACAGACGGATCGGCGGAATATACTCCGTCGACCTTTTTAGCCAACAATATTACCTCTGCCTCAATTTCAGCTGCTCGTAGCGCTGCAGCCGTATCAGTAGTAAAATAAGGATTTCCCGTACCGGCGGCAAATATGACTACACGATTTTTCTCCAAGTGTCTTATAGCCCTTCGCCTGATATAGGGTTCCGCTATTTGCCTCATTTCTATCGCACTTTGGACTCTGGTTACCACGTCCAAATCCTCCAAAACAGCCTGCAAGGCCAAAGCATTTATAACCGTTGCCATCATCCCCATATAATCAGCAGTAGTCCTGTCTATGCCTTTTCCGGTTCTGCCCCTCCAATAATTTCCGCCACCTACTACTATAGCCACCTGAACCCCCATGTTTACAATGTCCTTAATTTGGGAGGCAATGTTATTAAGTATATTAAAATCCAGACCAAATCCCTTTTTCCCCGCCAAGGCTTCCCCGCTTAACTTTAATAACACTCTTTCATACTGGGATTGCATTGTATCAATCCTCCTCTACTAATACTAATATTCGCCGGCTGTTATAAAAAACCTTTATTTAATACAGAAAAGGTAGTTTAAAAGAGAACACTATAGTGTTCTCTTTTATGTTCAGGGTAATCAGTTGTTACCCATTTGTTTGGCAACTTCCTCGGCAAAATCCTCCTCTTTCTTTTCAATACCTTCCCCTACCTCGTACCTTGTAAATCTTCTGATAGAAATGTTTTCACCTATTTTGGAAATCATTTCAGTCAGCAAATCACCCACCGTAATGTCAGGATTTTTGATAAATGGCTGTTCTAACAGACACACATCTTTGAAAAATTTGTCCATTCTTCCGTCGACTATTTTTTCTACTATTTTTTCAGGTTTCCCCTCGTTCAGAGCCTGCTTTCTTAAAATCCCTTTTTCTTTTTCAATGACTGCCTCTTCTATCTGTTCCCGGCTCACATATTGCGGATTTGAGGCCGCAATCTGTAGGGTGATATCCTTTGCAAAGTCTCTAAACTCTTGATTTTTAGCAACAAAATCGGTTTCAGAATTTATTTCAACCAATACGCCGATTCTTCCCATATGTATATATGCTTCCACCAGACCCTCTGCTGCTATTCTTCCTGCTCTTTTAGCGACAGCAGCTAACCCCTTTTCCCTGAGGATTTCAACCGCCTTGTCTATGTTACCCTCGGTTTCCACCAATGCTTTTTTACAATCCATCATACCGGCACCTGTTTTTTCTCTCAATTCTTTAACCATTGCTGCAGTTATACCCATACTAATTCCTCCTAGCATATTATTAAAGGTAAGGAGTAAGGGAAAATCCCTTATACCCTTACCTTTCATGTCCCAATTTATTCTTCGGTTTGGATTCCCTGTTTACCTTCCAACACGGCATCCGCCATAGTTGCTGTAAGCAATTTTACGGCACGTATAGCATCGTCGTTGCCCGGAATTATATAATCAACTTCATCCGGATCACAGTTTGTATCCACTATTGAAATAACCGGTATGCCCAAAGCACGTGCTTCCTGAATAGCAATTCTTTCTTTCCGCGGATCCACTACGAATAAAACATCCGGCATCTCAGTCATATCCTTGATACCGCCTAAAAATTTCTCGAGTCTTTCCTGTTCATGGCGAAGTTTGATAACTTCCTTTTTAGGCAATACATCAAATGTTCCGTCTTCCTCCATAGTTTCCAACTCATGGAGACGTTTTATTCTATTTTTGATAGTTTTAAAATTGGTCAATATTCCGCCTAGCCATCTTTGATTGACATAAAACATTCCACACCTTTTTGCTTCTTCTTCTATTGCTTCCTGGGCTTGTTTTTTAGTTCCTACAAATAGGGCCGCTCCACCCTCGGAAATGATATCTTTCATAGCGTTATAGGCTTCCTCTACTTTTTTTACAGTCTTTTGAAGGTCAATAATATAAATTCCATTTCTCTCTGTAAAAATATACTCTTCCATTTTAGGATTCCACCTTCTGGTTTGGTGACCAAAATGGACCCCCGCCTCTAACAGTTGTTTCATTGAAATTACCGACATTTTTTTGCCTCCTTAGTTTTACCTCCATCTTAATCATCTTTGCCTGGAACCGATCGGCACTACCAAACAAATTATAAGATGTGTGTTATCTTACCTTAAACATTTTAACATAGGGATGAATACTAATCAATGGTTTATTTCAAAGAATGTTATTTTCTGCTATATTATTTCCCTTTTTGTTGTCTGTATTCATATTAACTCAATCTGTTGGCCGGCCAACCCCGGCTTTTTTGCACCTTTATTCAAAACCTTTGATAATATAAAAGCCAACTGCATTTTATAATAAAAACAGCCGGCTCCCATATCTCTTATAAGGATTATGGATTGGACTAATCCCCAACCTTCTCCTCATATTTACAATCCCTATCATTGCATATTATTTTGTCACCTTTTTTACCTTTTCTGTATACCAATATATCTCCGCATTGCGGACATTTTTTATCTACAGGTCTGCTCCATGATACAAATCTACATTGCGGGAAATTACTGCAACCATAAAACAACCTGCCCTTTTTAGATCGCCTTTCTATTATATCCCCGTCTTTGCATTGTGGACATTTTACACCGATTTTATGAAGAAAAGGCTTGGTTTCATCACAATCAGGGTAATTAGAACAAGCTAAGAATTTACCATATCTGCCATGCTTGATCAACATTACAGCACCACATTTTTTACAGTTTTCATCACTTTCTTCCACTAAATCAATCTGCTCCATATGCTCTTCGGCATTAGCCAGCATTTTATAAAATGTACTGTAAAATTCTGAAATAAGCTTTCTCCAATCATATCCATCCTCTTCTATATTATCCAATTGTGCCTCTAAATTAGCTGTAAAATTGACATTTATGATTTCAATAAAATATTCCACCAATATTTCGTTTATAATATACCCCAACTCTGTGGCAACAAGATTCCTGCCTTCCCTTTCAACATATCCTCTGGCAAGTATTGTAGATATAGTTGGGGCATAGGTGCTGGGCCTGCCTATTCCGAGCTCTTCCATGGTTTTTACTAAAGATGCTTCGGTATATCTGGGTGGAGGTTGCGTAAAATGTTGTTTCGGTAACTTTTCAATTATTTTTATAATATCCCCTTTCTGTAAATCAGGCAAATCTACATCCTCCGATACATTGGAATAGGTGTAGACTTTTAGAAATCCATCAAATTTTAGCATAGAACCGGTAGCTCTGAACATAATTCCATTTACCTGAAGATCCACAGACAGTGTATCATATAACGCAGGGGCCATCTGACTTGCCACATATCGTTCCCATATTAACTTATATAACAAATATTGGTCTTTACTCAACGAAGATCTGACGGTATCGGGATGCTTACCGATATCCGTGGGTCTTATAGACTCATGCGCATCCTGTACGGTTTTCTTTTTTTTGCTTGGTTTTTTTGCAGATTTCTTTTTTGCGTATTGTTTGCCCAGATTTTCCATGATATACTGTTCCAGAATTTCCATAGCCTCATCAGATATTCTGGTAGAATCGGTTCTGATGTACGTAATAAGACCTACCGTTCCCTCTTTTTTTAAATCTATACCTTCATACAATTGTTGTGCTAAGGACATTGTTTTTCTGGTAGAAAAACCTAACCTGTTAGCAGCCTCTTGTTGAAGTGTACTTGTCGTAAAGGGTAACCCGGGATTTCGCCTCTTCTGACCTTTCTTGATGTCGGTAACAGTTAAGGTGCTATCTCCAATAACGCCTAAAATTCTATTCATTTCTTTTTCTGTGTGAATATCCTTATTCCCCGATTCATCCGCATAGAATTTAGCTTCAAATTTTTCTTTTTTATCGTTTTCTACTTTCAGGGTTAAACTCCAATATTCTTCCGGTTTAAAATTCTTAATTTCTTCTTCCCTATCTATAATAAGCTTTGTAGCTACAGACTGCACTCTGCCTGCACTGAGCCCTTTTCTGACGTTTTTCCAAAGGAGTGGACTTATCTTGTATCCTACTAATCTGTCTAAAACCCTTCTTGCCTGCTGTGCATCTACCAAATTGCGATTGATGGATCTCGGTCTTTTTATCGCATTTTTAATAGCATTTTTGGTGATTTCGTTAAATTCTATTCTGCAAGGGTCTTCCTCTTTTATTCCCAAAGCCCTGGCCAAATGCCATGAAATAGCCTCACCTTCCCTGTCCGGGTCAGTTGCCAAATAAATTTTTTTCGATTTCTTCGCTAGGGCCTTGATTTCGCTGAGTATCGGCCCTTTGCCCCGTATAGTGATATATTGCGGTTCAAAATTATTATCTATATCAACCCCAAGCTTACTTTTAGGCAAATCAATAACATGTCCGACAGATGCCTTTACAATATAATTCTTTCCCAGAAACTTCTCTATTGTTTTTGCCTTTGCCGGTGACTCCACAATTACTAGGGATTTTGCCAATTGTTACACCTCCGCCATGCTGTGATTTTTTAGTACCATCAGAGAAAATCAAATTTTTATATCATATAAATTTGATTGTTCCTATTTCACCACTGTAAATATTTTTCCCGGCATCTGATTTATATAACCCTTGATTTCTAATATTGTCAAAATAGAGTTCAATTCAGCCGCCTTTATTCCGGTTTCATTTATGATCAAATCAATGTTTACAGGGTTCCTTTTTATTACATTGAACACCTGCATTTCTGACTCGCTTAAATCGTCCCTTGCCGATTGTTCCATATCTATTTTACACATCGGATATTTATACTTAAGATTTTCTATTATATCGTCAACTTCAAGCAAAATTCTGGCCCCATCCCTGATTAATTTATTGGTGCCCTTGCTTTGCATGTTATTGATGTTACCGGGCAAAGCATAAACGTCCTTACCCTGATCAAGTGCAAAATCTACAGTTATCAAAGCACCGCTTCTCTCAGGAGCCTCGATTACAACTACACCATCCGATAATCCACTGACAATCCTGTTCCTGGCAGGAAAATGATGTTTCAGTGGTGGTGTGCCTGAACGATATTCTGAAATAATACAGCCGTTTTCGAATATTTTGTCTGTCAATGATCTGTTCGAGGCCGGATAATATTGATCCAGTCCACACCCCAGAACACCAATAGTGTAACCGTTACCCTCTAACGCCCCTATATGACTGCACGTGTCTATTCCCAAGGCCAACCCACTTATAATTCCAACATTCCATTTTGCAAGTTCCTTTGCAAACTGACGCGCTGCCCATCTACCATAAGGTGTTGCCCTCCTTGTGCCGACTATTGATATTAAGGGCACATCGAAATCTATCTTGCTTCCTTTTATATATATTACATAGGGAGGATCGTATATGTTTTTCAATTTATGGGGATAAAGGGGATCATAAATCGTTAAAGGTAATATATTGTTGCTGTTTAAATTTTTAAAAATCTCAACAATGGATTGTTGGTTTCTATTTTTTATAATTTTATCAACTATTGTATTCCTATGACCCAGCGCCTTAATAATATGTTTTTTACCCGCATACCAAATTTCCTCGATATTGCAAAAATAATTTATTAAACGTTCTATATTCCTGTTACTGATGCCCTCTATATGGCTCAGCCATACAACAATATCTTTCCGCCCCGGCCTCATATTATATCCCCCAAATCACTATTTTGTCATAAATAATATACTATTACTAATAATTTAAACAAAACATCTTTTTTCTTATAATTATTTCATACCGACGATTATGCTGCAAACAATAAACATTTTGCACGCCTTAAGGAATCAAACCACTCAGATTTCTGTATTGCAGTGCTTCTGCCAAATGCTTTTCGCAAATAACATCCTGCCCGTCTAAATCCGCTATAGTTCTTGCTACCTTTAGAACCCTATTATATCCTCTGGCGCTTAAATTCATTCTATGAAAAGCCAAGTTCATCAATTGTTGAGCAGAAGAATTCAAAGAACAATATTTGTTTATTGCCGCTCCGTTTAACTGGGAATTAAATAAATACTTTGTTTTTCTGTACCTCCCCAGTTGGATCTCCCTGGCTTTTTCCACACGTTTTCTTATCTCTTCAGAAGACTCGGACCTTCCGTTATCGGCCAAATCCTTATATTTTACAGCAGAAGTTTCAACTATTATATCTATTCTATCCATCAGAGGGCCCGAGATTTTGCCGATATATCTATTTATCTGGCCTGCAGTACAATTACATTGCTGCCCACCATCGGTTCCATAATACCCACATGGACATGGGTTCATCGCAGCCAACAACATAAAATCCGCCGGATAGGTGTATGAACCGTTTATTCGCGATATATGTATAACCTTATCCTCCATGGGTTGTCTCAACACTTCTAATGAAGCCTTACTAAACTCAGGCAATTCGTCAAGGAACAGTACACCATAGTGGCTCAACGATACTTCCCCCGGCTTGGGAATCCTTCCGCCTCCGGTTATAGCAACTGTTGAACTGGTGTGATGTGGGGAACGGAATGGCCTGTTATAAATTAATCCTTCATGCGCATTGAGCAGCCCGGCTACACTGTATATTTTTGTAATTTCTAAAGCTTCCTGAAATGTTAATCTTGGAAGTATTGAGGGCAGCCTTCTGGCAGCCATGGTCTTGCCGGATCCCGGCGGCCCTATAGTTAATAGGTTATGATTCCCCGATGCCGCAATTTCCAGGGCTCTTTTTAAATTTTCCTGACCGTGTAAATCTTTAAAATCCTCGGAGTTGATTTTTTCGTTACGATTATATTTAAATGGACCTGTATGTGTATCTAATCTCTTTTCGCCCATAAGATGAAGCATTATATCATTTAAGGTATGTACAGGTATTATCTCTATTCCGTCCACAATTTTTGCTTCTTCTAAATTTTCGTATGGTACTATCACCTTTTTTATACCTTTATTGTACGTCTCCAACAACATCGGCAGTACACCGTCAACCTTGTTAGTCTTGCCATCCAGGGACAACTCACCGAGCACTAATGTATCTTCCAACTCTTCTAAAGGAATTTGCACGGACGCGCCTAAAATTCCTAAGGCAATAGGCAAATCAAAATGGCTGCCTTCTTTTTTGATATGTGCCGGCGAAAGATTGATTGTAATTCGCTTTAAAGGAAAATCGAATCCACTGTTTTGTATGGCAGCCCTTACTCTGTCCTTGGATTCTTTTATGGCCATATCAGGCAAACCCACAACATTCACATTGGGTAAACCTTTAGATATATCTACTTCCACTTCTATCATAGTAACTATCAGTCCTGTTAGACAGCAGGTTTTTACCTTCGATAACATAAATCCACTTCCTATTTGTCAGTTTTGGTAAATTGATCGGTTGTGCAAATAAAATATATTTTTCATTAAGTTACAAATTTATATCTTTGTATAAATTCTTCAATAATAAACAGGTTCTATATATGAATACTTTTTCCTGCAATTTTCTAATTTTGTGCAAACTGTTGTTTTGCATAAACAGTCAAAATGCATTTTCCATATGATCTATTTTGTACCTTTTCCCTACCAATCTTACTTCTATAACATCGAATCTGTAACTGAAACAACCGGTATCCAATTTTTTATGCTTTATATACTGTTGTGACAGTTTTCGTATTGTTTGTTGTTTTTTATAATTTACCGCCTCTGAGGGCATCCCGTATGCATCTGAAGTTCTGGTTTTGACTTCGATAAATATGATAATATTTTGGTCCCTTGCAATAATGTCCAGCTCACCCAATTTTGTACGATAATTGCGTTCCAGGATACTGTAGCCCTCATTTTTTATATGGTTTGCCGCCAATTCCTCCCCTATCATACCTATATGTCTTTTCATAACACTGTCCCTCAAAGTTTATAATATTTTACCCAAAAACGTTTGTCTGTGCATCGGGCTCGCACCATACCGTTTTAATGCTTCCCTGTGGGCCTTTGTGCCATAACCCTTGTTTTGCTTAATATTATAATTTGGATATTCCATATGCCATCTTTCACATAGCCTGTCCCTCAGCACTTTAGCTACTATGGAAGATGCCGCTATGCCATGGCTGAAATCATCACCCTTAATGATGGCTCTTTGTGGAATAGACAAATCTACTTTTTCTGCATCTATCAATATGTAATCCGGAACAATCTCGTTTTCATTTCTATCTTTAATCGATAAAATAGCCTTTTTCATTGCCAGTTTAGTAGCATTTTTTATGTTAATTCTATCGATAATTCCCGCAGAGACTGTGCCCACGCCTATGGCTATACATTTTTCTTTAATAATTTCATATAATTGTTCCCTCTTTTTAGGCGATAATTTTTTAGAATCTTTGACACCTTCTATGATCAGACCCCTTGGCATGACAACCGCCGCGGCCAAGACCGAACCGAACAGACATCCGCGGCCCACTTCATCGCAAAAAGCTATACAGTTATATCCTTCATCCCATATCTCATTTTCTATATCTAATGTCGGCATTCAGCAGTCCCCCCGATTTAACCGTTGTTCAACGGCCTCTCCAAAGAAATACGTCCAATTGTTGCAGACCTGAACTCATCTAATATTATATTCGATATTCTGAAATAATCAATTTCATTTCCCTTTAAAATACATCCCCTGCTTTTTGCTATGCAATCCATCAAATCTATAATAGTACCATATTCGCCCTCCACTTTATATCTTTCAATGACTTTTTCCCTGTGATCAACCCATAGCATTTCCAGCAGTTTATATGCCAATGTTTCAATATCCATAATTTCATCTTTAATAGCCCCCGTAAACGCTAAATTTAATGCAACAGCAGGATTTTCAATCTTTGGCCACAAAACACCCGGAGTATCCAATAACTCCATATTTTTTCTCAGTCTAATCCACTGTTTCCCTTTGGTTACCCCCGGTCTGGCCCCTGTTTGTGTACTTTTTCTCCCTGCCAATTTATTGATGAAAGATGATTTGCCAACATTCGGTATTCCAACAACCATTATTCTGGCGGGCCTCGGTTTTCTGCCTTTCTTTGCCAGGTCATCCATTTTAACTTTTATAATTTCTTCGCTCTCTCTTATCACCTGTCTTATTCCACTGCCTGTAATTGTGTTTACAGGAACAGCTCCTGTTTGCCGTACTTCAAAATATTCCATCCACATAGATGTAACCTGGGGATCCGCTAAATCAATTTTATTGAGTATGATAATTTTAGGCTTATTACCTATAATTTGACTCAGATCGGGATTCCTGCTGCTTAGCGGTATACGGGCGTCCAGCAGTTCATAAACCATATCTACAAGTTTGAGCTGTTCCCTCAAGAGCTCTTTGGTTTTTTTCATATGCCCCGGATACCAATTGATGTTCATTGTTTCCACCTCCGAAAACATACTGCATAATAATAAAGAGACTGATATCAGTCCCTTCAAGTTAGTATCTTTTTCTTTCTTTAATTTTAAATGCCGCCTTGCCAATCCTGTCACGCAGATAATAGGTTTTAGCTCTTCTGGCTTTGCCCCTTCTGATAACTTCAACCTTTTCTATCCTCGGAGAATGTACAGGGAATGTCCTTTCCACCCCCACACCGGAGGCTATCCTTCTTACCGTAAATGTTTCAGCAATTCCGCCTCCCTGTCTTTTGATTATAATACCTTCAAATACCTGGATTCTTTCCCTGGCGCCTTCTTTGATCTTGACGTGTACCCTGACAGTATCCCCGGTACCGAATTCATTAATATCTTTTTTCAGCTGTTCATTTGTAACCATTTTCAAGATATCCATAATTGCCCCTCGCTTTCTCATAGACGTTCTTATAATGTATAGAGGACCGTCCGTTTTACCCTGTAAATTATATCATAGCAACTAAAATATGACAACATGCTATAATCAATATTTAGCCTGACTGCTATCCTCTTTAACACTGTTTAAAAATTCCTTATCCCCATCAGTTAACTCTATATTTTTCAACAATTCCGGCCGTCTTTTATAGGTTAATTTCAAAGATTCCCTTCTTCTCCATTCATTAATTTTTTTATGATTGCCTGAAATAAGTGTATCGGGTACCCTCAAGCCCCTGAAGTTGGCAGGCCTGGTATATTGGGGGTACTCCAACAGACCGGAATAAAAGGTTTCGTCCTTATAGCACTGGCTCTGTGATAACACCCCCGGCAACAGTCTGGTTATGGAATCTATAAGCACCATAGCCGGTATCTCCCCGCCTGTAAGCACATAATCCCCTATTGAAATTTCATCGGTCACGATTTCATCTATTACTCTCTGATCCACCCCTTCATAATGACCACAAAGCATTATAATAGATTTCTCCATGGAAAGTTCGACTGCCATCCCTTGGTTAAAGACTTTACCTTTCGGGGATAAATAAACAACTTTTGGTTTTTCATTCTCTTTTAAACCAAGCGTATCAACTACATGTTTGTAACAATCAAAAATAGGTTGGGGTGTCATAACCATTCCGGGACCTCCGCCATATGGATAATCATCCACTTTTTTGTGTTTATTATCAGAAAAGTCCCGTATGTTGATATACTCCAGATCTATAATGTTTTTTTCTTTCGCGCGCAAAATTATACTATTGCTCAGGGGTCCCGTGAACATTTCAGGAAACAAGGTCATTATTTTAATTATCATTATACCATCCCCTCAATGGGATCTATAATAATTTTTCTTTCGTCTAAACGAATATCAATTATAAATTCTTTAACGGCGGGTATCATAATTTCTTTGTCATTTTCATCTTCTATGACATATACCTCATTGGAGCCCGTTTGGATTATGTCCTTTACTTTGCCAATATGTTTATTTTCCACTGTGTAGACATCCAATCCAACAATGTCGGCTATATAATGGGTATCTTCCGGCAGGTCCCTTCGCTGGCTTTCATCGATAAGTAAATATCTATCCCTGAATTTTTTGACTAAGTTGATATCTTCATACCCTTTAAAAGATAAAAGCACAACAGTGGGCATATATTTTACATTTCTTATATAAAATTTTTCGTTGTTGCCATCCAAATAGACCCAATCCAACTCTTCAAAACGCTCCATATAATCCGTAAGGGGGAGCACCTTCAAATCCCCTTTTATTCCATGTGTATTAATTATTTTACCTACTCTTAACATCTTTCCCATAAGATATATGCTCCCTTTTCAAACATGCCATGGACGGGATTGAATTTACCCTGATACTATTGAATAATTTCAACGATTACTCTTTTGTTTTGCTTTGTAGCAGCAGCCTTTACAACCGTCCTGATTGCCTTGGCGATCCTTCCCTGTTTACCGATTACCTTGCCCATATCTTCGGGAGCAACCTTTAACTCCAGGATAATCGATCGATTTCCTTCAATTTCATTAACATTTACTTGTTCAGGATTATCTACCAATCCTTTAGCAATAACTTCTACTAAATGACCCATTTTCATGCCTCCTAAATTAAGGTAATTATTGAATTATGCCATCCTTTTTGAATAAGGCCTTGACCGTATCCGTAGGTTGTGCACCATCCCTTAGCCATTTTTCCGCTTTTTCACCATCAATTTTAATTTGTTTCGGTTTGGAAATCGGATTGTAGTATCCAATCTCTTCTATGAACCTTCCGTCCCTGGGTGCCCTTGAATCTGCAACCACTATTCTATAAAAAGGTCTTTTGTTTGCACCCATTCTTTTTAATCTGATCTTAACCGCCATTATTTCACCTCCCTAAAAGTAATTACTATCTGCCGATAAAGGGCATTTTAATTCTTCCACTTTTTTTAATCGTTCTTTCCATATCCGTAAATTGTTTCATCATCTTTCTGGTTTGTTCAAATTGCTTTAATAATTTATTTACCTGTTGCACGGAAGTTCCGCTACCGGTTGCAATTCTTTTTCTTCTGCTTCCATTAATGATGCCCGGACTTTGTCTTTCTTCTTTGGTCATAGATTGTATAATAGCCTTAACATATACTAATTCCTTATCATCTATATCCAAATTTTTAAATTGCTTGCCTCCTATACCGGGAATCATCTCGAGTATTTGGCTGATGGAGCCCATTTGTTGCACTTGTTGAAGCTGATCCAAAAAATCATCAAAGGTAAATTGCTGGCTTCTGATCTTTTCTTCTAACTCTCTAGCCTTTTTGGCATCAAAACCTTCCTGAGCCTTTTCGATAAGACTGAGCATGTCACCCATGCCCAAAATTCTGGAAGCCATTCTGTCCGGATGAAACGGTTCCAAGTCATCAAGTTTTTCGCCGATCCCCACAAATTTAATAGGTTTATCGGTAACCGCCCTAACCGATAGAGCAGCACCTCCACGTGCATCCCCGTCTAATTTCGTTAATATAACACCGTCAATACCCAGCCCCTCATTAAAATGCTCCGCAACATTCACCGCATCTTGGCCTGTCATAGAATCTACTACTAAAAGTATTTCATGGGGTTCAATCGCAGATTTTATGTTTTTAAGCTCCTCCATAAGTTCTTCGTCGATATGAAGTCTACCGGCCGTATCAATAAGAACAACATCATTGCCGTTATTAACGCTATGTTCTATAGCGGCTTTCACAATTTCTACCGGGCTTTGTCTGTCCCCCATGGTAAATACCGGCACCCCTACATTTTCCCCCACAACCTGGAGTTGTTTTATAGCTGCCGGCCTATATATGTCCCCGGCTACTAACAAAGGTTTCTTTCCTTGCTTTTTCAACATCCCTGCTAATTTGCCCGCGGTTGTCGTTTTACCTGTCCCTTGCAGGCCTACAAGCATTACAATTGTGGGAGGCTTAGAAGCAAAACTAATTTTACTTTGAGACTTGCCCATCAATTCCGTCAATTCTTCATTCACTATTTTTATAACCTGTTGGGCCGGGGTTAAGCTCTCCAGAACCTCAGAACCTACTGCCCTTTCTTTAATCTTGTTTACAAAATCCTTGGCAACTTTGAAATTAACATCCGCCTCTAAAAGAGCAAGCCTTATCTCTCTCATGGCGTCATTTACATCTTTTTCTGTTAATTTGCCTTTGTTCTTCAGTTTTTTGAATGCATTTTGAAGTTTTTCCGCTAAACTCTCAAAAATCATAGCCACACCTCTCTCATAAAGGCCTAATCATTTAAAACCTTATATAACTCATCTTTAATACGAAAAATTTGTTTTGTCAATTGCCTTGAGGAAGGAATTGAATTCAGTTCGTTTTCCAGATCAATTATACCATCTAATATGTTAAGAATTCTTTTGTTTTTGATGTTCGCAAGCTTTATTAAATTGAGTTTTTCTTCATATTGGTATAATATCCTCTCCGTTCTTTTCAGCATGTCATAAACGGCCTGTCTGGATACATCGAGTTCTTCGGCTATTTCGCCCAGGGACAGATCCTGGTTATAGTAGAGATCCACTATATCCCTCTGCTTTTCGGTCAATAATTGATTGTAAAAATCATACAAAACTGAAATTTTTACTGTTTTCTTCAACATACAGGCACTTCCAATCATTTGTCTGTAAAGTAAAACTACTTTACAGGTGCAATTCTATATTAAAGAAAGCCATGTGTCAAGTGTTTTATTTATCTTCCCCAAATATTGCCTCAACGAATGTTTTAGGATTAAATTCCTGTAAATCCTCCATCCGCTCTCCAACTCCTATAAGCTTAACGGGAATGTTCAATTCTTTGCTTATTCCTATGACTATTCCGCCTTTTGCCGTTCCGTCCAGTTTTGTCAATACAAGACCGGTAATCTGTGCTACCTCTCCGAATACCTTTGCTTGTTGGATAGCATTTTGTCCGGTGGTAGCATCCAAAACTAATAGGATCTCTTTAGACGCATCGCCATATTCCCGATCCACAATTCTGAATATTTTGCCTAACTCGTTCATCAGGTTCTTTTTATTATGGAGTCTACCCGCGGTATCACATATCAACACATCTATGCCCCGTGCCTTTGCAGCATGTATGGCATCGTATATAACAGCGGCGGGATCCGCACCCTCTTGATGCCGTATTACATCTACGCCCACCCTGTCACCCCAAATTTTTAGCTGATCTATGGCAGCGGCTCGAAAAGTATCTCCCGCGGCCAATAACACCTTTTTACCTTTATTCTTCAAACAATAGGCCATTTTGGCAATGGAAGTCGTTTTCCCGACACCGTTTACACCTACCACTAAAATGATTGCAGGTGAAGGTTCTATGTTAATTCGGGAGTCTGGTAATCCCTCCAATATTTCTCCCAATTTTTCTATAAGCAATCTCTTAATTTGAATAGGCTCTGAAATCCTTTCTGTTCTAACCCTATCTTTTAATCCATCCACTATCTCCATTGTGGTCTGAACCCCGATGTCTGCGGTAATCAAAATCTCTTCAAGTTCCTCAAATAGCTCTTCATCTATTTTTCTATATAATTTAAGTAAATTATCCACCCTGTCAGTAATTCCTTTTTTGGTTTTGGAGAGCCCGTCCCTCAGTCGCCTGAATAAATTGGGTTTGGACGTATCTCCCATTTCTTCTACCTCTACTCCATGATATTCCCTTTCTGCCTTATTTTCATTCAAATCATCTTTTTTATCGGTTTCATGTTCCTTTGCCTCCGAGGAATCCTCCACTTTATTATCTTTACCTGTAAATTTGTCAATGAAGTTTTTAAACATTTCTATCCTCCCCCAGTGCTTTTTTCGCAGCATTCTGCTCTGCTTCTTTTTTGCTTTTGCCCCGTCCCCTGCCTAACACTTTATCACCCAGTACCACCTCAATCTCGAAGGTCTTATCATGATCAGGCCCTGTTTCATTCACCACCCTGTAACTGATTTTATCATCGAATTTGCTCTGTAATAATTCCTGAAGATCTGTTTTATAATCCCTGAACAGATTACCCCTACTGGCTAATTTTATACTGTCCTCCAACATGTTTAAAATAAACTTGCGTGCTGTTTCGATGCCTCCATCCAGGTATAGTGCTCCTATAACCGCCTCAAATGTGTCTGCCAGTATAGAAATTCTGTCCCGTCCACCTGTTATCTCTTCTCCCTTACCCAATAGCAAATACCTGCCTAAACCTATTGATTTGGCCTGGTGGGCTAGAGATGGCCCACATACGACATTAGCCCTTACCTTTGTCAATTCACCTTCAGGTAAATTATCATATTTTAAATAAATATATTCACTAACTACGGTGCTCAAAACCGAATCGCCTAGAAATTCCAACCTCTCATTATTATAAGTATATTTGCCCCTATATTCATTGGAATATGAACTGTGGGTCAATGCTTCATTTATAATACCTGTATTCCTAAATCGATACCCTATTATATCTTGAAATTCCTCAAGTTGTTCCAGACGCTTTTTATCTAATTTCATTTATCATTACCCCCGCAACCTCTCATAATAACTATAGTACAGTCCAATATATTTATTTTACTTAACCCGTGGTGAATGGCTCAAACCATTTTATAAACAAAAAACCGGCTGAGTCTTCTCTATTGTGACAAAAGGGGACGTACCCGGTTTGTCACGCCCCCCTTTGTCACCTTATCCGATGTGACAAACCGGGTACGTCCCCTTTTGTCACCCCTATCGCAAACAGCTATTCATATTTTTTAAAAATAACAGCCGCGTTATGGCCGCCAAAACCTAAAGAGTTGGAAAGAGCATACCCAACATTCGTCCTCTTTGCTGTATTCGGAACATAATTCAAATCACATTTTGGGTCCGGTGTTTCGTAATTGATTGTGGGTGGTATGACTCCATTTACAATGGATAAAATACATGCAATGGCTTCTATACCCCCCGCAGCACCCAAAAGGTGTGAGGTCATTGATTTTGTCGAACTTACATCTAATTTATATGCATGTTCCTTAAATACTTTCTTGATTGCTTCGGTTTCAAACTCATCATTATATATTGTGCTCGAGCCATGGGCGTTTATATAATCTATACTATCATAATTTATACCGGCATCCTTCAATGCACATTCCATGGCCCTGGCCGATCCTTCTCCCCCCGGGGCAGGAGTAGTAATATGATATGCATCGGCACTTCTTCCATAGCCTATAAGTTCTCCATAAATAATGGCACCCCTTTTTAATGCATGTTCCAGCTCCTCTATTAAAATCATCCCGGCACCCTCACCCATTACAAACCCGTCCCTGTTTTTATCGAAAGGCCTGCTGGCTTTCCGGGGATTTTCATTATTGGTTGATAAGGCTTTCATAGAACAAAATCCTGCTACGGACAGCGGTGTAATAGAGGCTTCGGTACCCCCTGTAATCACAACGTCCGCATCCCCATATTGAATTACACGTAAGGCTTCCCCAATGGCGTTTGTGGAGGATGCACATGCGGTAACAATTAATATGTTCGGGCCTTTTGCCCCAAGCGCAATGGATACCTGACCGGATGCAATATTAGGTATCATCATAGGAACAAAAAATGGGCTGACCCTCCTCGGTCCTCTTTCCATAAGTTTTTTAGCTTGGTCCTCCAGTGTATCCATACCCCCCATGCCGGCACCTAAAACAACACCGAAGCGTTCTGCATCTGTTTGCTTTATGTCCAGTTTCGCATCCTCTACCGCCATCATTGAGGCAGCAACCGCAAACTGGGTAAACCTGTCCATCTTTTTAATTTCTCTTTTATCAATGTAATTTTCGGCATCAAAATCCTTTACCTCTGCAGCAATTTTGACACCGAAACCCCCCGTATCAAATCTCGTAATATAATCAATGCCGGACATACCATTTATCAGTGAATTCCAGAACCTTTCCTTGCCGATACCTATAGGTGTAACACATCCTATTCCTGTTATTACTGCCCTCTTCTTCATAATCTCACCTACCATATTACGGGACCCCGATCAGATCGGGATCCCGTGTAACTATTTATTGGCACTTATGTAATTAACTATATCGCCAACGTTTTTAAAGCCTTCAGCATCTTCGTCGGGAATTTCAATGCCGAATTCGTCTTCAATGCTCATAATTATTTCAACAGCATCCAGGGAGTCCGCCTCCAAATCGTCCATCAATGATGTAGTTTTGGTAATTTTACTGTCATTTTCAACCCCTAATTGTTCAGCAATAATTTCAACAACCTTGTCAAATATCATTTCAATTTCCTCCTTAACCTTTTATATTAATATTTTAAAGCAATTTTACATTGCCATACCGCCGTCTACATGAATTACCTGACCGGTAATATAATCGGCTTTGTCACTACTCAAAAATACCGCCAAATTTGCAACATCCTCAGGCTTGCCATATTTTTTCATAGGAATAGTTTCTACCATATTTCTTTTGACATCTTCCGGTAAAATTTTTGTCATATCGGTCTCTATAAATCCCGGGGCGATTGCATTGACTGTAATGTTTCTACTTGCTACTTCTCTCGCAAGAGATTTTGTGAATCCTATAACACCGGCTTTTGATGCGGAATAATTTACCTGTCCCGGGTTTCCGATAATACCCACTATCGATGATATATTTATAATTTTTCCGTGTTTTTGTTTGATCATTTTCCTGATAACGGCTTTTGTACATAAAAATACGCCTTTTAAATTTACTTCCATCACCTTGTCCCAGTCTCTCTCTTTCATCCCTATAAAAAGGCCGTCTTTTGTAATCCCGGCATTGTTTATCAAAATATCCACCCTATCAAAATTTTCTTTAATTTCATCAATCATCTTGTCTACTTCCTCGGCTTTTGAGATGTTTGCCTTGATCGCCAGCCCCTTAACGCCAAGGCTTTCGATTTCCTTTATGACATCTGTCGCACCTTCCTCATCTTTTGTATAATTTATTATAACATTTGCACCCTCTTTAGCGAACAACAAAGCGATAGACCTGCCTATGCCCCTGGAGCCCCCTGTTACTAAAACAGTTTTTTCTATTAAACTCAAATTTACACCCCCAACTCCACATTTAATAATTGTTTGAAATTATCCATGTTTTCTATATTATAAGTATTTACTTCAGCCTTCCCGCTCTCGGCTGTTCTTTTCACAAGGGACGATAAAACCTTACCGGGTCCAATTTCTATAAAGGTCCTGACCCCCCTGTTTATCATCAGTAAAACGGAATCCTCCCACAGTATGGATTTGCTTATTTGGTTAACCAAAGAGGGTATAACTTCCGACTTGGACGACAAAATTTTGGCATCTACATTGGTTACAACCGGTATTTCGGGTTCATTTATGTTCAGCTGCTCTAAATCTTTTCTGAGCTTTTCCCCGGCACCACTGAGCAAACTGCAATGGAAAGGAGCACTTACCGATAACAGAACGGCCTTTTTTGCGCCGATTTCCTTGGCTATTTTTACAGTTGATTCTACCGCCTTTATTTCGCCCGAAACAACTATTTGTCCGGGACAATTATAATTAGCCGCTTCTACTATTCCGTATTGTCTCGAACTCTCAATACACAATTTAACTTTTTCCCTATCTAGTCCCAGAATAGCGGCCATGGTTCCAACACCGATTGGTACCTCATTTTGCATATATCTGCCCCTTTTTTGCACTAACCGGACTGCATCTCCAAAGGAAAATACATTTGATTTAACCAAGGAAGCATATTCACCAAGGCTCAGCCCTGCGGTTATACCACAGGTAAACCCTTCTTTTTCCAATACCCTTAATATAGCGATAGAAGTAGTCAATATTGCCGGTTGGGTGTTTTCCGTTTTTGTCAGTTCGTTTTGCGGGTCTTCAAAACAAAGTTCTTTCATATCCATATCAGTTTCATAGCTTGCTTCCTCAAAAACGGTCCTTGCAACCGGAAAGTTGTCAAAAAAATCCTTGCCCATCCCTACATATTGGGCCCCTTGGCCCGGAAAAATAAAGGCAATTTTATTCATCTGTTATACCTCCGTGTAAAACTTACTCACTAAATTAAGTTGGTTTTTAGTATCTGATATGATTTCTTCTATTATTTCCCTGCAAGGTTGAATCCTGTTGATCATACCCGAAACCTGACCTGCCATCACGGAACCATTTTCAACATCACCGTCTATTGCGGCCAACTCGAGTTTTCCATGTCCTAACCGTTCGATTTCTTCTGCCGTGGCTCCCTCTTTTTCCAGTTTTAAAAATTGTCTTGCCAGTTTATTTTTCAGCATCCTTACCGGATGACCCGTAACCCTCGCCGTGACCACCGCATCCCTATCTTTTGCCCCTAAAATCATGTTTTTATAATTTCTATGTACCGTACACTCTTCTGCGCAAACAAACCTCGTTCCTATCTGTACACCTTCGGCACCTAAGGACAAGGCCGCCAACAGTCCCCTTCCGTCAGCAATTCCCCCGGCTGCAATAACAGGAATATTAACCGCATCCACTGCTTGGGGCACCAATGCCATTGTAGTAAGTTCACCTATATGTCCCCCCGCCTCTGTTCCCTCCACAATGACAGCATCCGCCCCCAAGCCCTCCATTCTTTTTGCAAGTGCGACCGAGGGCACCACCGGAATTATTTTGGTCCCAACACCTTTAAGTCTTTTAATAAATTTAGCCGGATTTCCCGCACCTGTGGTAACCATGGGTATTTTATGCTCACATATAATTTCTACCACTTCCTCCGCAAAAGGGGACAACATCATAATGTTTACACCAAACTGCTTATTTGTAAGCTGTTTAGCCCTTAAAATCTCCCTTTCTACAGTTTCGGCAGGAGCATTGCCTGCACCGATTATTCCTATTCCACCCGCCTCAGATACGGCTGCTGCCAACTCTGCCGTGGCTATCCAGGCCATGCCTCCTTGTATTATGGGGTATTTAATACCCAACATTTCACATATTCTGGTATCAATCATAGAATTACCCCCCAACTATTTGCACCATTTGATCACGGAAGAACCCCAAGTTAAGCCGCCGCCAAATGCAACCAGTATTATTACATCCCCCGCCTTGATGTTGCCCCCTTTAACAGCCTCATCCAGTGCCACAGGAATAGAGGCCACGGACATATTTCCATAATCGTTCAAATTTACGTACACTTTATCCATAGTTAAGTTAATTTTTTTTGCAACGGCTTCTATAATCCTTATATTAGCCTGGTGGGGAATCATATAATCCACATCCTCTATATTATAACCCACATCCTTTATAATTTTCAAAGCTGATTTTGACATAATTCTTACAGCAAATTTAAACACTTCTCTCCCGTCCATATGTATATAATGTAAATTGTTTAGAACAGTCTCTGTTGATGCCGGCATTCTGGAGCCGCCTGCTGGTTGTGTCAGATAATCGCCCCTGGTACCGTCAGAACCTATGCTATTGGAAAGTATGCCGAAACCTTCCTCAACCTGTTGCAGTACCGCTGCTCCAGCCCCGTCACCAAACAAAACACAAGTCCTGCGATCTTTCCAATTGGTTATTTTACTCAGGGTTTCGGCGCCGATTATTAATGCATTTTTATACATGCCTGTCCTGATAAATTGTTCTCCAATAGCTAAGCCATATAAAAATCCCGAACATGCCGCTTCTATATCAAATGCCACCGCATTTTTGGCACCGATGTTTTTCTGCACAATACAGGCGGTGGACGGAAACGCCATGTCGGGTGTTACAGTAGCCACTATGATCAAATCAATGTCTTCTGATGACAAACCGGCATCATCAACAGCGATTTTAGCAGCCTCGGTGGCCAAATCCGATGTTGCTGTTTTATCATCCGCAATTCTCCTTTTTGATATTCCGGTTCTGGTTTTGATCCATTCATCGGTTGTGTCTACCATTCTCTCCAAGTCAAAGTTAGTCAAATTCTTTTCAGGGAGATAACTTCCCGTACCTGTAATTCCGACTGATAAAGATTTGTTCAACAATATCCTCCCCTAAACCGATAATTTTTTTGCTATATCGTCTATCACATTATTTTCTATAAATTTAATTCCTTGTCTTATCGCATTTTTTATAGCCTTTTCGTCAGAGCTTCCATGAGCCTTGATTAGTACCCCTTTTACACCTAAAAACGGGGCACCGCCGTATTCCGTATAATCAAATTGTTTTTTGAAATCCCTCAATCCGGGTTTTAATAACAATGCCCCCATTTTTCTGAGGGTATTTTTGACAAATTCTTCTTTCAATAATTTAAAAATGGAATCTGCCAAACCCTCTGTGAGTTTTAAAATGACGTTACCCGTAAAACCATCGCATACCATAACGTCAGCATATCCGCCGGGTATGTCTCTGGCTTCCACATTCCCTTTGAAATTAAATGGGCCGGTTTTGCAGAGCTTATAGGCTTCTTTTACAATTTCACTTCCCTTTTCCTCTTCTGTACCTATGTTTACAATACATACACTCGGTTTTTTTATTCCGAGTACCTTTTCAGCATAAACGCTGCCCATAATCCCAAATTCTAAGAAATTTCTCGGTTTGCAATCTGAGTTGGCACCACCGTCAATGAGCACCGACATTCCATCCACAGTCGGATATGGGGTTGCAAGCGCAGGTCTGTCTATCCCTTTGATTCTTCCCAAAATCAAGAGGCCTCCCGCCAATAAAGCCCCCGTATTGCCTGCAGATACAATAGCGTCGGCCTTTTTTTCCCTAACAAGTCTTAGGGCTACCGCCATTGAGGAATCCTTTTTTTCCCTGATTGCCGCTACCGGCCTGTCTTCATTGGTAATTTCTTCACTACAATGGATTATTTCAATTTTTTCTTTTATATAATCATGTCTTGCCAATTGATTTTCTATTATCAGCTTGTTGCCGGCAAGTATAATGTCTATACCATAACTTTTAATCGCCTCTATGGCTCCTTTAACAGTAGCAAACGGGGCATTGTCTCCTCCCATTGCATCAACAACAATCTTCATATTTTGCCTCCTTATTTACTCTTAATTATTACCAATATAAATTTGCCCCTGAATACCTGCACCTGGTTGACATATATTTTAACATGAACAAAGTGATTGTTGCCTCTGACCCTTGTAACCTCCGCTTTTGCTACAAGCTTATCACCTGCACTTACCGGGCTTAAATACTTAATGTTGGACACCCCTGTTAATGCTACCTCAGCATCTATTACGGCCATTGCCAAGGACTCGGCTTGTGAAAAAATATGATGTCCCCTGACTATGTTCGTTTTGCTGAATGCCATTTCAGGTGTGGTTTCCAAAATTGATATTCCGTTGACACCTAGGTCCAGATCAACCAATTCCCCCACAATCTCAGTTCCGATAATACTGCGTACCTTTTCATAGTTTTTTTCCGCTACATTTTTAATGCGTTGCCTAAGCTCAGGAATTGCCAGTTCCAGTCTGTCCAGCCGAATAGTTTGTATACTTACTTTAAAATGTTTAGACAGATCCTCGTCTGTCATAAACGGGTCTTCTCTCAATAGTGTCAAAAGTCTTTTTTGCCTATTTGCCTTGCTCAATCTGTCGGATTTGTTCACCCTTGTCACCTCGGTTTAGTACTTATGATTAGTACCTGATTATAATATAAAGTATATAATTATTTTATCAAAAAATCAAGTAATATATTCCATATATTATAGCTGTTTTATAAACGGTATCACATTAACTGATAACCCCAAGCTATATTTTTTATAACAAACATAACCCCGACCGGTTGTATTGACAAAGTTATAGAGGGGTAATTACCCCTCTATAACTTTGTCAATACAACTGATTTTATTTTTTGCCCTTGACTACCTCTTTCATAACCTCTTCCATGTCCCCTGTCACTTCTTCTATGGCTTTTTCCATGGTTTCTGCATCCTTTCCTATACAATCACTTTGATCCATGG
>JAAYPJ010000073.1 GCA_012519835.1 Clostridiales bacterium | reverse complement strand
GATAAAAGTAAAACCGCAATATACAAGCATAATAGGATTATATAAATACTTACATCAATACAAAATGAATATACACAACAGTGCAGCAATGGTGATAGGCAGAAGAAGCTATGGATTCAAAGAAAAAGTCAAACCTATTAAAGATAAACTGATAAAAGATAAAACAAAATTTAACGGAAAAACCGAATGGGGACGATGGAGTGAAATAAACAAAATAACAAACAAAATACTGGATAGAAAGGCAGGTGAAAATCCCGGTTTGTGGTTAAAGGATAGAAAACAAATACTTGGATTAGTAAATTAGTATTAACTTTAATATAAATCAATCTCCAAAGTACACTGAGTTGAAAGGCTTTGGGGATACATGAATGTTAGGAATGGTTAACAGCCATAATTTTGTAGGACCTGATAATAAAAAGGTTATCAGGGCAATACAGGGTTTTAATATGAAAGTATTAATCCGAGTGGTTGAATCCTGTGATACCACCACCTTATTATATAATAGGGTGAAAAACTTGGATATATAATTGTCTAGGTTTTAGAAACCAGGAAATCATGTCAAATTATCGCGATTTTTTACCCGAACTAAAGAGTACGACACTGTTTAGGGACATAGAGGATGAAGAATTAATTGCACTGCTTGAGGTTATGAGTCCTGAAATAGTGTTGCGTAAGGCAGACACACAGGGCATGCCGCCGATTGATATTGAAAAAGGGATATTCTGTGTGATTCTCAAGGGGAAACCACTTGATCAACTAGCGCCGAGGTTAGATGAATATAACATGCCTCAGTACGGTGAACCCGGTATGATGATGGGTGAGATTCCCGGCCTGTCCAAAATGCATAAAAGTCGTGCACCGAAGATGCGCAGAAGGGGTATGCCGCATGGCGGCCCGAAAAAAAAGGAATTCGATCTTTATATGCTTCGCATGAGTGGCGAGATGGTTACAAAATTTTATGGTGAGCAATACAGTCAGGCACAAAGTATTATGCTGCGTAATTTTTTGGGCATTCTTGCACAGAAAGTAACCGATGTACGCAGGGATAAGGCAAATGCTGCTGCAGAGTTTGAAAAAGAGCTTGCACCATATCGGCTACATATTTCCTGTGCAGGTGTGTCCATGAAGCTGGTTAAGGAGACTGCCGCAAAGTGGAATGAAAATCATCCCGAACTGCCTGCAATCGTCACCCCGGGGGGTTCTGTTGATTTGGTCCGTGACTGTATCGGGGGTGAGCCTTGTGATTTGCTAATTTCTGCAGACGATGTGATTATTAACTCAATGATGATGCTCGAATATACGGATGGATACCGCATCTGGGCGGGCAACAAAATGGTTGTGGTCGGTGAGGATGTTACCGCCGAAAATTGGGAAGAAAAACTTCTTGCAGAAGATGCAACATTTAAACACCACAGTCCTTACGGTGATCCCGGCGGTTATCGCGCTGTTATGGCAATGTTGCTGGCGGATGCTTATAAGCCCGGTCTTACAGATCGGTTGATGAATCATCCCGGTCATATGGGCATGGATAAAAATCCGGGATTATTCGCAAAAATGCAACCGGCACAGTACGAATTTTACTATTATTCCGGTGCAAAATCATCGGGAAGAAATTTTGCAGAACTTCCCGCTATTATGGATCTTTCCGATCCGGCCTTGGCTGAAGAATATGCTAAAGTCAGCTTTGCCGTGGATGATGAAAATACCGTTACAGCTACACCCATTGCGCATGCACTCACAATTCCCAAAACTGCACTCAATAAAAAGGCGGCTAAGGAATTTGCTAAGATGTTTCTGGCAATTGATAAGGAGGCAAGAGGATTTTTACCCCGCGAGGGTATTGTGGGCAAGGACCCAATCGCATAGATCCAACGCTTCTGAAAAATTTTATGGTGTGATAGGTTAACGAGAGCAGCGGGGTCAGGCTTGAATAATTTACTTACTAATAGGTAAATTATTCAAGCCTGACCCCGTTTTACTTTTACTTGACAGGGACAATTATAAAGGATAATCTGGTTAAAAAGTTGAATATTGATTCAAGGTTATTATTTTTGATGGGGATTGATTTTAAATGCGAGGGGGAATATTATGCTGGCTCGGAGTTATTATCAATATAAACAATTCCATGATCAAGATGGGATTATTTTTTCATTTTCCGGGTTTATTTCGGAAGGAATCTTGTTTGCACTGGGAGATGTTTTGAAAAAGCAGCTTACCTCGGAAGCGGCCGATCCGAACAAGATAAAACGTGTATTTTCAGTGTTTGTTGAACTGATGCAAAATATTATACGTTATTCTGCCGAATGTATCGGTAATATCGAGGATGTATCGGATAAGTTGGGCTGGGGAATTGTAATCGTTGGATTTCAGGATGAACAATTCTATGTGAGCTGTGGTAATATTGTATCCGAGGAGAAAGCAACAAGGTTACGCAAACATCTGGAAACTCTTCAAGAATTAGGTAAAGAAGAGCTTCGTTCATATTATCGTGGGGAATTGAAAGAAAAAACGGAAAATCTAGATAAGGGATCAAATTTAGGTCTTATTGAGATCGCCCGCCGTTCCAGTGCTCCGATTGAATTCGATTTTTTAGGACTCGATGCAAATAAGGTTTTTTATTGTATCAAGTCCTATATTTAAGAGCGAGGTGATTAGGATGGAAAATATAGTTATCCAACCCTCTGAACGGACACCTGAGGTTAACTTCGATTTTGTTAGTGGTAGGTTAAGTATAAGGGGAGAGGCTTACCCTGAAAATGTTTCAACCTTTTTCGGACCTGTTTTGGCTGCTCTCCACACGTATCTGCAAACAAAACCCGACCATGATGTAATTATGGATATCGAGATGGAGTATTTTAACAGCAGTAGTGCTAAAGCCCTGATGAATATTTTTCAGCTTATGGATGAAGCGGTTGAAGCCGGTGTCCAAGCGGTTGTACGTTGGCATTATAATAAAGATGATGACATTATGCAGGAGTTTGGCGAGGATTTTTCTGAGGATCTTCGGTTTCTCAGTTTCGAAATGGTGGAGATTGACTGATGGAATTTAGTTTGTTTGACAAAGAAAAGAAAATCGTAGAGCAGGCTGAAAAACTAATAGCCAAACAAGAGTGTGATCCGGAGGAAATAAGGGATTTCTTGGCTGTTTTTATTGATGCTTTTCGCCGATGCTATCAGGAACAAAAGTGCTTGATTCGGATCAGTGATCGTTTGCAGGAACAACTTCTGGAAACAAAAAAGGAACTATTGATTAAAACCGATCAGTTAAAAAGGCAGGCTAAGGACTTGAAGGCACTCAACGAGAACTTTGCCTCTGAAATTGCTGCTCGTAAAAGAATAGAAGAAAAATTACGAATTATGGCGAATAGGGATGCCCTGACTAAGGTGTACAACAGACGTAGATTCCTGGAATTTTTGGAGATGGAAGTTAAAAAGGTCAAAAGGACAAATAAGGCACTCTGCCTTATGATATTGGATATTGATAAATTTAAGAATATAAATGACCAATTCGGTCACGCAGTAGGGGACCAAGCACTCTGCCATTTTACTACCGTCGTGTCATCAGGTATCCGGGAAATTGATGTGTTCGGTCGTTTGGGCGGTGAAGAATTTGGAGTGATATTGCCCGAAACTTCAAGGGAAGAGGCGCTTGTTGTAGCTGAACGATTGCGCTCCATGGTTGAAAAACGGGGGCTCATTTCAGCTATGGGAAATATTAACATTACTGTCAGTATTGGCATCGCGGAACTCAGAGCAGGGGAGTCCGGGGAGCGGTTGATAGCGCGGGCGGATGCTGCAATGTATGTCGCTAAACAAAACGGCCGTAATCGGGTTGAAATCGCTTAGGATGATTTTGGGGGGCTTATAAATATGCGGGATAGGTTTGTCAGTATAGCAGTAATTTCGGTTTTGGCGGTTCTGATCGTGTCGATGCCGATCGTTGCATGGGCGGATGTTTCGGAAATACATATCGGTGTTTTAGCTAATAAGGGAAAATCGGCAGCAATCAAAACCTGGCAGCCATTGGTTGATTATCTTGGGAACAAGATTCAGGAACATAGATTTATTTTGGTGCCTTTGGATTTTGACGAATTATATCCGGAGGTAGAAGCGGGACGTGTTGATTTCATAATTACTAATACGGGACATTATATTGAACTGGAGGCGAATTATGGGATTTCCCGGATTGCTACATTTCGAAATGCAGGTCCCGGGGGTTTCTATACCAAATTTGGCGGTGTGCTGTTTGTTCGTGTCGATTGTGATGATATTCGCACTATTCGTGATTTTCCGGGGCGTAAGGTTTTGGCTGCCGATGAAAAATCGTTTGGCGGATGGCTTATGCAGTTGCGGGAGATCAAGGCCCAAGGAATTAATCCAAATCAGTTTGCAGAATTCAGGTCCACCGGAAATCATGAAGAGGTGGTTTTTTCCGTTCTTGAAGGGAAATCTGATATCGGGGCAGTCCGTACGGATACCTTGGAGCGCATGGCTGAGGAAGGTAAAATCGATTTGAGTCTTATTCGAATAATTAACGAACAGTATGATTCGGAATTTCCCTTTAGGCACAGCACCGGGCTCTATCCCGAATGGCCTTTTGCTAAAGCCTTACATACAGACAGCCTGATTGCGCAAAATGTGGCTGTTGCATTGCTAACCCTGCCTGAGGATTCACATGCGGCTAAGGCTGCTCAGAGCGGCGGTTGGACAATTCCCGAGGATTATAATTCGGTTCATGAACTCTTTCGCGAATTACAATTGGGACCCTATGAATCCTTAGGGGAGTTCAATATAATTGATGTTGTCAAAAAATATTGGCAGGTTATTTTGTTGTCGGCATTGTTGTTGGTTGTTACAATTGTAGCCGCGGTGTGGATTTCTATTGCTAATCGTCGTCTGGGAACGGCTTTGTCTGAACTGAACATATCTCATATCGAACTTGAAAAGGCCAATAGTTTATTGACGGAAAGTATGCAGTATGCTCGGATCATTCAGGAATCCCTGTTACCGAATCTGCAGGTTC
>JAAYPJ010000072.1 GCA_012519835.1 Clostridiales bacterium | reverse complement strand
GTGTTTGACAGTTTAATCCCCAAATACCTGCATACCATTGCTTTTGCCAGCGAACTGTTTCCTGTCAAGCAATTTAACATATGGAAAAAAGCATTGCCGAGTGCCAGGTTTATAAATTTGTACGGTCCTACGGAAACCACAGGTGTATGCTGTTATTTTGAAGTGAATCGTCATTTTGAGGAAAATGAAATTTTACCTATCGGAAGGCCCTTTAAAAATACGGAAATTATACTGTTGGATGATAATAACAACATACCTGCCGAGGGGGAATTAGGGGAGATATGTATCAGAGGAACCCCGCTTACATTAGGCTATTACAGGGCCTTTGATGAAACTAGTAGGGTGTTTGTGCAGAATCCCTTAAATGATTCGTACCCGGAGCTTATTTACAGGACCGGCGATCTCGGGAAATACAACGAGAGGGGAGAACTTGTATTTGTTTCCCGAAAGGATCACCAGATCAAACATATGGGACATCGAATCGAGCTTGGGGAGATTGAAATAAATGTGAATATGCTTGAAGGTATTAAAAGTGCTTGCTGTATCTATGATGACAACAAGGGGCGAATTATACTATATTATGCAGGGGATACGGACAAAAAACGAATCACTGCAGATTTAAAGCAGATGTTGCCCAGGTATATGATCCCGAATCATATAGAAAGATTAGAAACGATGCCCCTGACTGCAAATGCAAAAATAGACAGGGCATTTTTAAAAGAACATGTTAACATGGGAAAAAAGGGGAAATAGATATGGACATTTTGTTAGCAATTTTGGAAGATATGCATTCGGATATTGATTTTGGGACCTGTGAAACCCTGATTGATGACGGTGTATTGGATTCCTTTGACATCATAACGTTGGTTGCTGAAATTGACAGTGAGTTTGATGTTCAAATCCCGGTAGAGGAGATAATACCGGATAATTTTAATTCTGCCAGGGCTTTGTATAATTTGATTGAACGTTTGTCCGAGTAGGTATATAGATTCAATGTTTAGACATTTTTGATGTATCGGGTGAAATGTCCCCGGGACATATTTATAATATCGATAGGGTGAGTTTATGCTTTTTACGTCATATGGTTTTATAATATTTATAGCGTTATTATTCATAGTTTATTATACGATCCCCAAAGGACACCAATGGAAACTGCTTTTAGGAGCAAGTTACCTGTTTTACTATTTTGCAGGTCCGAAATTTATACTGTATATTTTTTTGACAACCATATCAACCTATATTGCAGGTTATGAAATTGGTGATCTGTACGGGATTCAATCGAGATATTTAGCCAGGCATAAGGATAAATTAACACGGGAAGAGAAAAAGAGCTACAAGGCTTCTATAAAATCCAGACAGCGAAAGTGGCTTCTGTTTTGCTTATTTTTGAACCTAGGGATTCTGGCTATAGTTAAATATACTAATTTTGCCATAGCAAATGTCAACTATATCTATCAGGCTTTTGGCAGCGGAAAGCAGTTTTCTTTTTGGAATTTAGCCCTGCCCATGGGTATATCGTTTTACACGTTTCAGACCATGGGGTATATCATAGATGTCTACAGGGG
>JAAYPJ010000071.1 GCA_012519835.1 Clostridiales bacterium | reverse complement strand
TTTTGAAGAGTAAAAACAGGAAGAAATTTGCGGGCTCACCGCCGGCAAGGTCGCTGGCAATATTATGTATACTATTTATGCTAATAGGAATTTTACCACAAACAGCGCTGGCTGAAACGCCAATGGAAGTTCTTTATGAAGGAACGATGGCGCTGACACCCGGCGAAACGTTTGAGGTGACCGCCTACAACTCGGGAGGGACCTATAATGTTGACAGGAATACACCTTTAGGGGTACTTCAGACTGCTGCAGATGCCAGAGGTTTCACCTATGACGTTACCGATAAAAACTATGAAAAATCAGGAGGTTCCCTTCTTTTGGATAACGTGGGGAAATACAATTTTGATAAGGGTGGAGGTCAGTGGTACGCATACGTCAACGATGTTTTCAAAGATGGTTTCAATAACAAAGATGATGCTCTAAACCTGATTCAACTTGTTAACGGTGACAGAGTTGAATTTTACTATGCAGCCGGTATCAGTGACAAAACCGATTATAATGCTGTGAAGGCTGCAGCCACTGCCGCGGTGAAGGTGGTTGTGGGCACCGGTGGCGCTGCACCGACGGATAGCACTGCACCAACAGATGGTGCCGCACCAACGGATTGGACGTTTCAACTTTCGGGTGCCAGGGAGGAGACTGTTACTAAGTCCTACTTTGAAGAGGGCATTCTCTGCCGTCCCACACATAAGGCTTCTTGGACCGACGATGACAACAATGTTTGGGAAGGGGTACCGCTTTGGGTGCTCGTAGGTATGGTTGACGATAACCCTGATCCGGGCCCCGCGCATTTTAACTTCAATGATGATCTCGCCGCCAAAGGTTATAACATTAAGGTAACTGCAGGCGACGGATGGGATACAACTCTCAAAAGTTCCGACATTGCTCGTGATGATGGTTTTATTGTGGCGAACACCTTAAACGGGAAACCGCTTCCACTAAAAACCGAAGCCGGGAAAGATTGTTGGCCGCTTCACCTCAAAGGTTCAAAAATTAAAAGCGGACAACAGGTAGGTAACATTGCTCGAATTGAACTTGTTGGCCTTCCGGAGGCCTCGGATGGCTGGGAACTGGAGTTGCTCGGTAAATTGGGCGGCACCATTACCCAAAAGGAATTTGAAAAAGGATTAGCTTGTGGAGGCTCAGGCCACTATGTTGAATGGACTGATAACAAAAATAACGTCTGGTCAGGCATACCTCTCTGGGTGCTTCTCGGCGCAATAGATGATATTGAGGACAAAGCCCACTGGACTTTCAGCGATAGCGTAGCTGCGGAAGGTTATACAGCGAAAGTGATTGCAGAGGATGGTTTTGCAAAAACCTTTAACAGCGCCGATGTGGCACGTAGCAACGACTATATCATTGCCAACAAAATCAATGGTGAACTGCTGACCGATGAAAAATCTGCGCCATTGCGCCTAGTGGGTGCAGGCGTGGCCAAAGAAGATGGTTCCCTCGGCGGTTCTGCTGTTGGAAATATTGCCAGGATAGAAATACCTGAGTTGCAGACCCCGCCGGCTGCAAAAGGCAGTTGGAACCTCGCCTTGAAAGGCAAGATCAGTTATGTTATTTCGCAAGCCGAATTCGAAGAGGGCCTGGCTTGTCATAAAAAAGAATGGAAGGATGGCGACGGTAATACCTGGTCGGGTATACCACTACGACTCCTGGCCGGTTGGGTGGATGACTGGCAGCCGCATAAATACGATAAAACCCAGGCAATGAATGGATATAAGGTTATCGTGAAGGCCGGGGACGGCTATGGTAAGGATTTTGATATTAAGGATATTGATGGCAGTAGCGATAGTGATTATATTATTGCAAATAAATGCAATGGGAAAGATCTGATCGACAAATCATGGCCTTTACGTTTGGTCGGTGCAGGCGTATCCAACAATGGAGCTTTGGGTGGCAACAGTGTTGGGGGTATTGCGGAGATTGAACTTACCGATTTTGCAGCTATTGAGCCTCCGCCCGAAGTTCGCATTGTCAAATATGCGGAAGATAATGTAACCATCCTGGCAGAAAAAACCGTCGATTACATGTGGATGGAAAACGAAAGCGGTTTTGATGTGATTGGGGATGGAGAAACGATTTACAGGTATGAAGGTATTACTAACAATCCCGATGATATCTGGGATGCGGATGAGACCTACCCCGGCGGTTTCAAAATAGAGGATGCCATAAAAGGTACCCGTATTAGGGATCTTTGCAGCCTTGTAGGCGGCATGGGGGCAGGTACCGAAATAGTGCTTGTGGCCAAGGACGGTTGGGAGACAAGGCTTCCATATTCCTCAATTTATCCTGATCCCCACGTGCAAGAACGGCAGGGGGATGCTGTTCTGGCCTGGTTTGCCAATGGCAAATATGTGCCTGATTACAAGGATGGTATGCGCCTGTTCTTTACACCTGATGACCATATCTATGGCCAGTGGGATATGCATGAAACCCTACCCGAACCTTACTGGCACTACTATTATGGTGGCGGGGTACAATATCCGTCCTGTGCCGGTTTATCGGCTAAGTATATCACGGAAATCAAGGTATATTCTGTTCCCCAAGGCGACTGGACATTCGAACTCGATGGCCGAGAAATTGGTGGTACATATCTTGAGGTAAGCAAGACCTTCTTTGAGTCAGGTCTCACCTGCACATTCGGTGCTAACCATTTGGCGAGCTATACTGATTCTAAAGGCCGGGTTTGGGGAGGTATGCCCCTATGGCTCTTGGCAGGTTATGTCGATGATCAGGACGAACATTCCGGTAATGCTTTCAATCTGGAACTAGCTCAGGCCGGCTATGATATAGTAATCACCGCGGCTGATGGCAGTGTTGTAACCATTGACAGCAAAAATATTGACCGAAATGCCGATTACATTGTTGCTAATACAATTGGCGGAACACCTATACCTGAATCCGATAAAAGTTGGCCGCTCCGCCTTGTAGGGCCTGCTGCTACCGGATCCGAGTCAATTTCCGGAATTGCCAGCATCGAGCTGAAAAACAGAGGCCAAAAGCCGATAAAGGAACTTGGTGCAGATATTGTCGGCCATTGGGCGGAAAGGGATATTAGAACATTGATAGAAAAGGGGGCCATAACCGGCTATCCGGACAAAACATTTAAGCCCAATAACAGCATTACCAGGGCGGAATTTGCTTCTGTATTAGTAAAGGCCTTTGAGTTAGAAACAAAGACAGGTAAAATTTTTAGTGATACTGCCGAGCACTGGGCAAAAGATATTATAGCAACATCTAATGCTCACGGTATCGTTGACGGTTATAGTGATGAGAAGTTTGGTCCTAATGATACTATTACCCGTGAACAGATGGCTTTAATGATTGTAAGGGCTGCCGGGTTTGATCAGTTAAAGGATGAAATATCCTTTATAGACAGTGCAGACATCTCAGGTTGGGCCGGGAAAGGTGTAGCTGCTGCAGTAGAAAACGGGATTATCAACGGATACCCGGACAATACCTTCCGTCCTAAGGGAGATGCTACCAGAGCGGAAACCGCTGCAATTATAATGAGGGCCCTGCAAGCAAAATAGTCAATCATTATAACGTCTTAACGCTCATATTTTAGGTATTGCAAAGCCCCCTTTTGGTTGTGTTTTTACCTAGTCATATTATATAAGGGGGTTTTGCCTTTTTACTATTCATTTGTTTGATTTTACACATATGGGGGGGTGAACATATGAATAAAAATCTTATTAACGGAATCATTGTTTTCCTATTAATCGGTCTCATATCCCTCACAGGATGCGGCAAGAAAGAAATAGCCAGTGCAAGAAGTACGGGGAATGAGGACTATGAAAATCAAGTTGTAGTAATAGAAGGTGCCAAAGGCGGGGAGAAGAAAATAACCGTTGGAGAAATGAGAGAATTGGACCAAAAAGGAATTGATGCGAGTTTAACAAGAACAACGGGCTTGTTAGAAAAATTTAAAGCCGCAGGTCCCACCGTAAAGGATGTTTTAGCACAGGTGGGTGTAAACATGGAGGAGTACAAAGGGCTGGGATTTGCAGGCAGGGACGGTTATTATTGTTTAGTTACACCTGAAATTGTGGAAAATTATGAATTGATCCTGGCATTGGCTGTGGATGGCAATCCTGAACTCCCTACCGATACAAGGCCTGCAAGATTATGTATACAGGGTGAGTTTGGCCCATACTGGGTACGTATGGTAGATAAAATAGTGCTGTATGAAGAAATTCCCCAAAAAGATATAAATTCAGTCTGGGTATTTAAAAATTTAGCCGAGGGCATAGAGCCTTATTCATATGAATATTACGGAGATAAGGATGATTCCATAGAATTAGCTCAGGTTTTTTTCAGGTTCGATAATGTAAACAATGAAGCCCTTTTTACAATGAAATCTGCTGACGGATTTCTGAAAAACGAATCGATGAATGTTGTCGGTGAAAGGTATTATATCAAGATTGAAGGTGAAGGTTCACCGATGAATATTTCACCGTATATAAAACTCGGCATGAATGTAAAGAACATAGCCTGGTTTTCAACAAATGCCGATGCCGCTATATTTCCGGAACAAATGGCAAGATTGCTGGGGGAAACCGAAACTGACGGATTAAAAGGGGTTTCTTTGGGGGAAATATTGGAGGAAGTCCGTGTAAAAAATATAGAAGATAAAAATTTTGAAATTATTGATATGAACGGTGAAAGTGTTAAAGTTGACGGTAAAGACCTCTATGGAGGAGTTTTAACCATTAATGAAGATAGTTATGGTGTTACGTGGGACGGGCAAAAAGAATTACCCTCGATTGAAAATTTACTTCGCATTAAAACTGTAGAATAGAACATACTGTACACGGGCTATGTGAAAAAGCACATTTGGGGGGATAAATATTGAAAAACGGTGTTTCGGCTATAGCAATTGTTCTGTTAATTGTCATTTTAATCACCGGTTGTGGTTCCGATACAATAACAAAAAATGAATTAAAAATAATCCGGGATGTTATCCCGAATATAGATAAGGATGACATTAAACCAATTAAATTAAGTGACAACATAATTGAAAAATTTTCCGCGGTAAAGAAGGTTTTCAGGATAAAAAACGCGGATGGAAATGATTATGCTTTTATGGTAGTCCCTGTGGGATTTCGGGGACATATTAACACTGTCGTTATTATCGATGGGGAACAAAATCAAGTTAGGGATGTAAAAATCATAGATCACGAGGAGACACTGATTTACGCTGAAAGTTTGACAGAGGGTTGGTTTTTGGACCGTTTCAAGGGTAAAAGCATAAAGGAGTATTTGCAGCGAGTAGTACTTGAAGCAAACAAACCGAATGAAGTGATACAAATAACTGCCGCTACAATCAGTACCCAAGCATTAATAAACGGTGTCAATTCGGCTATTGGAGCCTATCGTGAATTGGTGTTGAACGAAACCGCCGAACCGGTGCCGCTCAAGGTAGAAGAGTTTGTTACGGGCGTTGAATAAAGGGGGTGTTGATTGTAGAAGCTTCAAAAGTAAAATTAACAAACAAAGCAATTATTATAATAATAATATGTTTGACTGTTATAGTAGGTATTTTTTTATATTTGAATTCCCGTGTAGAAAGGCTCGATGAAGGTGAAATAAGGATCAAAGCGGGAAACAACCTTATGGGGATAGTGACATTGGAAGATGTAAAACAACTACCGGCGGTTAAGAAAAAACTTGCTATTAATTCGACATTGGGAATAACAAAACATGAATTTACATGCACACCATTATCGGAGGTTTTTAATAAGATTGATCCGGCTATCATCAATGAGTATAAAAAAATAATTACAATAGGTGTAGATAATTATACATCTGCTGTAAAAATGGATGAGGTATTGGAGAAAAACAATGTATATTTGGTGTATGAAGACAATGGTAAACCCCTTAAATCCAAAACAGGGAAAGAGGGCACCATGAGAGTAGTAATTTTAAATGATATATTCGGGCAGCGTTTCACGAACTTTCTTGTTGAAATGCAGCTCGAGTAACAAACCTATTATATTAATCGACAGTTTTTGTTTTGTGCATGGTAGTCTAACATCGGGGTGATGACAAATGAACAGAGAATGACAGAACACCCTAGTACCATATAAGTAATATGAGGAAAGGAGGTTTAGGGATTATAAATTAATATATACTGTTAAATTTATTAAGGACCTTATGAAAAGACAGAAAGGGGGCTTTCAGTGTGATAAAAAAGAAACAAGTTTTTAATGTTTTCATAACAGCAGTCATCATCTTTACCATGATTTTCAGTTCGATCTCTGCGGTTGTTGCCGATAACCTTTTATCGGACATAAAAGGGCACTGGGCACAAGATACAATCGAAGACCTGGTAAACAGAAGAATTATTGAAGGATACCCTGATGGTACATTCAGACCAAACAACAATATTACCAGAGCAGAATTTACATCACTGCTTGTAAGGGCATTTGATCTGAAATCAGGCCTCGGAAAGGTGTTCAGCGATACAGCCGACCATTGGGCTAGAGACTATATCAAAACAGCCAATTACCATGGACTGGTAAACGGTTACAGTGATACCCTGTTCGGCCCTGACGATCCCGTCACACGCGAACAGATAGCAGCGATGGTTGTTAACGCAACAAAAGCAGGGTCAGTGAATGAAAGTGAAACATTTACGGACAGTGCCCAAATTTCTGCTTGGGCGAAAGAACCTGTGGCTAAAGCAGCTGCGGCGGGATTGATTACCGGCTATCCGGACGGCAGCTTTAAACCGAAAGCCAATGCCACCCGTGCAGAAGCCGCGGTCATATTGGACAGAAGCATGAAGATTACTATTGATGAAAAGACTATAACAACATTCGATATCGCCGGTACATACGGTCCCGAGGATGGTATACAGACTATAAAAACCGATGTTATCATCAATGCCGACGGGGTCATATTGCAAAATACCGTCATTAAAGGAAACCTTATAATTTCCGAAAAAGTAGGGGACGGAGATGTAACTTTAAACAATGTAACAGTGGAAGGGACAACATCCATCTACGGCGGCGGAAAAGACAGTATCCACATTAATGGTGGACAATATAACAACATAATCATCGAAGGCACTCCCGGCGGCAATGTCCGTATTGTAGCGGTAGATACAAAAGGTATAAAGATAATAGTATCAGAAAAGGCAGCCGGAGAGGAAATAATACTGGAAGGAACATTTGAAAGTGTTGAAATTAAATCCGACGATATAGTTTTATCAACTCAGGGCAAGACCGATATAAATAAAATAAAGGTAGATAAAAATCTTTCGGATATAAAACTCAACGTTGACAAAGGCACAACAATAAACGAACTTACACTCGATTCGGCAGCTGAGGTTAAAAATGCTGAAGACACAATTAAAAAAATTGGCGGTGACAAGGTATCTGATTCAGGTATCGGAAATCCCCCTAAGGAAGAAAGGGAGCCTTCCTCGGGTGGTGGCGGATATACGCCTCCGGTAGAACCTGATACCTATACTCTGACCCTGAAGGCCAGTCCGATAAAGGGAGGAACAGTAACAGGATCAGGCAAGTATAAAAAGGGTGCCAAAATCCCGGTAACAGCGACTGCAGCAGAAGGCTACAAATTCATAAACTGGACAACCGGCGAAGAAGAAGTGAGCACAGAAGCAGCTTTTACCTACACCATGCCGGCAGAAGCTGTAACTTTAATAGCGAATTTCGGGGAAGTCGTCGTAGAACCGGGAACCCCGGTTACATTAGAAATAAATCCCATGAAAGCAAAAATTGGTGATGAGATTGCTTTAAACGGCAACACCGGCCCAAATAGATTGATTTCAATCAAAGTTGTAGACAGCAAAGGGAAAATAGTTTATTTTGACGGCGTAAAATCCAGTGGTGATGGAAAGTACAACACAACATTTAAGGTTCCGGATGGCGGTGACGGTGATTTGACAATTGTAGCCGGTTACGGCGAAAATGTTGCAACAAAGGTTCTAAAAATTAAGAAATAGAAAAGTAAATTGGTAGACATGAGTGTTCTCAGGTGATCTTATAAAAACATCCCCGGATTAATCCGGGGATGTTTTTATAATGGTTTAACTATATTAAATTATGTTTAACAATTATTCATCAATAACCCACAAATAACGTATTTTCTGAAATCAATCAAACCCGAGCCTTTTAAAATAAATTCTTAATTACCTTTAATAATCCCGAAGACTCCAGGAATACGGCTGCAATGGCTATCGGGGCTACATATTTTATTAGGAAACCCCAAACAGGTGCCAGTTTAAATGCAAGTTTGCCCTCATTAGAGGCCTCTTTGATAGCCCTTTCAAGTCCCCAGAACCAGCCTATAAAGATACTCATAAACATTCCGCCTAGGGGGAGCAAGACGTTGCTGGCTGTAAAATCTAATGAATCAAATATATCCTTTCCCGGTAATACCGTGATGTGATCCCATATTCCAAGGCCTAATGAAGCAGCAGTCCCGAGTAGGAAAATTATAATCGACATAGCAATAGTTGATCTTTTACGATTCCATTTGATTTCATCCACCATATAGGCCACAGTTGCCTCCAGTAACGAGATAGCGGATGTCAAGGCTGCAAAGAAAACCAGGGTAAAGAATATAAATGCAAAGAAATTACCCAAGGGCATTTTGGCAAACACCGACGGCAAAGTAACAAACAGAAGTCCCGGACCCTCAGAAGGATCAAACCCGAATGCAAAAACTGCCGGCAAAATTGTTAAACCTGCAAGTATGGCCATAGCAGTATCAAGTAACGGTGCTATCATGGAATCCTTTATTATGTCTTCATCCTTATTCAGGTAGCTTCCATAAGTGACTATACAGCCCATACCAAGGCTCAAAGAGAAGAAAACCTGACCCAAAGCTGCCAATATAACAGAACCGTTAATGGCTGAAAAATCCGGTGTCAATAGAAATTTAACTCCCTCCATGGCGCCGCTAAGAGTGAGCGAACGCACCATAACGATAAGGGTCATAACAAATAAAGCAGGCATCAGTATCTTGGAGGCCCTTTCAATCCCGCTGCTGATACCGCCTATAACTATTGCCAAAGTAGCCAACATAAAAATTGCGTGATAAACAACAGGCGCGGCAGGGCTGGTAATAAATCCACCGAAATCAGCGGTACCCAATGTTCCGGTAACCGATTTTACCATATAATTAATTATCCAACCACCTACGACGCTATAAAAAGAAAGAATTAGAAATCCTGCTAATACACCAAGACCTCCCAACCAGGTCCATTTTTTACTGAGTTTTTTATATGCACCTACGGCACCTAATTGCGTATGTCTGCCTATTATCATTTCACCTAACGTCAGTGTGAAGCCTACCAAAAGTACAATAATTAAATATACAAAAACAAATGCGCCACCGCCGTTGGAACCGGCCAAATAAGGGAATTTCCAAAGGTTGCCCAGCCCTATTTGGGAACCTGCAACCGCCATAATAAATCCGAATCTGGAAATCCATTGATCCCTTCCCCGTTTTTCATCTAGACTTACCATGTTTTCACTCCTTTCAATAATATTATTTAAAATTTCCTCCCTTCTGGATGCAATTTTGGAAGTTGTGTTAAAAACCAAACAATCATGTATAATTGCATATATTAACCTAATTATAGTTATATTTTTGGTAATATGCAAGGGATATTGCCCTGAAAATTTATAACTACTATATAATGCAGGTTTCCTGTATAATATAAAGATGGTAGATAAAAATATCAATCAGATTATATTATTGAAGGGAGATTATGGCATGAAACTGTTTATCGACACGGCTAATGTAGAAGAGATCAGGGAAATAAGCAAATGGGGCGTCTTGGCCGGTGTAACCACAAATCCGTCACTCATTGCAAAAGAAGGCAGGGATTTTAAGCAGGTAATAACTGAGATTACACAACTGGTGGACGGACCCATAAGTGCGGAAGTGATAGGTGAAACTTCCGAAGAGATGGTAAAAGAAGCCAAGGAATTGGCAAAAATTCATGCAAATATTGTTATTAAGATACCTATGACAGAGGAAGGTATGAAAGCGGTACATATTCTAAAAAGCAAAAAGATTAAAACAAATGTGACTCTGGTATTTTCCGTCGCCCAGGCTCTGTTGGCTGCCAGGGCCGGTGCAAGTTTTGTGAGTCCTTTTGTCGGACGAATAGACGATGTAGCCCATGAGGGAATAAGATTAGTCAGGGACATAGTCTATATTTTTAAAATCTACAATATTGATACAGAGGTGATTGCCGCAAGTATCAGGCATAACCTGCATGTGGTTGAGGCCGCTACGGCAGGTGCACATATTGCAACTATTCCGTATAAGGTTTTAAAGCAGATGCTTATTCATCCTTTGACCGATATAGGGATAGAAAGGTTTCTTGCGGACTGGGAAAAAAGCAAGAAATAAAATTGACGTTGATATCAAAAACCACGTATAATAAGGATGACCGGTAAGATATTTTTTCGAAAAGGGGGGTGGATGTTTTGGATAGAAATTTAGCACTTAATTTGGTTAGAGTAACGGAAGCTGCGGCTTTAGGTGCAGCTAAACATATGGGCAGGGGCAATAAGGAACTTGCCGACCAGGCCGGTGTGGACGGAATGCGCAAAATGTTTCAAACAATGGATATAGAGGGCACGGTTGTTATTGGAGAAGGTGAAATGGATAAGGCTCCAATGCTATACATAGGAGAAGTGGTCGGAACCTGCAAAGAAGGGTCTATCAAGGTGGATATTGCCGTAGATCCCGTGGACGGTACCACGTCTGTTGCTAAGGGTTTATCCAATGCGATTGCTATAGTGGCCATGGCTCCAAGGGGATGCCTGCTGAATGCTCCGGATATGTATATGAATAAGGTTGCGGCAGGCCCTAAGCTGGCAGGTAAAATAAACATAGATGCTCCTATACACGAAACTTTAAAAATTACGGCGAAGGCTTTGAACAAGGATATCACAGATTTAACCGTAACCATGTTAGATAGGCCCAGGCATGAAGATATAATAAGGGAATGCCGTGATGCAGGTGCAAGGATCAAATTATTCAGTGACGGGGACGTGGCTGCCGCTATGGCTACTTGTTTTGAACATACGGGAGTCGACATCATGTTGGGCATAGGAGGAGCGCCGGAGGGCGTACTTGCCGCCGCCGCGTTAAAATGTCTGGACGGCGAATTTCAAGGGAAACTGGTGCCCTATACGGACGAGGAAAGGCGAAGATGTGTGGAAATGGGTGCAGATGTGGAAAAAGTATATTTTATGGATGATTTAGTCAAAAGTGAAGAGGTCTATTTTGCAGCCACAGGAATTTCTAACGGTGAGCTGTTGAAGGGTGTTGTTTTTACCGGTAGTAATACCGCAAAAACTCATTCTGTGGTCATGAGATCCGAAACCGGTACAATCCGTTTTATAGAAGCTATTCATAGATTCAGCAAAAAGCCCAGTTACGCATATTAACGGATCGGGTTGTCATTGCTATGGAAGCCCCACAATTCTGCTATCCTGGGACGCACAGAATGAGTTTGGCCTACGAGGGATCTGAATTATTCACAGTAAATCCTGCTTAAAACACTTTGACTTATTTACATAATATAATATAATTTAATAGGTGGTACTTGTCCAGACAAGTAGCCGAAATAAAAAACCAAAGGGGAGAAGAAAATTATGAAAACATTTCAGAACAAGCGAGGCCTTAGAAAAACGTGTATCCTGTTAGCATTATTACTAATTACATCAGTAGTAATGTCTGCATGCTGGGGAAAAGACAAGGATGCCGAAGATACCTACAAAGAAGTTTCAGGTGGAGTTGCTGAAAATGGTGATGGAGGTACCGGAACATCTTCAGATGAAACCGATGAAAAAGAACAAAAAATTATGGGGCCAACTTTGGACGAAATTAAGGAAAGAGGCTACATAATAATGGGACTTGATGATACATTTGCACCTATGGGTTTCAGGGATAAACAAAATAATCTAGTAGGTTTTGATGTTGATTTAGCAAAGGAAGTTTTTAAAAGGGCAGAGATAGAACTTAAACTTCAACCAATAGATTGGTCTATGAAAGAAACAGAGCTCAACACAGGCAAAATTGACGTAATTTGGAATGGTTATACCATCACCCCGGGAAGAAAAGAACAGGTAGATTTTACAAAACCTTATTTAACAAATAAACAGATAATTGTTACTATGGCCGGTTCCGGTGTAGATAAGCGGGAAGACTTGGCAGGTAAAAAGGTAGCAATTCAAAGTGAATCGAGTGCCATAGACGCCGTAGAGGCATATCCCGATGTAGTAAAAACATTTGACGGAGGAAAACCTGTGCTATTCGCTACAAATGATAAAGCATTGATGGATTTAGAGGTTGGCAGAAGCGATGCTGTTGTAGGTGATGAGGTATACGTTAGATATTATATAAAACAAAAAGGTAAAGAAAAATACAAAATAGCGAAAGAAGATTTTGGTGATGAAGAATATGGAATAGGTTTCAGAAAAACAAACGGGGATCTTTTAAAATTAATTGACGACGTTTTAGATAAAATGAGAGAAGACGGTTCATATGATGAGATATATAACAAGTGGTTCAGTGACAATTAGTTATAACTAACATGACTAACAGGAGGACGTGAGGATGTCTTATATACTTTCAATTTTGCCTGCATTAACATCAGGATTGGCTATTACATTTGAAGTATTTGTAGTAACACTCGTATTTTCCATACCTTTAGGACTTATAGTTGCTATTGGGAGGATTTCAAAAATAAATATAGTAAGCAGGGTAGTCCAACTGTATATTTTGATTATGAGAGGCACCCCCCTGTTGCTTCAATTGGTGGTTGTGTTTTTTGGCCTTCCATACGTGGGCATAGTCCTTGAACGGAACACTTCGGCACTCCTGACGTTCGTGTTAAACTATGCAGCCTATTTTGCGGAGATTTTCAGAGGCGGTATAGAATCTATAGATATTGGGCAGTACGAAGGGGCGGCTGTATTAGGTCTGAGCAAGATAAGAACCTTCAGAAGGATAATACTTCCGCAGGTGATCAAAAGGGTTTTGCCGCCTGTAGGAAATGAAGTAATCACCTTGGTTAAGGATACATCCTTAGTATATATAATAGGATTAGGTGAACTTTTGAGGGCGGGGGAGATTGCATCCAACAGGGATGCATCCCTCACCCCTTTAATGGTGGTAGGAGTATATTATCTTATAATCATAGGGGTGTTTACGGAAGTATTCAAGAGATTGGAGAAGAGACACTCATATTACCAATGATTAACAATAGTTTATGACCTAACCCAATTTGTGCGACCAAAGGGAGTAACAAATTGATGGTAGGTCAAACGCAACATTCGCTTTGCTCATTTCTCCACTCGCTTTGCTCGTTACGCTGTCCGTTTTGCCAACAACTCGTGAGACTCGTTGGGCAAAAAGGCAACGAGCACCAAATTTATGCGACCAAAGGGAGCGAATAAATTTGTGTTGCGAGACTGCGGGGAATGACCTAACCCAATTTGTGCGACCAAAGGGAGTAACAAATTGATGGTAGGTCAAACGCAACCAAACATCAAATTTCCACGACTAAGGAGAGTGAAGAAATTTGTAATGTTTGTCTGCGGACGATTAGCAGCTAGACAAAGGGGGGGCAAAACATGGCCTTAGAAATCGAAGGATTATATAAAAGTTTTGGTAATAATCTTGTACTAAATGATGTATCATTTCAAATAAACAGGGGAGAAATAGTTACGGTAATAGGCCCTTCCGGTGCCGGTAAGACCACATTATTGAGATGCATAAACGGACTTGAAAAAAGTGACAAAGGCTCGATAAAAATAGACGGATATCTTGTATGTGGTGATAAAAAAGACAATGCACAGCGTTGCAGTAAAAAGGAATTGAGGACGGTAAGGAAAAAGGTAGGGTATGTATTTCAGAATTTTAATCTGTTCCCACATATGTCGGTCATGGAAAATATTATCGAAGCCCCTATCTATGTTGCAAAAATGGATAAAGAAGAGGCAGAGGAAAAAGCAAAGAGCCTCTTGGAGGGGTTGGGTTTGAGTGAAAAAGTATTTGCCTATCCTTTTCAATTGTCAGGCGGTCAGCAACAGAGGGTTGCCATTGCAAGAGCATGTGCCCTAGATCCCATATTGATGTGTTTTGACGAGCCTACGTCTGCTCTGGATCCGGAGATGAGAGGGGGCATTGCTAATATTATAGAAGGCCTGGCAAAGGATGATATGGCAATTTTAGTGATAACCCATGATATGGCTTTTGCAAAACGGGTTTCTCACAGATTATTGTTTATGGAGGATGGTATTTTAACTGCGGAAGGATATAAACATAATAATTTTGAGGACATGGATAACGAAAGAATAATGAATTATATTAACGGATACTATTAGAAGTTCATATTTTTACATCTGTTTTCCCATTAAAGAAAAAATTCTCTATGTATTCAGAACGACATTTTCAGGTAACGCAAAATAAATTCGGAGGTGTAAATTATTTGGGCAGTCCAGATTTGGAACAAATGAAATTGCCGCGATTAAGGGAGATAGCAAAAAATTTAAATATTAAAAATTTATCGAGGTATAGAAAGAACGAATTGATCGAACTGATAAGAGAAACAGCGGCGGACAGCAAAATACCAATTTATGAAGACGGTGATAATATAGAAGATATAAATGAATATGGTGATAAAGAAACGGATCTGAAATCGCAGGAAAGGCGACTGAAGGGCCTGCCTGATCATCTGACTGATGAAATCCCACCCGGGGAGAAGATCAATATAGCGGCAGGAATATTGGAAATCCATACCGATGGTTACGGATTTTTACGAAGGGAAAATTTCCTTTCCAGCGATAACGATATTTATATATCGCCTTCCCAAATCAGAAGATTCAATATGCGGACCGGTGACAAAATTACCGGCATCACAAGGCCACCCAAGAGTGGTGAAAAATTCAAAGCTCTTCTCTATGTAAAAAATATCAATGGGCTCAGCCCGGATTCTGCTACAAGAAGGCCAAATTTCGAAGACCTTACTCCTATTTTCCCAAATGAAAGAATCAATTTAGAAATTAATTCCCAAGGTTTATCTACAAGGTTAATAGATCTTATTGCACCTATTGGTAAAGGGCAAAGAGGCTTAATTGTTGCGCCTCCCAAGGCAGGGAAAACCACACTACTAAAAGCCATTGCCAACAGTATATCTAAAAACCATCCTGATATTGAAATTATTGTGCTTCTCATAGATGAACGTCCCGAAGAAGTGACGGACATGCAGCGTTCCATAGACGCAGAGATAGCATATTCAACTTTTGATGAATTGCCGACACATCATATTAAGGTGGCTGAAATGGTGTTGTGCCGTGCCCAGGGGTTGGTGGAACATGGTAAGGACGTAGTCGTTTTATTGGATAGTATCACAAGATTAGCCAGGGCATATAACTTGACCATTCCGCCTACCGGCAGGACGCTCTCAGGAGGTTTAGATCCCGGTGCTTTGCATAAGCCGAAACGTTTTTTCGGTGCTGCCAGAAATCTTGAGGAAGGCGGCAGTCTTACAGTTATTGCAACTGCATTGATCGAAACAGGAAGTAGAATGGACGATGTTATATTTGAGGAATTCAAGGGAACAGGTAATATGGAGATTCATTTAGATCGCAAATTATCCGAAAGAAGAATTTTCCCGGCGGTAGATATCAACAAATCCGGTACCAGGAGGGAAGATTTACTGTTAAACCAATTGGAGCTTGAAACCATTTGGAGTATCAGAAGGGCTATGAGCAATAGTCCTGTACAGGATATTACGGAACATATCATCAATTCCTTGGTTGAAACCAGGGACAATAATGAATTTATAGAGATGCTCAGGAAACGGCTTTAAATAACATCTTGCCATAAGAAAACGGCTGTGCTATAATATAATGGTTAAGGTCCAAAAGGTTATATCTTTACGTGCAGAGAGAGGTGAAAGTGATGAAAAAGGACATACATCCGGAATACCAAGAAGTAAACGTAACCTGCGCTTGTGGCAACACCTTTAAAACAGGTTCAACCAAAAAAGAGATCAGGGTAGAAATATGTTCACAATGCCATCCGTTTTTTACAGGTAAACAAAAAAGTGTTGAAAAAGGCGGACGCGTTGAGAGATTTAAGAAGAAATTTAATATGTAATTTTGATAATATAAAGGAGCATCAGGGGCGATTCAGGACCATTGAAAAAATCCTGAATTGCGTCGTTGGTGTCTTTCCGGTAATTTTTGTTGAATAATTTGGTGTGATACAGTACAATCTAACACTAAAATAGTTTACTATGATGGGAAATAGTAGGTTATCAACCGTTTTCAGAGAGTTATTGGCCGGTGAAAAATAACATGGACAGTAGCCGAACTCGTCCCTGAGTCATTGGGGTGAAACAGCAGTAGCCCTAATCGTTGGCCTCGTTACGGCTATCGAGATGATTATTTCTTATATCTTAAAATAATTAAGTAGAGTGGTATCGCGGCCTTTCGCCTCTATATTGGAGTTGAAAGGTCTTACTTTTTGGATAAAGCAGAACCAAAACAAAGGAGCTGAACAAATTGAAACAATATAGCCCTAAAAACGTAGAGAGCAAATGGCAACAAATTTGGGAGGAAAAGGGAGCCTTCCATGCTTCAAATGATAAAGATAAAGAAAAATATTATGCTCTAATAGAATTCCCATATCCGTCGGGAGAAGGATTGCACGTAGGTCATCCGCGTCCATATACGGCGCTGGATATTATCGCAAGGAAACGAAGATTGCAGGGTTATAACGTGTTGTACCCCATAGGCTGGGATGCCTTTGGATTGCCGACGGAAAATTATGCCGTTCAAAATAAAATTCATCCTGCAACAGTCACGAAAAATAATGTGGTGAGATTTAAAAAACAATTACAGATGCTCGGTTTGTCATTCGATTGGTCTAGGGAGATAAACACCACAGACCCCAAATATTATAAATGGACACAGTGGATCTTTCTAAAGCTTTACGAAAAGGGATTGGCCTATAAAACAGAGATGGCGATCAATTGGTGTCCCAGTTGCAAAATCGGGCTTGCAAATGAAGAGGTTGTAAACGGCGGTTGCGAGCGGTGCGGGGCTGAGGTCGTCAGAAGACAAAAAAGCCAATGGATGCTTAAAATTACGGAATATGCGGAAAGACTTTTAAATGATCTGGATTTAGTGGATTATATAGATAGGGTAAAAATTCAACAGACAAACTGGATAGGTAGATCAGAGGGTATGGAAGTAGATTTTGAAATTACCGGCGGTAAAAAAATAACCATATACACGACCAGACCGGACACATTGTTTGGCGCTACGTATATGGTAATTTCGCCTGAACATCCATATATCGAGGAACTGGCAGATTATATTGAAAACATGGACGAGCTCATTAATTATAAAGAAGAAGCGAGCAAGAAATCGGAATTTGAAAGAACTGAACTCGCAAAAGACAAGACCGGTGTTAAAATTGAGGGAGTGGAAGCCACAAATCCTGTAAATGGGCAAAGTATACCTATTTTTATTTCCGATTATGTGTTAATGTCCTATGGAACCGGGGCTATAATGGCCGTGCCGGGACATGATACCAGGGACTGGGAATTTGCGAAAAAATTCGGCCTTCCCATTATAGAGGTGGTTGCCGGGGGCAATATAGAGGAAGCCGCCTACACGGACACGGAGGAAGGCATAATAGTCAACTCCGGCTTTATAAACGGTTTGGAGGTAAAAGACGCCATAGCAAAAATAAGTAAGTGGCTGGAAAAAAAAGGACTTGGAACACCTAAAGTAAATTATAAATTGAGGGACTGGGTATTTTCACGCCAGAGATATTGGGGTGAACCGATTCCGTTGGTTTATTGTAAAGATTGCGGTTGGGTGCCCGTACCGGAGGACGAGTTACCTGTAAGGCTACCGGAAGTGGAAAGCTATGAGCCTACGGACAGCGGAGAATCGCCTCTAGCCAATGTCAGAGAATGGGTGGAAACCACTTGTCCAAAATGCGGCGGATATGCCGAAAGAGAAACGGACACCATGCCAAACTGGGCGGGGTCGTCTTGGTATTTCTTAAGATACACCGACCCATACAATGATGAGGAATTGGCAAGTAAGGAAAATCTTGATTATTGGTTACCTGTTAATTGGTACAATGGCGGTATGGAACATACTACACTGCACTTGTTATATTCAAGGTTTTGGCATAAATTTTTATACGATTGCGGAATTGTTCCTACCTCGGAACCCTATGCAAAACGCACTTCCCACGGTATGATTTTAGGCGAAAATAATGATAAAATGTCAAAATCCAGGGGTAACGTCATCAATCCCGACGAAGTAATTGATGAATTCGGTGCGGATACGTTGAGAATGTATGAAATGTTCATCGGGGATTTTGAAAAAAGCGTGCCATGGTCACAAGACGGAGTGAGGGGTTGCAGGAGATTTTTAGAAAGAGTTTGGAGACTGCAAGAAATGTTGGTGGATAGCGATAAAATAACGAGTAAGCTCGAGGGCAATATTCATAAAACAATTAAAAAGGTCAGTGAAGACTATGATCATATGAAATTCAATACGGCTATTGCAAGCATGATGACCCTCGTTAACGATATTTATGATTATGGAAGTGTAACAAAAGCAGATATGAGGATATTACTGACGTTATTAAATCCCGTTTCACCCCACATCACAGAGGAATTGTGGCAAATGTTGGGTTTTGAAGGCATGCTTTATGAAGCTGTATGGCCAGAATGGGATGAAGCAAAAACTATAGACGATGTTGTTGAAATTGCGGTTCAGATAAACGGAAGGGTAAAGGGCCAAATGATGATTTCCGCGGATGCTACTGCCGAGCAAGTCAAGGAACAATTCAGCGGTGACGAGAGGCTCGTTGGATTTATAGAAGGAAAACAAATCATAAAGGAGATCTATGTTCCCGGCAGAATTTACAATGTAGTGGTTAAATAACAAAAAAATAACCACCCTGTATCAGCCTACAGGATGGTTACAATGAAATAAACCATTTTGGTGGCAATCGCATTTATGCGAATCCGCTTACCTTTATTAGTATTATACTATTTAAAAGTGCAAGGTAAACAATAAAATCGGTAATTATCATGTTAAAACTGATAAAATAAGGTATAATTGTATTAGGATCGATTAGTTGGTAGGTCCGAATTCATTCGGACATAACCCGAAAGGAAAAAAACAATGAGCAAATTAGGTCATAAAGTGATAAAACCAACGAGCATAGGCGGGCAAGCGGTAATTGAGGGCGTAATGATGAGGGGACCCAAGGATATAGCGATAGCCGTCAGGACGCCGGAAAACGAAATAGTGGTAAAAAAGGAGCCCGTGGAAGGAATAATTACAAAATATAGATTAAACAAAATCCCCTTTTTGAGAGGTGGGCTGGCCCTCATTGATTCCATGGTACTCGGGATCAAGTCTCTGAATTATGCCGTCAGTATTGCAATGCCGGAAGAGGACGCCGATGAGGAGCTCGGCAGATTCGAAGCATTTTTACAAAAAATATTTGGGGATAGGTTGGCGGATATAGTAACATATTTTTCGGTATTTATTGCGCTTTTAGTGGCTGTCGGTGTTTTTATTTTGGGACCCACATTACTGGCGGGCACACTCAAAAAGTTTATTTCAAATACAATAGTGTTAAACTTGACAGAAGGTGTTTTACGTTTAGCTTTATTCATAGCATATATTTTTGCAATTTCTAAAATGGAAGATATACACAGAGTTTTTCAATATCATGGAGCCGAACACAAAAGTATTTATTGTTACGAAAACGGAGAAGATTTAAGTATAGAGAATGTAAAAAAATATTCGACACTCCATCCAAGATGTGGTACAAGTTTTCTTTTTATAGTTATGATGATAAGTATGGTATTGTTTTCAATGGTTGCTTGGAAAGGCCCTATCAGTAGAATGTTGATCAGATTGGCGTTACTTCCTGTAGTCGCGGGTATATCTTATGAAATTATAAAGATTGCCGGCAAGAGCCAATCTGCGGTTATGAGCATAGTCAGCTATCCGGGTATGATGATGCAAAAATTGACAACCCGGGAGCCGGACGAGAGCCAGATAGAGGTGGCTTTGGAAGCCCTTAAAAACGTTTTAGTGGAAAACGAGGACGAAGCCTTATGGTAACGACCGTGACAATCGGCCATCTGTTGAGGGAGGGCATGGAAAGGCTAAAAGAAGCAAATATACCTACACCTGGGCTGGATGCGGAAGTTTTGTTATATAATTTGTTAGGCGTAGAGCGAATTTATCTTTACATGTATCGGGAAAAGGAAGTTTCTAAAGAAATACAAAAAGAATTTTGGATCGGAATAGAAAAAAGGGCAAAACATATGCCTATACAGTATATTGTAAATAGACAGGAGTTTATGGGTTTGGATTTTTGGGTAGAAAAAGGAGTACTGATACCCAGGGCGGATACGGAGATATTAGTAGAAAAAATAATAGATATCTACAAAAGTAATTATTACCCCCACACGGTCAGAATAATGGATATAGGAACGGGAAGCGGAGCCATAGCGGTGAGCCTGGCAAAGTATATCGATAATTGCATAATAACGGCCATAGATATTTGCCCAAACGCATTAAAAGTGGCTGTTAAAAATGCTGATTTTCACAAGGTGAAACATAAAATTATGTTTTATTCAGGGAATCTGTTTGAACCGATAAACAAACAGGATGAATATGGGACTTATGATTTTATAGTATCTAATCCGCCGTACATTCCGAAATCTGAAATAAAGACCTTAGGCAGCAACGTAAAGGATTATGAACCATGCTTAGCGTTGGATGGCGGGGAAGATGGATTGGATTACTACAAAAAAATTACACCTGAGGCCAAACATTATCTCAAAAAGGGCGGTTGGTTATTGTTTGAAATTGGTTATAGTCAGGGAAAGGATGTAAGTAAAATTTTGAATATAAACGGGTTTAAAAATATTGATATACTTAAAGACTTAGCAGGTCTGGATCGAGTGGCCATTGGGGCAACATAGCGGTTTGAACTGTTGTTGAACCATTGTTTAATTGGAGGTGAATAAAGATGTTGGAAAAACTAGCTTTTTTAGAAGAAAAATATGAAGACCTAAGCCGAAAAATAGGCGATCCGGAAATAATTAACGAACAGAATCAGTGGAGAAAATTGGTCAAAGAACATTCCGATTTAGAAGAAGTAGTAATGAAATATCGGCAATATAGGTCGGCACAAGAGGAGTTGGACGGGGCAAATGAAATCCTCAGGGACAAGGATTCGGATGAGGAATTAAAAGAATTGGCTAAGATGGAAATCGGTGAGTTGGAGGAACAGGTAAATTCTATAGAAGAGGATTTAAAAATTTTACTGTTGCCCAAAGACCCTAACGACGATAAAAACGTTATCATTGAAATCCGTGCGGGTGCCGGAGGAGACGAAGCCGGTCTCTTTGCGGCGGATCTGTTCAGAATGTATACGAGATATGCGGAAAACGTTGGTTGGAGAACAGAGATGTTGAGCGCCAACGATACGGGGCTCGGCGGTTTTAAAGAAGTCATATTCATGATTAAAGGCAAGGGTGCCTATTCCATGTTAAAATATGAAAGCGGTGTCCATCGTGTACAGAGAATTCCGACCACGGAATCGGGTGGCAGAATTCATACTTCTACAATAACAGTGGCCGTGTTGCCCGAGGTGGAGGATGTGGATTTTGAACTGGATATGAATGAAATCCGTATCGATGTGTTCCGTTCTTCCGGAAACGGCGGCCAGTCCGTCAATACAACGGACTCTGCTGTTCGTATTACCCATATACCCACTGGAATGGTTGTATCTTGTCAAGATGAAAAATCCCAGCTCAAGAACAAAGACAAAGCGCTCAAAATTTTGAGAGCAAGGCTTTTGGATAACTTGATCCAAGAACAGCAGAAGGAAATTGCGGAAGATAGAAGAAACCAAGTAGGAACGGGAGACAGAAGTGAGAGAATCAGGACTTATAACTTTCCGCAGGGCCGCATCACAGACCATCGTATCAATCTGACCTTATACAAACTGGACAGTTTTATGGATGGGGATTTGCAAGAGATGATAGAGGCCTTAATTACCACGGATCAGGCCAAAAAAATGGCAGCTGTGAGCAGCTAAAACAAGGATGAGGACGAAGTCCTCATTTTTTGTTTTAGATTTCTCATTTTTGGTGTACAATATGTGTAAGGGCGGGCCCTGCTCGCCTAACCGGTGTGTCAGGGGGACGGGGGTTCTGACACATTTTAATCTCGTTACTGTACCCGGGTAGTAGGCAAATGTGTCAAAACCCCCGTCCCTCTGACACACTAGCAATGTTAAAAATAGAGTGTTATTCCGAGATGAACAGTATAAATGGCGCTTACGGGGGAACTAGCGGATGTCATCCCGAGACGGACAGTATAAATGGTGCCACGAGGGATCTCATTAAAAAATTGAAGGTGAATATTCATGTTCAGAATCCTCTCATGGATTATAAGATATATATTTATCATTTTGATCTACTACTTTCTTTATGGGATTATCAGGCTCATATACTTGGATATACAGCATATCAACAAAATAAATCAAAAAGGGAGCAATAATCCTTATTTGAAACTTATTAACAGAAAAGAACGCCTTGATTTTGATATCCAGGAATTTTATGATTTGGAGAATGAAACGACCATAGGAAGATCGAGAGATAACATAATTCAAATATTGGATAAATATATTTCATCTAAGCATTTAAAAATAATTATGGATGAGGGGGAGTACTTTCTGGAGGATCAAGGCAGTGTAAACGGTACATATTTAAACAGTACAAGAATAGAAGACGTTGCCAAACTTAAAAATGGGGACCGTATCGGTTTGGGCCAAATCGAATTTCTGTTTGTGAAAGAGGCGGTGGAAGAATGAGACCCCGTGGCTTATTGGGCATACGAAGGCCTATTAATATTTTAATAATTGTGAATGTTTTGTTTTTTATACTCCTATCCCTACATGTTCAACCACCGGATCCGTCAATATTGATAGCCGGTGGCGGAGTGATTGTTCTGATGATAACTTCTTATATAATCATCGTAAAAAAACGGATGGGGGATCAGTATATATTTTTAATTATATCAATGTTGGTCAGTTTAGGCATTATAATGCTCTACCGCCTGAATCCAAACTATGGGCTTGCTCAAATAAAATGGTATGGATTGGGGATCGTTCTCTATTTTATATCCTACATATTATTTCGTGTTATAAAAGGTTGGGACAAATATATATACGGTTATATCTTCGGAAGCATGCTGTTATTTTTGATTACATTTACCTTAGGTACCAATGTTGGAGGTTCAATTAACTGGGTTTATATAGGCAATTTTTCTTTCCAACCGGCGGAAGCTACTAAAATATTTTTTGTCTTTTTTATTGCGGCATATTATAAATTAAGACTAAGTTCCGAAGAAGCCCTAACTTTCCCGGAACGCGAAGCTGTATTACCGTATAATAATGAGGTTTCCGATTCTCGCTTACAAAACCACAATTACCCGGACCATGAGCAGTCAGATAAATCAGGATCCAATTTCGAAGAAGCTGAAATTTCTACTGAAAACGAAGCTGTGCCACCCAAAAATTCCGCAGACAATACTGTTTCTTTAAACAGTAATCATTCTACATCCGGTTTTTACCTGAAGGATTTTTGGAGGGAACTTTCTAGAAGGCTGAAAACCCCGAATTATAGGGAATTGATTATAAATAAACAGCTGATAAAAAACAAATATGTATTTTTGGCGATTGTTTATTTACATCTCTTTTTACTGTTGATGCAGAGGGAATTGGGGATGACTGTATTATTTTACGTCATATTTATAAGCATATTTTACATTTACGAGGAAGATTATAAGCTGCTGCTTTATAATATAGGGGCTCTAGGAATAATTCTTGTTTTAAGTTATTTTATGCTCGCTCACGTGAGGGTCAGATTGGTTACATGGGTTAATCCGTGGGATCAGATTTCCGGGAAGGGATACCAGATCACCCAGTCCTTGTTTGCTATTGTGGCAGGCGGTTTTTTCGGGACGGGGCTTGGGCTTGGAAGTCCTGATTTCATTCCGGTAGTCCATACGGATTTTATTTTCTCCGCAATCTGCGAGGAGATGGGACTGTTCGGCGGAATGGCTGTAGTGTTATTATATTTTATATTAGTCTACAGGGGTTTTAAAATAGCATTAACTATCAAAGAGACCTTCAAAAAGGTAGTTGCGTTGGGGATAATCCTGATATATGGTTACCAAACCTTTATCATAATCGGTGGCGTTATTAAATTGATACCGCTTACAGGGATTACCCTGCCCTTTATCAGCTATGGAGGCAGTTCCCTTATTTCTGCCTTTATAGCCTTTGGCATATTACAGGCTATTTCGGGTTTAGAGGCCGGAGGTTAGAAGTTAGAGGTCGGAAACGAAGCAAGTGCACGTAGGTACAAACCCGTGTGTTTACCCTCGGGGTTTTTAATGTATGTATAAGGAGGTTCTTTCGGTTGGAAAGTAATAGGAAAATAGTTCATATAATAATACTTATGAGCGTTTTATTCCTTAGTATAATTATATATTTAACATATATCCAAATATTCAGGGCAGAGGTTACAGCACAAAATCCTTATAACAAGAGACAATGGGCTGTGGAGGACAAAACTGTAAGGGGAACTATCTATGATCGCAACGGCATTGTGCTGGCGGAGACAAAGGTGTCAGGGGACGGCACAATGAAAAGGCTGTATAACTATGACGAGTTGTATAGTCATACCATAGGATACAGTTCCAGACAATATGGCAAGACGGGGATAGAATTTTATTATAACAGTGACCTTCTGGCTCTAACAGGTGATAATACAGTTGCAAAAATCAGGGAGACCGTCACGGGACAACCTATCAAAGGTCATAGTTTAACACTCACGCTGGATCATAATCTACAAAGAAAGGCAGAACAATTGTTGAAGGGAAAGATTGGCTCTATCGTAGCTATGAATCCCAAGACCGGAGAAGTGCTTGCAGCGGTGAGCAAACCGGATTATAATCCAAACAGTTTGGCGGAGGACTGGGACAGGCTCGTGGAGGACGAAAATAGTCCTTTACTCAACAGGAGTCTCACAGGCCTGTATCCCCCAGGATCGATATATAAACTCGTTATAGCCGCATCTGTATTAGAAAATCCTGAAATAGATGCCAATTATAATTGTACGGGTACAATTACCATAGACGGATACACCCTAGCGGATGCTAACAGGTGGGGACATGGCTTTCTGGATTTGAAACGATCTATAATAGTATCCTGTAATACCAACTTTGTGAGAATGGGGGTAGAGCTTGGGGGTAGAAATGTCACACAGATGTCCAAAAGATTTTTGATGGGCAAAAAATTAGGCGGGGATATGCCTATTGCGGAAAGCCGTTATCCATACGGCGATAATATGAAACCTACTGATTTGGCTGCAGTCGCTATAGGCCAAGGGGAACTATTGGTAACGCCTATACATATGGCTGCCATGGTTTCTACTTTTGCCAATAAGGGGGCTATGGCGGCGCCATATATAGTGGGAAAGATAAAAAATGAGGACGGGATGATTGTGACCCTGGCCGAGAGTGAAAGCACCCAAATAATTTCGGATGCTATTGCCGATGAGATAACAGACATGATGGTTGCGGCGGTGAGGGAAGGGACCGGGGTGAATGCACGTATTCATGGTGTAGACGTGGCAGGAAAAACAGGCACGGCCCAAAACGAAACGGGGAAGGTGCACTCTTGGTTCATAGGCTTTGCTCCTGCGGAGGATCCGCAAATAGCGGTCGCGGTTATATTGGAATCGGAAGGCAGAACCGGGGGAGAAGCGGCGGCGCCTATTGCCGGGGAAGTGTTGAATGAGGGATTGAAAGGTGTTAACAGATGAAGGATACAATTATCATAAAAATAGATGCTGAAAATATAGACGGCAAACTGATAGAAAAATGTGCTGAAATTTTGAGGGAAGGCGGTATTGTTGCTTTCCCTACGGAAACGGTATACGGTTTGGGAGCTGATGCATTGAATTCCGGGGCTGTAAAAAGGATATTTGAGGCCAAAGGCAGACCCCCCGATAATCCGTTGATAATACATGTCTCCAAAACAGCAGATATTTTGCCACTGGTAAAAGAAATACCGGAAAACGCGTACAAGGTAATGGAAAAATTTTGGCCCGGACCCTTAACCCTAATCTTTAAAAAAAGTAATATTGTTCCACGTGAAACGAGCGGCGGACTTTCTACAGTAGCGATCAGGATGCCGGATCATCCCATAGCTATTAAGCTTATAGAAAAATCGGGTGCACCGATAGCGGCACCCAGTGCAAATATTTCCGGCAAATTAAGCCCCACCAAGGCAGAACATGTTATAGAGGATTTAATGGGTAAGGCGGACGTTATAATTGCGGGCGGGGATTGCGATGTCGGCGTGGAATCCACGGTTTTGGATATGACGGGTGAAGTGCCTGTCATATTGCGTCCGGGTGTGGTTTCACGGGAAACGTTGGAAAAAGTGTTGGGTAGGGTGCTTGTGAACTCGCTTGCAGAAAGTCTTGATAAAACAAAGGGAAAACCCGATACCATGAACACAAAACATATTCATTATTCACCCAAAGCTAAAATGATGATCATACAGGGGGGATTAGATAGTATGGTCGCCAAAATAAACGAACTCAAAAACAGGTATGGAAAAGAAAACAAAAAAGTGGGTATAATTTGCACGGACGAAACTAGGGGCAGTTATGAAAAAGACACAGAAGAAATTATAATTAAGTCTTTAGGCAGTAGAAAACATCCGGAAACAATTGCGGCTAACCTATTCAAAATATTGAGAGAATTCGACAAAACAGACGTAGAGATCATTCTGTGTGAATCCATAAATGATACGGAAATTGGACAGGCCATAATGGACAGGCTGAAAAAAGCTGCCTCAACAATTGTTTAAAGGGAGGTAATTTTATGCAGACTATTTTATTTGTATGTACAGGCAACACATGCAGGAGTACAATGGCAGAGGCCATTTTCAAGCATATATTGGCGAACAGAAAAGACGGACCCCAAAATATCAAAGTAATGTCTGCAGGAATATATGCATGGGAAGGGGACAAAGCATCATACGGTGCAGTGGAGGCGTTGAAGGAAAGAGGTATAGATATTATGGAACACAGCTCCAAACTTTTAACACCGAAACTGCTTGAAAAAGCGGATCTGGTTTTAACTATGACATCGAACCATAAAAGAGCCGTATTGGAAATGTGCCCCGGAGCCCGGGAGAAAGTGTACACCTTGAAGGAATATGTTTTAAGCCATGATAACAAGGAATTATACATATCAGATAGTGATTTTGACTGGATTAACCAAGACATAAAGGACCCCTACGGCCAATCGGTGGACGTTTATCGTGAAAGTGCGGAGGAATTGGAAAAGTATTTACAAATGCTGATTGATAAAATTTCATCAATATAATTTACACAAGGATTGCTTATTAGGATAAGGTGTGAATAGTAACATAATTTTTTCGGGGATTTATTCGTGGAATTTGGAAATATTTAAAGGGTTTTTGCAAACAATGTAGAATATTATAAGTTCAACCCTAATCTTACAATACTGGAGGAATTGACGTGAGGATTGCTATCGGGAGCGACCATGCCGGATATGAATTAAAGGAACTTATTAAAAAACATTTACAAAGAAAAGGTTTTGACATAAAAGACTTCGGAACAGATTCAACCGAATCTACAGATTACCCCGACTTTGCCAGGTCGGTGGGGGAGGCGGTGGCGGCCGGGGATTTTGAAAGAGGCATACTGGTTTGCGGAACAGGGATAGGCATATCTATTGCCGCCAATAAAATACCGGGAGTGTATTGCGGTTTGGTAGGCGATTGCTTTTCGGCCAAGGCCTCCAGATGGCATAATAACACCAACATCGTAGCGTTGGGAGCAAGGGTGATTGGGCCCGGGCTCGCTTTGGAAATTGTCGACACATGGTTGGAAACGGAATTTAAGGGCGACAGACATCAAAAAAGAATCGACAAAATTGTTGAAATTGAGAAGAGATATTCACAATGATATATCAGCTCTATGTTATTGCTACGGAAATTGTAGGGGTGGACGACCCTGTCCACCCTGGGCAGACAGAGTCGTCTGCTCCTACCGGGGACAACATTTTCATTTATTGTGAAGTAGGTGGCACATGCAAATTATATAGAGAGAGGTTATGCTATGCGTCCATCTTGGGATGAATATTTTATGCAAATAGCAGAGGTTGTTAAAACACGTTCGACTTGTATACGCAGACAGGTTGGGGCGGTTATCGTTAAAGATAAGCAAATCTTATCAACCGGGTACAATGGTGCACCTACAGGTCTGAAACATTGCGAAGAGGTAGGGTGCCTCAGACAACAACTGAATATACCGTCGGGGGAAAAACATGAGCT
>JAAYPJ010000070.1 GCA_012519835.1 Clostridiales bacterium | reverse complement strand
TGTTTATTTCTTATTATCATGTAATATAGGGGAGATTTTTTTAGTATTTGTAAGTATACTTCTGAATCTGCCTGTACCGCTGATTCCGATACAGCTTCTTTGGTTAAACTTGGTGACCGATAGTTTTCCCGCTTTGGCCCTCGGGGTTGAAAAAGGTGACCCTAATATTATGAATCAGAAACCCCGAAATCCTGACGAACCGATACTCAATAGGAGGATGATAATCGGAATAGTATTACAGAGTATTGCTGTTGCAATTGCTTCGTTTTCGGCATATTGGTGGGGAATTAACAGATATGGGATGAATAATATACTTGAAGCAAGGACTATAGCATTTGCAACATTGATTTTGTCTGAATTATTGATGGTTTTTTCTACCAGATCATCGAGATACACAGCACTTGAAATCGGCATATTTTCAAATAAAAAATTAGTACAAGGAGTTTCGCTTTCGTTCTTATTGATGTTGGCAGTAATATACATTCCGTTTTTAAATCCGATATTCGGTACCTTTCCGTTAGGATTAAGCGAGTGGAAAATCATATTGCCTCTTGCATTTATTCCGTTGTTACCGGGTGAAATAACTAAACTATTTGCCGGACAAGTGTGGCATAAATAGGGACAAGCAGAATTATCGTCACCACCACCCCAACTGTTTTACTGTTTCTAATGCTTTCTGTTGTGACAGCATAATATTTTGCTGTAATAAAGTCCGGGTTCTGTCACATGAATTATCTGCAGACATAACTTCACCCCTTTCACTCTAGTATATTCAATACCCAATGATTATGCTTAGTTTTTAAAAAGTTTTTTCATGGGGTGATGTTGTTAATAGTACGGCAAACAAAACGTCCCGGGCCACACTTTATCTTTACTAAAGAGCACGGATATCATTCAATGATTTTTGAATGTCCCCAAGTATGAGTGTCTGCATGCTTTCTTTATACCTTGACGGGTTAGCACGATGCAATGCATTCAAAATATCGTCTTTCAAATCCGGCTTATATTTTACAATAGAAGGCAAAACCTTGATACATTGCCTTGCAGTTATCGGCTTATCATCCATGATGTGTTTTAAATATTTATCAATTATTTCATCAATTTTATAATCAACATCCCACTTTGCATTAGCCGCAATAAGGACAATTCCCCTAGTTCTTATGTAAGAGTTTGTGTTGTCCGGCACCACACCCACCCCCATAAATTAAATCCCAACGTATAGATTAATAAATTTTCTCACAACTTTTTTTAGTCTTGCGTCCAGTTTAGACATAGCAAAATCGTATAGGCTTTGTGGTATAGCATAATATGCTTCGGCTATACTGCCGGTTATGGCTGCAATAGTATCACTGTCACCGCCTATGGATATGGCATTTTTAATAGCATCCTCAAAAGAATCGGACTCCAGAAAGGCTACTATGGCCTGAGGCACCGTATCTTGACAGGTTTCGTTAAATTTATATGTTGGTCTGATTTCACCCAGTGTAAAACCTAACTTATAATAGTTATCTTCTATGTATTCCCTGATTTCTTTCATGCTTTTCTTCTTCCCTGCCAGTAGTATAGCAGCTGCTGTGGCCTGGGCTCCCTTTATACCTTCAGGATGGTTATGGGTAACTTCGGCCGTATTTTTAGCTAACCTCAATACTTGATCCAAATCATTCGATATCCATGCCGCGGGTGAAACCCTCATGGCCGAGCCATTGCCAAAACTGTTGTATGGGGTATGGACATCATCCCAAAGCCAATTCTGAAATCTAAGACCGTATCCGGCCCGAGGATATTGCCTGCCCCAATCAACAATTTCTTTGGTCAGCCTGTTTTTCACATCTTCTTCATTATCAAGATCTGAATCCATCAAGGCTTGAGCAACGGCCACAGTAAGTACCGTATCGTCGGTAAAAAAACATCTTTCATTTATCAGTTCAAACTCTTTGGTTTTAATATTGTTGAATTCATAGATGGAACCAACAATATCCCCTATAATAGCTCCTAACATAACGGATACCTCCCACATGTTATCATGTTTTTTAAAAAACCCATTTTCACGTCCATTGCACGTTTTTCTTTTATTATACATGCTTTGCCAAAGCATTTCCATTATTATACTAAAAAGGGCTGGGTTTAGGCATCGTTTTTTGCCCTAAACCCGGCCCCCGACATTTTTTATTTGCAGTTTCTTTTCAGGTTTTACAGTTTCCCAATCCATAGCACCAACATTTTTACCATAACGATAAATTTTAGGCACATCCCAGCGTAATAAATTATCTCTTAGGGATTTTGTCATCCTTAGTTTCTAATTTTTTACCCTTCCATAAAAAATTTGGTGTTGACAAAACTGTCTAATGGCGATAGACTAAACATAGTCTAATAACATACAACTGGGGGTTTATTATATGGAACAATATAAACTTGGTGAAATGGAAGAACGGTTTGCCCAATTAATTTGGAAACATGAGCCTGTCGGTTCCCGGGCCCTTACAGAGTTATGTGCCGAGGCTTTCGATTGGAAACGCACCACTACCTATACAATGCTCAGGCGATTATGTGATCGGGGGCTATTTCAAAATACAAATGGCACAGTAACCGCATTGATGTCCGAAGCTGATTTTAGGGCCGGGCAGGGAGAAGAATTCTTAAATGAAACCTTTGAGGGCTCCTTGCCCCGATTCTTCGCTGCGTTTACACGCCGCAACAAGTTAAGCAAGAAAGAAATACAAGAGATACAGCGGCTGATTGATGAACATAAGGAGGGTTAGTAATGCTTGAAAAAATATTCCTACAGATTCTTAATATGAGCTTTACTGCCGGCTTTGTGATAATCCTTGTGCTGATAGCGAGGCTGTTTTTAAAAAAGGCACCTAAAATTTTATCTTATGCCCTTTGGGGTGTTATATTATTTCGCTTGATATGCCCTTTCAGTTTTGAAAGCATGTTCAGCCTTTTACCCATAAAATCAAACCCAATACCCCTGGATATTGTCT
>JAAYPJ010000069.1 GCA_012519835.1 Clostridiales bacterium | reverse complement strand
TTAGGCAAACCGCCTATTCTTCTCGCCTTATAGTATAAAGGTTTTATTTGTCTTTTGCAACAGTTATAAGGTACTGAAATTAGACATAATGTAACGCTAAAAGGATATTTCATTAATTTATATGTATCATAAACAAAATTTTTTATAGACCAAAGCAAAAATAACATTCCCTTTATTACCAATGCACTCAGTGAAAGTCCATAGAAACCCGCCCCTAATGCAAACCCGAGAAAATTGTAATAGCGGATTGCCCCTTCATTACTGAATACAAGCACATAAAAGGCAACTATAAAAATAAATACCCAAAATACTGAATCCTGCAGCATAGTCGCTATTTTTTTAGGTTTGAAAAGTCCTCTGAATATACGATACAAATCATACATAAACCCTATCAGTATCCCCCCGCAAATGGTGATGAGCAATATATGGGTCTCCTGAGATATTGAATATATATTCAAATTAATCACCTCACTGATTGGTATAGCGATAAATTTTGACTATAAACAGCCTTGCCCTCCTAATATATTATGCCGCTATAACTTGTCAGGTGACAAATATGTTTTCATTTTTATCCCAAAACAAAAAACCATGCATAATTGCTATGGTTTTTTATAAAAGTGGAAAAGGTTCCTTGGGTCACGGGTGGGCCACGTGGGTCAGTGGGTCACGGGGACAGGTACCTTGACCCATTATTATTAGCTACCGAATCAACAGGGTCGGCTATCATATGGGTCAAGGTACCTGTCCCCGCGACCCACTACTTAAACATTTTACTTAAAAATCCCGATCCTTTTCCTCCCATGCCGTGTTTATCACTATAATTAAGGGAATATATAATCCCGCTGATTGATATATTACCATCCTCTATGTTGAGTTTATTTACATCCAGCTCCCCGCCTTTAACCGCTAGAGCCCCTGCTACAGTTTCCAATATTACTGTTTCACTATTAAAACTGATAACATGTTCAACACCCGAAATGCTAAGTTTCTCCCTGTTTTCTAACATTATGCTATGGTTGCGATATCCACCTGTCTTCTTTTCTTCCAAGGTGCTCACCCTTCCCAACATTAATTAATATTACTATTAATTATGTATAAAAAGGGGTTGTTAGAACTAGTTTTGTTCTAATCCCATAACTTAACTATCTCTACATTTTTAAAATAATGTTTGATGATATCCTCCGCTTTTTTGCCATCCTTAGCCATCTGGTTTGCACCCCACTGGCTCATTCCTACACCATGACCGAAACCTTTACCCTTCATGGTTACTTTGTCACCCTCGACATTTACGGATTCTAACATCGTAGATTTCATTTTGGTGCTGTCCAGCGCCACCCTGAAAGCAGGCGCTTGTACCTTTTGGTTCCCTATCTTCAGCTCTGTAGCCCTACCTGAAGGTCCTTTATTTGCTATCTCAATACTTGTGAAATCTACAGGTTTTTTTCCTACTTTTTGCATGGCCTCCTGTATTTCCTCTTTGCTGAAGGTAGCCGTCCAATTTGCATCCTCCTTTGGAGCTTTTGGGGAATCCTGGGATTCCACTACATGGATATAGGGTGGCTCTTTTTTCTCAAAGCCGAGGCCTTCCTTAGCTGTAGCGGTTTTTCCCCCGGCATGGGCGTGAAACCATGATTTAACATAACGGCCATTACATAATAACACCTGACCCCTGGTGCTTGCAACGGCATCAATAACCCTGTCATTGACTTCCTTAGCATTCCAGGCCTGGGCTTCTTCTATGTCCGTTGAAATATGTGCTTTCCCGTGCCTGGAATGGCCTTTTTCCGTAATAAAGTCCATAACGAAGGTTCTGGCCAATATGGCTTGGGCCGCCAGTGCCTCTTTTGGGAAGTCATTGCTCATCTCCCCTGCCAGCACCCCGACAACATAGTCCTCAAATTTCATTTCGTCTGTCCTCCCGCTGTCGGTGAGAAAAACCTTAAGTTTAGGCTCCTTTCCTTCCCCTTGGCTGATGGATTTGGGAATAGCGGGCTTCTTTGTGTTTTTTTCCACCTTTTTGGGGGGTTCTTTGTCTTGCGGACGTTTAGCCGTTTTACAGGCAGTCAATGAAACTGTAAGTAAAACAATTATTAAAATTAAGCTTATTTTTCTGTATTTTTGCATATAAATCCTCCCTTGAACGATTGCTGAACTATTGTTTATGACCTAACCCGTCCGACACTCAGTTAACACTAGGCAAAATACCACCCGTTCAGCATGGACATTACAAATAGCAGGCACCATTTCTAAAGGAACCTGAGTGTTGGACGATGGTAGGTCAAACGCAACCAAACATCAAATTTGCACGATCCAACACTCAGTTAACAATTAATTAGGATGCTTCTGAATTAACAGGGATACAAACCAATGAAAAGTATTTTTCTTATAAAACCTGAGTGTCGGAGAGTGAACAAATTTGTAATGTTTGTCTGCGGACCATCGTTAAACTATTGTTATAATTAGTATGTTAAAGTGAGAATATTTATATGCATAGATTTAACTATCATTGAATTATTGTTAAAAACCGGATCTCTCGGGGACCAGACCTATACTGCATGGCCCAGGATGACATTTTAAAACTATCGTTAAACTATTGTTTTATACATCTCCTTTGCCGAGTCCTTTGTTGCATGTTCTGCCAGGGCGGTAATTTCTGCCTTAAAGATTCTATCCCCGAATCGAATTTCAATGATGTCACCGATTTCGACAGCAGTGCCGGCTTTGGCAACCTTACCGTTAATAGATACTCTGCCGCCCTCGCAGGCTTCTTTTGCTACGGTTCTTCTTTTTATGATTCTTGAGTTTTTTAGGTATTTGTCCAGACGCATAAAAAAACCTCCCATTGAACCATTGTTAATAGCATAAAAAAGCAACCCCAGTAACAAGATACTATACTGCCGGAGGTTGCTTGAAATTATATGTTCTTTCATCGTATGTATATACGTATAATACAACCAAGATTTTTACAGTTAAAACCTGCGCTATTTCCGAATACTGACACAACGATTTTTACATATCACAAAATAAAATACCCGATAATGCAAGATTCAAAATTTCATACATACAGCATGTTTATTTGGATTATTTGTTCATTTTCTCCTTAAATGTTTTTCCTGCCTTAAATACAGGAGCCTTTGAAGCCGGAATTTGGATAATTTGTTCAGGGTTCCTCGGGTTTCTGCCTTGTCTCGGTTTTCTCTCTCTGACCTCGAAGGTGCCAAAACCCACCAGCTGTACTTTATCCCCGGAAGCCAATGTTTCTTCTACGGTTTCAATAAATGAATTCAATGCAGATTCTGTGTCCTTCTTTGTCAATTGGCTTTTCTCCGCCATTTTGGAAATTAACTCAGCCTTGTTCATTAATATGTTACCTCCTTAGTTTTTAATATGATATATAATGTATTTTTCAATACTTTGGTACATAGTATAGTTTTATTCTACCTCAATTCTGTAAATCCTTCTTTTTTATTGATTTTTTAACCCTTTTTCCTTTAATTTTTGTTCCGCCCATATTTTCGCAACATCTGCCTCAGTGTTTGCGGTCTTATCCCCAAAAACATGAGGATGTCTGAAAATCAGTTTACGACATAACCCATGAATTACATCTTCCAGTTGAAAAGCATCTCTTTCCTTTGCTATCTGGCTATGGAAAACAACTTGCAACAACACATCTCCTAATTCTTCCGCCAATGCACTATCGTCTTCCATATCTATGGCTTCTATTACCTCATTGCTCTCTTCTAATAAATAGGGCTTTAAACTTTGATGTGTCTGTTTCACATCCCAGGGACATCCTCCTTCACTTCTTAATCTTTCCATTATTTCCGCTAAATTATTCATATTGTAATACTTTTTTTCACTATTTTCAACCTTTGGGACGAAAATAGTTGTTAAATAATCAATCCAATCTATTCTATCTAACTTAAAAAGGGGAATTTTTACAATTCTTTGAATATCGGGGATTCCGGCTGCCCTTACAACATATACTTCCTGTTCATCGTTATAATAACGCATCAACTGTAATTTCGCTTCGGAAGCGGTAAATTCATCATACACCTGTGCAATCAGGTTATTTGTATCAGGATCCGGTTTCTGTCTGTCTAATTGAAGTCCATCCAGTAACTGAAAACCTTCTATGGGATCTATCCCTAACGCCATAAACACGGCGTCGATAAAACTCATGGCAGGATATATTTCCGTTTTAATTCCTTCTCGTTCGCATGTTTCTAAAATCAATCCTACGGAGCTTTCCGCTACAAAAGGGTTGCCGGGTACGGCATACAGCACCTCGCCTTTTCTTGCCTCATCTAAAACCCTATCGGCTATATGTTTATAAACCTGTTCAAATTTATCATGGGCACAATCTTCATAGGCATAATCAAAGGTTTTAAAGACCACCCCTTTATCCCTCAAATAGGAGACCACAGGATGCTTTTCCGTGCGCAAATATATGGTGTTGTGCCTTTTTAACTCTTCATATACGGCCAGGGTCAGGTGTTGTTTTGAACCCGGCCCCAGGCCGACTATTGTAATTTTGTTCATTGTATTCTCCTCATCCTTTATCCCTGAGGACACAGGGGGGCGATCCTTTCGTGCCTTTCCATTCACCATTCCGGCCTCCCACCTCTCGTTTCCCACCTCCGGAAAGGACAGATCCCCCGTCCCCAAGACACATTATTGTTTCAGTAAACCAAGCCTATGAAGGAAAGCTGCTAATCTGTCCCCTCCGGGCAAAATTAAAAAATCTTCTTCCAGAATCGTTCCCGTAATAAGCAGCATCAAGCCATAGACTATCCCGCCTATAATAATAGAACCAATTGTAGATATGGTATTGCCTGTTAAAGAAAGTGCAGACCTGTGAATTAAGTACACGGCACCTCCCATAATGCCCACAGAAATTGTAGGCTTTAATACAAATTGGATAAATTCAAATTTAACCTTTGTATTTTTCTTGACCGCAACAAGGTCCAAGGCAGCCGCAACCACATAGGCCATTACTGTGCCGATGGCGGCACCCTTTATATTTAAAAAGGGAACGCCTGTCAAAATGTAGGTGACAATGAGTTTCGTAAGTGCCCCAAACAGGAGGTTACGAACAGGAATTTCCGGTTTTCCGATACCCTGTAATATGCCCGTCAATGTCTGTACCGATGCCAATGATAATGTTGCAAAGGACAAATATAACAGGACCTTTCCTGCCGAGGCGGGTTCTTTGGGAAAAAGCATGGTCATAATCGGAGTCGATAGCACCGCCAGTCCTACAAAGGACGGCAACCCTATCAACAAGGTTACACGGAATGCCGATTTTATATCTCTTTCTATCGACACTGTATCTTCCCTGACCTTGGAAGCCGCAATAACGGGTACAATACTCATAGACAATGCCGTAGTCAACACCGGAGGGAGTTGAACAAGTGTAATGGCCATACCTGTCAATTGTCCGAAAAGACTGTTTGCTTCAAAATAACTGAGGCCTATGGCCTCTTGCAGTCTTCTGAGCACTATCATAGAATCTATCATGTTAATCAGGGGCAACACCGCCGCCCCTACAGTAATAGGTACCGCAATTCTCAATAAGTCTTTGGCTATTCTCCCCGGGGGTTCTTCCCTGTATTGTTCTATGGATTGAAATTCCGAAAAAATTGCGTTTTTATTGTTGATATATATAAGGAATATAACTATCAATCCGGCAATGGCACCGGCGGTGGCGCCAAAAGATGCCCCTGCTGCCGCATATTCCGTCCCGTAACTCAGTAAAAATGTAGCTAATGCCAAACCCGCTATAACCCTGGCTATTTGTTCTACCACTTGGGATACGGCAGTCGGAATCATATTTTGCAGACCTTGGAAATACCCTCTATACGCCGCCATTACGGGTATAAATAACAAAGCCGGCGCTAGTGCAAGTATTGAAAAATATGAATTCGGCCCTTTAATAAAGGTATCGACTAAAAACCTTGCCCCCAGGCTCAAAAATAGAAAACTTACTACCCCTATGATCATTAAAATACCGAGGGAAACCTGAAAGACTTTATGTCCACCCCTTATGTTCCCCCTGGCCCTCTTTTCTGAAACCAACTTTGAGATGGCCGTAGGAAATCCTGCTGCCGAAAAGGATAGCAGGAATGTGTATATGGGGTATGCAACCTGATAATACCCAACTCCTTCCGAACCTATGATATTTGCAAGGGGTATTCTGAAAAATGCTCCCACTATTTTAACTATAATTCCGGATATACCTAAAATAAATGCACCCTTTAAAAAAGTATCTTTTTTCATGTATTTTCCCTTTCGTTTCTGATAGGACAGACAGGACCGTCTGCTCCTGCCTTCTTTATAAACGACAAAGTACGGATCCTTTACGGGTCAAACTTATTCTGTTCGTTTCAGATGACAAAATGAATAGAATAATTTCCCCGGCTGACTCCTGACCATTATAACAAAAAAACCGTCCCCTGAGAAGAACCGGGGAACAGTTTATGAAAATACTAAAAAGGCGGACACAGGTCCGCCCATACAACTATTAAACGATTGTTAAGCCATAGTTAAACTATTGTTAAACTATTGCTAAACTGTTGCTATTCCATCTGTTTTGACAAAAAAGCTGCGGCTGTCGCAGCTATCTTATGTTCAACCTCTCCCATAACCGCATCCGGTTCCCTGGAATATAGTATAACCGCACCTATGGGATCTCCATGAGTAACAATCGGCACGATGACCTGTGCCGTGTATTGTTTTTCATCGCTTTCATCTATAGCAATGGTTCTCATTTTATCGCCTTTATTCGCAACCACAGTTTCCCTATTTTCCATAATTCTCTCTAACGATTGACTTACTTTTTTATCGAGATAATCTTTTTTAGAGCCACCCGATACAGCTATAATAGTGTCCCTGTCTGTTATTATCGCCTGGTGATGTAATGCTTCATGAAGGGATTCAGCGTACTCTGTGGCAAACTCACCCAATTCTCCGATCGGGGAATACTTTTTTAAAATTACCTCTCCGTCTCTTCCTGTAAAAATTTCTAAAGGGTCCCCTTCTCTAATTCTGAGGGTTCTCCTGATTTCCTTAGGAATAACTACTCTACCTAGATCGTCTATTCTTCTTACTATTCCTGTTGCTTTCACCCTATTCCCTGGTTTCTAAAACCTAGACAATTATATATCCAAGTTTTTCACCCTATTATATATAATAAGGTGGTGGTATCACAGGATTCAACCACTCGGATCAATACTTTCGTATTAAAACCCTGTATTGCCTTGATAACCTTTTTATTATCAAGTCCTACAAGACTGTGGCTGTTAGCCACTCCTAACATTCATGTATCCCCAAAG
>JAAYPJ010000068.1 GCA_012519835.1 Clostridiales bacterium | reverse complement strand
GTTTCCACCAGGCGTTTCCGTAGTTGCCCGCAAAATTGTCATATTTTCTGAAAGTGGGGTAGTAATGAGCCGGCAGCATTTCGCCGTGGGTGTATACATCCACACCGGTTCCCTTGGTCTGCTCAAGAAGCTGTTCCAAATCAGTAAGGTCATGGCCTGATATGAGTATGGCAGGGTTTTGCCTTACGCCTATGTTTACCTCGGTGATTTCCGGATTGCCGAACCTGGTAGTATGGGCATTATCAAGAAGTGCCATGGCTTTCACACCATATTCACCGGTTTTCATTGTAAGGGCAACCAGATCATCGGCGGTGAGAGTATCGTCCAATGTTGCTGCCAACGCTTCATAAATAAAATGGTTAATATCAAGGTCCTCATCACCTATATTCTTTGCATGCTCAAGATAAGCTGCCATGCCTTTAAGCCCGTAAATGATCATTTCCCGAAGGGATCTTATATCCTCGTTTTCTGTCGCCAATATTCCTACAGAGGCGGCTTTTTCAAGCATGGATTCCCTGGAATCTACTGTAAAAGTTGCGGCATCGTGCAAATCTTCCAAGGAAACGGATTTGCGAAGCCCATCCCTCCTCGCAAGCAATTCCCTGATCTGCTTTTCGACAGAATCATCATCAAAGTTTGCATTGGTGATAGTGGTAAATAAACCGCTGAGCACTTTGAAATTGGTTTCATTGTGTTCTTTAATGTCAATATTACCTTTGATTATGATATCCGAGATACCTTTCAATGTATAAATCAAAAGGTCCTGAAGGTTTGCTACCTCTTCATTTTTACCGCAGACACCCTTTACCGTACATCCCGTATTTTTTGCTGTCTCCTGACACTGATAACAAAACATACCCAATTCGGATTCCCCCTTAAATAAAATTTTTACATTGTGATATATTATGATAACTTTTTATAGTACCTTGCTTGTTGTCCCAAGCGGTTCCTGTCTAAAATATTACCATATAAAATAGTCCTTGCGACCTTGTTTAAAATGGATTATATTATACTGTATAGAAATATTCTGTTGTTTTTACAACGAACTGGAGGTATTATGGAAAAATATTTAAAGATGTTGGAAACAATTGCACTTTTTGATGGCATTGATCGGGATAATCTTGAAACCCTCCTGCACTGCCTCAAAGCGAAAATAGTCCATTACAATAAGGATGATATTATATTCATGGCGGGTGAAAAGATAAATAACTTGGGAATAGTTCTTTCAGGTCAGGTTCAAATTGTTCAGAATGATTACTATGGCAATAAATGTATAATTGGCAATGCGGAAGTAGGTCAATTATTTGGGGAATCCTTTGCTTTCGCTAACACAAAATCGCTTCCCTTCGGTATTCACGCGGTTGATAAATGCGATGTTTTATTTATTGATTGCAGGGCGCTTATTACAACCTGTGAGGAATCATGTGATTTTCATCATAGGCTCATATTCAACATGCTGAACATTGTTGCACAAAAAAACGTAGCATTGACCGAAAAGATTGAGTTTATATCCAAGAGAACGACCCGTGAAAAACTTATTGCATATCTTTCGGCCCAGGCGCAGAAATCTCGGAGTGACAAATTCAGCATACCTTTTAACCGTCAGGGACTTGCGGATTATCTCAATGTAGATCGCAGCGCCATGTCATGGGAACTGTGCAAATTAAGAAATGACGGTTTCTTAAAATTTTCGAAGAACAAATTTCAGCTTTTATAAAATTGGGAAGGCCACCCCGTCCTAAACAAGGTGCAGGGTGCTTCCCAAAAATGTGGCAAACAAGGCGTCCCCTTGCCATAAGGGGGAAACATGTTATCACCCCCAACCACTAAATAAAAACACGGAATGTTGTAGATCCGCAATAAAATCTGTTGACAATATACAGAATTGGGTTTATAATTTATATCAGTAACACATACTGAAGTAACAATATCGAAATATAACACGAACACAGGTATATAGAATTAACATGTGCATAAAAATTCGGAATATTGACAACAGCATGGCGTACAAAAAGAAATAGATATAACGCCAAGTGTACAAGGGAAGATAAATTTGTGGGGGACGGTGGTAAAATGGCAAGGCCTCAAAAACAGGGTCTGGATTATTTCGCCCTGGATGTAAACATGGGTGACGAAGTGGAACTTATAGAAGCCGAGCATGGAATGACGGGTTTTGCGGTTCTAATTAAAATGTTTCAAAAGATATACGGAGAAGGTTATTTCTATGAATGGAATGAAAGAAATCAACTGTTGTTCAGCAGCAGATTTTCTATTGATAAAGATAAGCTCACGGGCATAGTCGATGATTGTATTAAATGGGGAATATTTGATAGTGATTTATATGAAAAATATAAAATACTGACCTCGAAAAGGATTCAACAACATTATGTAGCTGCAGTTTATAAAAGGGTCAATGCAGAAATGGTGGAAGACTATCTGCTGATTGATGTAAATGACAGAAGCAATATAACTCTGTTCAGGGTTTCTGACGACGGAAACTCAGATGCAACTGATATTTCGGATGTCCAAAGTACACAAAGTAAAGTAAATAAAATTAAAGTAAATGAAATTAAAGTATATGAAAATAAAATATATAATACTATTTTTGAAACCTATAACAACCAAAATATTATTATCCACAAGGAACTGACTGATAAAATCAAAAAAGCTGTGGATAAGGCATTGGAAAATGACGGAGAAGATATTATCTTAAAAGCGATAGAAAGATACGGACAGGCATTCAGGGACAAAGAATATCGATTTTGTACATATAAAATGACCTTGGATAGATTCCTTATCCAAGATAACGGCTATACAGATTGGCTGGATGAGGGCCAAAAATGGATTAATTATATGGATTTTAAGAATGGAGCCGGGAATAAGCCAAAGGAAGATCAAAAATTAAATATGAAAACAAAATTTCATCTTGCCAAAAGTAGGGGCGACAAATACACGGCGGATGAATT
>JAAYPJ010000067.1 GCA_012519835.1 Clostridiales bacterium | reverse complement strand
TAAAAATCCCCGTTGTGTTTTTGAGCGGGGATAAAGGCATATGTGAAGAGGCAAAAAAATTTGATGAAAACATTGTTACCGTGGCCACAAATAAAGGTATGGGCGCCGCATCCATAAGTATTCATCCTGATAAGGCTGTGGAATTAATAAGGGATGGTGTAAAGCAGGCCCTAGAGGCAGATTTAAGTAAAAATAAGGTGGAGTTGCCCAAGGACTTCGTTCTGGAAATAGGCTACAAATACCATGGAGATGCCTATAAGAACTCATTTTATCCCGGGGCCACCCGAAATTCACCAAAAAGTATATTATTTAAAACAGACGATTATTTTGAAATAATGAGGATTACATCGTTTGTGATTTAATTATTTATGTCTATTCCCCCGAACATTGCAAGACATTTTACATTTAGCACGGGCCTATCTTCAGGCGCATCAGTCGGTGCGCTTGTTTTATTGTCCCATCCGCCAAATATCGGTGTGCCCCTTACAATTACTTTCCATTGATTAGGAACCCTCACCTCAATACCTCCGAATGCAACAGTTAAATTCAATAATGCGCCCTCTTCCGCTAAATGGGCATCCCGTAAATCCAGTTCGATACCACCAAATATAGCGGCAATATCCCCACCCTTGAAATTTTTAGAGATACTTTTATCTTTTAATCCGGAGAAAATGACAAAATGGTTGAGGACATCATCGCTATTTTCCGGTATTCTATCTATTGTTTTTCCAAATGCGATAAACAGCCCTATAACAATCAATAAAGCAGGCCAAAAAAACTTTTCAGTGCCTCCCGGAATCAAATTTAAATTGCCAAGTGTAAAGAATGCACCAATCAATATTAGGGCGACACCTGTTATTAAGGAGTATCCCCTAGAAAAAAGTTGGCTGACTCCTATCAGAATCAAAATTACCGGCCAATAAACTTCTATTAAAGTAATAAATTGTATAATTTCCAATCTGTCCAGCAAAAATCCAACACCCAAGATGACCAATAACAAACCTACAAAGGTACGTCCGCGCATTTTTTTACCCCCTTTATCCATATTTGTTTCCAGTATATAGTGGTTTATATTTCAGGTCAAGTGGTAAACGAATACATGGAAATGTCGCTTCAGAAGCGACCACCGGTATTATTTTTTTGCTAGAATTATATTGTATTGGGGTAATTAATTGGTTTCAGGTTCTTGTCACCTATAGGAATAGGCTGATTTGAATATTATGTCGAAACTTGCGAATGATTAGTGCAGGAATTTTGTTCTACTTTGTAGAAATTTATTAAAATAGTATATATTGGTATTTATACTGTCCGGGATTAAAATTATTAAACGTAACTATTCAAATACAATCCTTGTTTTAATGGAAAACCAAATAATAATAACGTTTTAATCCTTGTTTTAGAGGACAATTCATAAGAGTATATTAACACAAAAAATATATAAAAAAAAGCACAGAATATATTGACAAATCTAAAATATAGGTATATTATTACATTAATTCCAGTTTTGTAACCATATAATTATAACTAAGAAGGGAGGGGGTAGAAATGATAAAACAAATACAAAATATAGGTGAATATGTTGAGAAAGTCTATCCGGAAAGAAGCCCGGTTGAGTCTATGGTCAATAGGATCAAATCGGAGGATATGAAATACGTATTAATAGCAAATATTCAAGATGGTAAAGTAACGTATAACACTGTGGATTTTTATAGAAATGTTACAATGGAGGCCCTGTTTTGCCAACAAAGAAGGCTCTTTTTAGGGGGCGGTATGCGTCTTGATTTTTATGAACAATTGGATAACAAAGAAGAACCTAAGGGAAGAAAGAAATTGAAGGCAGCCTGTGATTTTTGTGAGGTAGGTAGTCACTATGAGGAAATTAAAAATCATATTGAAAGTTATTTACAGGATCATGACAAAAATACATTTCTTTTAATTACAGTGGACGGCAAAAAACCAATAGAATTGTTTAAACAAAAATTCCTAGACGCAATGTACTCTACCATGTATAAAGAACTAAAAGGCACTAATCATTGCCATCTCTGTAAAAACACAGGAAAAACATACAACACAACGACATATGTATTCTACACTAATGATAAAGAAATTTACGGTAATATTGATGATGCAGAAAAAACGGGATTTGCAATATGTGAACAATGTCTCAACAGAATTATAACCGGGAAAGAATACTTTGATAAATACTTAAATACCTACTGGCTCGGTAAACAGGTTATGTTTTTACCGCATCATTATGATGAAAATGTTGCTTCTGTTTATGAGACTACAGAAATTAATGAAGATAATGAACAAACTAATTTAATAAACAAGTTAAGATTAAATGAAGAAGGTGTATTGGATCAAATTGGTAGAACCAATTCTGTTACAGACATAATTTTTTATGAGAATGACGGCAAAAGCTTCAATATTGTTCATACAATTCAAAGTATTTTACCTTCCAGATTTAGTTCTTTAGGTGATTTGCTTGGGAATAAATACGAATTAAAACTATTTTTTATTTTAAAATATATAGCCGTGGTAAAGGTTTCGTTAGACGATATTGAAACAACAAATAAAGAGCAAATGAGGATGCTGGAGGCTATTTTTACAGGAAAAAAAATCAACAGGAATTTATTCTTCAAAAGGGTTATGGATGTTTATAAATATTATTACCTAAAGAATGAAACAAAAAAATTTTATCCAATGAAGACTATTAATTATATTTATAACTTTTTGTGCGAATGTGGATGCTTAGAAAAGGGGTGGAATGTATTGGCGGATTATAAAGATTATAATGAACTTTTTGAGCAAAATACTGATTATTTCGATTCTAATGAAAAAAAAGCTTGGTTTATATTGGGTAAGGCATATGACACTATGATTTACTATATGAGAAGGGGAAAAAAGGGAGAAGATGGTGATATCTCTAGTGATGAAAAAACGCCTGATGAGAGAACCTCTTTAGAAAAAACGTTCTTTTTTGCCAGAAAGTTTGATTTTAATGATTTCATTTATTTTTCAAATCTTTTGTCGGACAAAGCAATCAAATATAAATCAAATACAATTTATTTTAAAAACATGCTATGCGAAGCAAAAGAGCTAATGGCTAGAAAGGAAGGAAAATTATCTTTTGATGAGGCAAAATATTTATTTTTCTGGGGCATGGATTCATATTTTAAAAAGGAAGATGATAAACAGGAAGATACTATTAAAGAAGAGGGGGAATAAAAAATGGCAGATACAAGAGAATATATCTTATTTTCTGACAGTACCATGGCGAATGCGAATGGGGACATGATTAATGATAACAGGCCCAGGCAAGATGAAAGAACAGGAAGACTTGAAATGTCAGATGTTAGGGTTAAGAGATACGTTAGAGACGAAATGGATAACAGAGGTTTAAAGGTATTTGTTAAACCGGTAAAAAACGAAAAAGGCTTCTTTATTGACTGCAAAGGCGTGGCCAAGAAAGTAATGAAAGATGAAAATATTAAAGAAGATGCACTAGAAGAAACATTAAAAAAGGAATACATAGATGTAAAACTATTCGGTGCTGTTGTTACACAACCTAAATTTAATATTTTAGGTCCTCTGCAGGTTATGTGGAGCAGAAGTTTACATGAAGCAGATGTTAAATTTGCTCAAGGGACATCTGTATTTACCTCAAAAGCAGAGGCAGAACAAGGGACGATTTGGTCCAAGTATTTTACTCCGTATGCTTTATTTAGAACCTATATGGTCTATAATGATATGGTTGCGGAAAAACAGGAAATTGATGTTTCAGAGGAAGACATTGAAACCTTTAAAGACACACTGTTAAGCGGAATGAAAAACTACAGAAGTACTTCTAAAAATCAAATGCCTAGGCTATTAGTTGAAGTAGTTTATAATACAAACTATATGGACGGGGAATTAGACTATATTGGGATAGAACAAAACAAACAGGATCTTGAATTAAGGAACATTGAAGAATTTATGTTTGATCTTGAACCTTTGAAAAATTATTATGAAGATAAAAAAGAAGTCATTAGGGAAATTAATATTTATAAACATTCAAAGATCAAAATACTGAAAGAGTATGATGCATTTAAATACTATACTATTTAATAGAGGTGGTGATATGAAAACTCTGATATTTACGGCGAAAAGTGATTATGCAAGATTTAGGTGCCCACATACTACTACTTCTGCATTAACATTTTTAACTATTCATCCTGTAGCTGCCAGGGGATTAATAGGTGCTGTATTAGGTATTGAATATGAACAATTATATGACTATACGAAAGATATTAAAATAGGCATACAAGTGTTGAACCCAATTTATAAAGATACACAATCATTTAATTTAACTGCTCAGGCTAATAACAATAAGGCGGCAAATTTTCAATCCCGGATTCAATTTTTAAGGGATGTTAAATATCGCATATTTGTAAGTTGTATGGAGAAAAAATTAATACAATTAAAAAATACCCTTAAAAACCGTAGTTATATATTTACATCTTATTTGGGGTGCAGTGAACATATAGCAAAATTAGAGTATGAAGATATGTCAGATACAACGTCTTTTAAAACCGACACGGTTGATACTGTAATAACTAGAGAAAATGTTGATGTTTCCACAATAAATGATACTACAATATTTATGGACCGCATACCGGTAGAAAACAATAATACCAGAGAATATACAAAATACAGCAACGTAATCATCTCTATAAATACACCCATACCAATTAAAGATGGTGAAATTTTTAGGGTTGGTGATTATAATGTCTTTTTCTTATAAACTTAAGTCCCATATAAAAGAAGGACAAAATATTGAAGATGGTCAATTACTCGTTGACCATCTTCAATCAGTGTCGAAAATTGCTTTAGAAACGACTAGGTTGCATGGCGTGACAGGAGATATTGGACCTATAATAGAAACTATTTGTTTGTGTCATGATTTTGGAAAAGCAAGTAAATATTTTCAGCAATATTTAGAAGGAGAATATAATGGTAATTTAAAAGATCATGGTGAAATATCCGCATATTTTGCTTATTATATGTTGCCGGAAGATTGGAAGTTAATAGGTTTTATGTGTGTAAAAAGGCATCATGGAGATATGGAACCGGATGTAATTTTGTTTGATTATAATAAAAATAAGTTACTAAAAATTGCTACAAGCATAGAAGAAAACATTGAGGAATTAAATATTATATACAACAAGGATATTTCTGAATTTTTTATTAAAATCAGGGATGAGGATTTTCTAAAATCGCCTATGCGTAATTATAGAAAGAGTAGAAATAAATGGACTGTTAAAGACTTTATATGGCTCCAGTATTTATGGTCTTTACTTTTAACCGCCGATAAAACACAACTTATAAGGGGCGAGGCCTATAAAAATAGAAAAGACATATTTGAAGAATATGTTTTTAATTACAAAGAGGAAACTAGGAACAAATTGTTGAGGGAAAATCCCGGCATAGGGAATTCACCATTATTTGAAATGAGAAATCAAATATATAGGGATG
>JAAYPJ010000066.1 GCA_012519835.1 Clostridiales bacterium | reverse complement strand
AGCGTAGCGAGTTCGCGAATTTCAGGTTTTTTATTTGAAGGGAGCTGTTGGAACCATCAAAATTTCAAACCGCGATGAGAGTGTAATATACAGATATTTTAAATATACGACGCACTATTAGACAAATGCGACACTAATCGGCTTTTCCTCATAATTCTGTCCCGGCAAACCTATTACAGTATCGGCGAAAAAATTCTGGCCGTAGATTCCCTGACCTTGTGTATGATCGGTCTGTTTTTGTACTCATTCAAAAGTACCTCTCTGCTGGCTCCTAGGTCCTCTAAGAAATCCCGTACCAAACTGCAATTTGTTTCTTCATCATAGATAAAAGCGTTTACTTCGAAATTTAATTTAAAGCTCCGTATATCCAAGTTGGCGGTACCTATGGAAACAAAATTGTTGTCCACAATAAATACCTTGCCGTGTATGAATCCTTTTTCGTATTGATAAATCCTTACCCCTGATTCCAAAAGTTCTTTAAAATGAGACTTTGATGCCCAAAACACGGTTTTATGGTCAGGTTTTATAGGTAGTAAAAGTCTTACATCTACCCCTCTCAATGCAGCTGTTTTTAATGCAAGCAGAATACCGTCATCGGGAACAAGATAAGGTGTTGTAATATATACCCTCTCCCTCGCACTGTTGATTGCGGAAAAGTACGCCTGGTGAATTGAGGCCCAATGAGAATCGGGACCACTGGATGCAATTTGTACAATTTTTTCCCCACGATAACCCTGTGACGGGAAGTATTTAAAATCGTCTATGGTCTCGCCGGAAACAAAATTCCAATCCGCCAAAAATATTCCCTGAAACACATACACCGCTTCACCCTCAATTTTTAAATGTGTATCCCTCCAAAACCCCAGTTTTTTGTCCCCTCCTAAATATTCATCGCCTATATTTATTCCGCCGGTAAAGCCTATTTTACCGTCTACCACCAATATCTTTCTATGATTCCGATAATTTAACCTGGCTCCGAGAAATGGCAACGCTACAGGGAGAAAACATTTAACCTGCACACCCGCATCTTCCAATGGTTTAATAAAATTTTTTCTGAGTCTGATACTGCCGACGGCATCATATATAAGCCTTATTTCTAAGCCTTCCCTTGCTTTCTTTATCAGTGCCTGTTGGAATTTTCTCCCTATATGACTGTCTTTTATAATGAAATATTCTATATGAATATGTTCCTTTGCATTATCAATGGCATTGAATATTTCCGTGAACGTCGCATCCCCGTTCTGCAATACCTCAACCTTGTTGTTTACTGTAATTGGGGACCCTGTATTATTCAACAATAACGGAATTATTTTACCCCTGATATCATTAAATTCTTTTTTAAATATTTCCTTGTAATTTATGAAAGGAAATTGTTCCCTTAACAGGCTGTTCAGGATGATATAGTCTTCACTCCTTTTTTTAATAAATGTTTTCTTCTTGCGATGGTTTCTTCCTATATACAGGTATAAAAATATTCCGACAATCGGCAAAATAAATAGAACCATGAGCCATGCCACTGTACTGGAGGGATCACGGTTATCTAACAGTATATCTATGCCGATTATTATGCTTATTATTGTATAGGTTATGGTAAACATTTGGAACAAACTCATTTTATCATCTCCGGTTGAAAATATAAATCATGGATTATTATACCCATTGTATATTGCGGGTAACAATTTATATATATCTAGTGCTGCACATATGTCTAATAATACGACATTAACTTGCCTAAAATATTTATATATTACACTCTCATCGCGGTTTGAAATTTTGATAGTTCCAACAGCTCCCTTCAAATAAAAAACCTTTATGACCTAACCCAATCCGACACTCAGGCTCATTCAGAGATGGTATTTACTGTTTGTTAATATCTTTATTGAATATACGGTATTCCGCTTATTGT
>JAAYPJ010000065.1 GCA_012519835.1 Clostridiales bacterium | reverse complement strand
TCCAAGCCGAGTTTTTGAAAAACCGTAGGGGCCCTTTTGGCGACACCTGCATATATATCTACACTTCCGCCTACGCCCATGGCTAATCTACAGTTTAGTCTGTCTTTATTTCTATTTATCCATTTCTCCTGTTTTGGTGCTCCCAAACAGACAAACAAAACATCAGGCCTTGAATTGTTTATTTTGTTTATTATATCCGCTTCATCCTTTTCGTCAAAATATCCGTGATGATGTCCCACAGCCCTTATGCCTTTGTATTTTGTTTTTATATTTTTACAGGCAGTTTCCGCAATCCCCGGTTTTCCTCCAAATATAAAAAATGAGTTTTTATTTTCCCCACAATACTGCAATAATTTATCCATAGTATCCACACCTGTGACCCTGTGTTTCAGCTGCAGGCCTTTCAATTTAGAAGCTATAATTATACCGATTCCATCCGCTAATACTAAATCCGCATTGTTGAGTATCCTGAATAATTCCCTGTCTTTTTGCGCCAGCATCACTATCTCGGGATTAGGCGTATATATTTCTTTTGGTGGCGGTTCTTCATCCAGAAAAGCAATTAATTTCTCTAATGTTTCATCCTGATTGACTATATCGAACTTGATATTTAATATGCTTTCCTGTTTCCTCATCTCTTTTCACCTTTTTTGATAAACTGCTCCAGTATTTTTATATTTAATTCCGCTTTTTCTCTCAGTTCGTCGCGGATTTCCATTAAATTACGTTTATATTCTTCCCTTGTGTTTATGACTTCATCAACAATTTCCCGAAGATGAGTAATATCCAAGTTCTCCACTTTCCCTGCGCTCCGTTGTTTTACCAAATTCAAGAAGCTCAAGATTTTGGGATCATATTCCAGTCCCACCATAGGAACTGCAGCAACAGCGGCAAAAACCAGTGAATGCAATCTCATTCCAATCAACAAGTCTAATCTGCTAATAATACCTATTATCTCCTCGGGGTTATATCTGCTTTCTATTATTTTGGGTTTTTTATTCATCAAATCAGCAATCTCCCTAGAAATATGGGTATCCTCGGGGTATTGCATGGGAATAAAAATCACCTCATAATTTCTGTCTATCAGTTCCTCACAAATCCTTGCTATTGCCCTTTTATATGTATCCTCCCCATACCATCTTCTCACAGATACGCCTACCATTTTTTTTGTTTCATCTATTTTTTCATCCCTATAAATTGTTTCAATAACCTCTTTAGGGGGCAAATCCATAGCAAAGGTGACATCTGCAGTTATTGTGACATCCCTTTTAACTCCCAACAGCCCCAACTTTTCCTTGGAACCGTGATCCCGTACAGTTATTATATCCACCTTATTAACAATATGTTTAGCGAGTTTCCTGTTAAAGGGTTTAATGATGGGCCCAAATCCGTTCCCATAAAACATGACTTTTTTGCCCAACCTTTTGGCTAAATATATAATGGCCAAGTAATAAATAAGGGACCTGCTGCTTGTGACGTCCTGTAACAAAGAGCCCCCGCCACTTATAACGAAATCCGACCTTTTGATAGTGTCCACAACACCTTTAAAATGGTTTCTGCTGACGGCATCAATTCCGTACCTTTCTATAGTATCCTTCGCCCTGTAGGTAAGGGCGGTTAATTTTACTTCCGGCAATACACGCCGAAATTGCTGAACAATCACTTGCAGCATAGCTTCATCGCCTGTATTTTCAAAACCGTAATAGCCGAACAAAAATACATTTTTCATCAGTTTCTTCCTCCCTAGGCGTATGTTTGCACCGGGATAGTAACAAAATTATTCCTCATATTTTATATCAAAAACCGTTGTCGTAACCCCATACCTGTTAGTCCTGACCTTAACTTCAGTTCCGAGCCTGATAGCTCCCGAACCGATAGCAATTTCCCTATCAGTCACTGTTCCGTCGGCCTTTACCGTTAAAAACACATCATATCGTTCAGGTATCTCCGCATTTACAATTGTACCATCTTCTGTGGTTACATGTTTTCGGGAAGGCATTACTTCCTTTTCAATAATTTCCCCCACCATCTGATTTGTTTCGGAATGCATTAACTTGTCTCCTACCTGAATTGCATCCGTGGTTACATTTCTCACGTTATTAACAAACAGTTTAAAGGTTATCTCCCTTGTCGCTACGGTGCTGATCACACGTTTACCGATATATCTGTTAAATACAAAGAAAGCTACAGCAATCAGCAAAACCAACACGAATAAATCGAACAGATTTATCTTGCCAAAAAGTCTTCCTTTTTGATCAATTATCCTCATTAAAATGCCCCCAGTTCCTTAACAATTTTTCATAAATTTTGACAGTTTTCTCTGTCATCCTTTTGATAGAAAATTGCTCCTCTACCTTCTTACGCCCAAATTCTCCCAATGTTTCCCTTTCTTCTTCGGATAATACACTGAAAAGCCTTACCACCTCGTTGATAAACCGCTCTTCGGTATAAAGATGGCCTATGTTTCTGCCGGTAAAATTGGTGCTCTTGGCCAAATCATAATTTTGGGGACATAACAAACCCAAATAGCCTTCCCCGCCTGCCAGGATGACAGGTTTTTTTACAGCCATGGCCTCCAGTGCCGTTCTGCCGACCGCTACCACAACATCTGCACTATTCATAATTTCAGGTATATCTGTACGCTTTCCCAAAAGTTTAATTGATTTTTTCATGGGATCGATCTGCCTATGTACACCTCTAACCTGTTCATAATCGTCACCATCTCCCACAATAAGCAACTCTACTTTGTCCAATTTCCTACTCAATTCGGGAAAACTTTTTATTATCCGTACCGCTAAATCAGCCAATGTTCCCGAAAGTCTACTGATATAAAGTATTTTTATGGAATCCCTATCCAGCCCTAACTCTTCAATTAAATTCATATTGTTCGAATATGTATTGAATGCATATGTATCGATGCCATTTTCTATAATGGTGATTTTTTCTTCTCCGACCCCGAATTTATCCATCAGATGTTGCTTTACATCTTCGCTTATGGCTATAACCTCGTCCCCCCAAAATGTTAAATACTTTAATCCTCCCCCATGGCTGAATAAAGCATGGGCGGTGGTCATAAAAGGAACTTTGTAAACGATACTTGCAGTTTTAGATATCAGTGAAGCTATTCTTCCGTGAGTATGAATTATATCAATTTTTTCTTCCTTGATGATTCCACCAAAAATTTTAAACGATTCTAATAGATCAGTACACCTTTTATCGTCCAGTGGTGCGTAATGGTGGGGAATACCTTCCCTCTTTAACTCCTCCACATAAACACCCCCGCTCGATATGATAATTGGATAATGACCCATCCTTTTCAGCTGTTTTGCTAACCCCAAAACATGGGTTTCCGCTCCTCCGATATCCAATCTTGTCGTAGGTAGAAGGATCTTCAATTCTTTCATAATCATACTCTCCTTCTATATCTTTTCCTTTTTACCACCTAACATCGTAACTGCCTTTTACCATAACAAATATATCAGTTGTTGCTTTAATTCCTCTTCCATCATCTCTTGGAATAATCAATAAATGATTAGTGGGCACATTTTCATTTTTAACCAAGTCTTTTGCTCCCGTCACATCAGACAACCCTCCCATCGGGCTATCGATGGCCGTAGCTTTGCCACTTCTCAAAATCAATTCCGTACTTTGGCCTCCGATTAAACTACTGCCTGCTTTCAGTTCCGCAACCTCAAAACCGGCTCCTGATTCGATAGAATGGTCCCCGCTGCTGCTTTTCACTTTTTCATCTATGTAATACCTCAACTGTTCTATCCTCTGTTCTACAAATGACAGTGTAACCAAGGGGTCCTCATCAGTCCCGGGTTCTTTTGTGTTTGCATAAACAAACTGTCCGATCACGAGTATAAAACCAATCGTTATAACCAATAAAAGTTTTTTACCATTTGTTTGCATAATATTTTCCCCCTATATTTTCTTATCGACATAATATTTCTTCATAAACCTCTTCCAGTTCCGACACCATCCTTCCGGCATCAAACATATTTAACACCCGATTTTTACCTATTGCCCCCAAACTTTCCCCGATAGATGGGTCATCTATCAGTGACAGTAATGCGTCCGCCAGGGCTTCATAGTCCCCAACATCAAAAAACACCCCTCCGTCCCCGACTACCTCATAAATACTGTCCAGATTTGTGGCAACAACCGGTTTTCCCAGTATCATGCTCTCTGCGAGAACAAGCCCGAAAGCCTCGTTGGTTGAGGTTAAAACCGAAATATCAAAGGCCTCGACAGCGTCCCGTATATCAGGTAAAAATCCGGCAAAGGTTATATCATCACATATGCCCAATCTCTTTGCGAGGTCTTTCAGTTCCTGTTCTTTTGAGCCCTTGCCCGCAATAACAAAATGGACATCATCCCTTTCTTCACACAGTATTTTGGCAGCCTTCAGGAAAGTTTCGTGGTCCTTCTCCGGTTCTAGCCTGCCAACAATTCCTATGACCTTTTTATCTTCAATATTCCATATTTTTTTATAATCC
>JAAYPJ010000064.1 GCA_012519835.1 Clostridiales bacterium | reverse complement strand
CTTTATAGACCATGGGATAACAGACTGTGTGAAAATTATCATTCTGCATGTCTCAGAATGACAAACAAGCGGGAAAAGTGCTTTTTTACACAGGCTGACGATTTGTTCATCCCGACGGTCTTGAATTTGCATATTTGTTTTAATGGATTAAACTGTTTTGCTGGTTTTAGGTTTCCCTGGTGATAATTAAACTATACTAAAAGAGCTGTATTGGGTTTTATTGTAATTATTTTTGTACAAAACAAAAAAGATGCCAAAATTATTGACATCTCACTATACATATTCTATTGACGTCCCACTGTACATATCCAATGTTATATTAATTGTATTATAGCGCCCATTCTGCCTGTGTTACCGTTTTCCCTCCTGTGTGAGTAAAACAAATCCAAGTTACAACCGGTACACAAATTCGATATTATAATATTTTTGTTTAACACGCCTGCTTCATTTAATACAATACGATTTGCTTCCCATAAATCCAACTTGTACTTGCTTTTTCCCTTAGGGAATATAAAGGTCGATGTGTTTTTAAAATCCTTATCGAACTGCCCTGCAACAACGTTGTCCACTTCATAACAACATTTGCCTATGGATGGTCCGATAGCAGCTATTATTTCATCTGCCCTCGAGCCAAAAGCATCTGCCATGGTTTGCACTATTTTTTTCCCTATTTTTAGTTTGGTTCCTTTCCATCCGGCATGGCCTATACCGACTACCCTTTTTGTGACATCTGCAAAAAATATAGGCACACAATCCGCAAATGTAGCCATTAGAGGTATACAGGGAATGTTGGTAATCAGTCCGTCTATTCCACTATAGTCTTTTTGTTTTGGATAACCCTTTCCGCTGTCCTCATTGCTGACGATCTTAATTGCATCACCATGCACCTGATCCGATATAACCAGATTCTCATGGTTTACACCCACCGCCGATGCAAATTTTTTGATATTCTCCTTCACATTGTCCGGTTCATCACCGGTCTTAAGACCCAGATTTAAACTGCTGTATACACCCTCACTGACACCGCCGAATCTGGTACTGAATCCATGTTTTATGAAAGGTATGTCTGCCAATCTTTTAAATGTTATATATTTGACCTCATTTTCGGTTATAACATCATATACCATCTTTGCCCCCGATTACCCTGATTTCTCATTTAAAATTTTCTTCACTTCATCCATAAAGGTATTTATATCCTTGAACTCCCTGTATACGGATGCAAACCTTACATAAGCAACTTCATCAAGCTCCTTAATCTTATCAATTACCAGGTTGCCTATAAATTCCGTTGTGATTTCCCGTTCCATCGTGTTGTATAATTGTTTTTCTATCCCGTCTACCAGCTTTTCAATGTCCTGCAAAGACACAGGCCGTTTTTCGCAGGATTTAATTACCCCGTTTAATATTTTATTTTTATCATAGGGTTCACGATTGCCGTTCTTTTTGACTACTATCAATGGGATCTCGTCTATCTTTTCGTACGTAGTAAATCTCTTAGCACATGCCATACATTCCCTACGTCTTCTGACTGCTTGTCCTTCATCTGTCGGCCTTGAGTCTACTACCTTTGATTCATGATGCGAACAAAAGGGACACCTCACTGCGGTTCCTCCTCCCCACCCATACTACCTATAGTATAATATATTTAAATGTGTCCAACAAGCGTTGAATTGAATTAAAATAAATTCTGTGAATCCAACACCGGAAACATTAACTTTATGTGGTTGAGGGGAATTATACCTCGTCATCGGAATATAGAGGCTTCATAGGTTCTATTCTGTCTCTCATCTCAATCAATATTACATCCTCGCCTATCATTTTTATTTGGCTCCAACTGATTTCATATTCCAATTCTTTGCTAAATAACCCCATTATCCGTCTGCCCTCGGGGATTATAATAGCATTAATTTTACCTCTTTCCAAGTCAACTTCAAAATCAGTAATCATTCCTATTTTTCTGCCATCGGTTACACACACTACTTCCTTTTCGGTTAAATCGGATGCTTTTATCATCTAAAAGTCCCCCTTTAATATCTCCGTATATCTATACTTATATATATATCAGTTAAATTATTACAAAAATCTCCTGCTTTTCACCTCCTATTTCCTACCTGTCACCTCTGATCCGGGGGCGATTAAATGTATTTTCTCATATGTTTTAGGGCCGTCTTTTCCAACCTGGACACCTGTGCCTGGGATATGCCTATCTCCTTGGCAACTTCCATTTGTGTTCTGCCCAAAAAAAATCTTAATGATAAGATATGTCTTTCTCTGTTGTTGAGTTTTGTCATAGCTTCCCTGAGTGCAATTCCATCAATCCAGCATTCATCCTCGTTTTTTTCGTCGCCTACTTGATCCATAACATAAATGGCATCACCACTATCATTATAAATCGGTTCAAATAGCGAAACCGGATCTTGTATAGCATCTAATGCAAATACAACTTCTTCCCTCGGTATTTTCAATTCTTCGGCAATCTGTGCTATAGTCGGTTCTTTGGAATATTTGTTTGTGAGCTGATCCCTCACCTGTAGGGCTTTATATGCTATATCCCTCAGGGATCTGCTTACTCTGATTGAATTATTGTCCCTTAAATATCTGCGTATTTCACCGATAATCATGGGAACGGCATAAGTAGAAAAACGAACATTATGGCTCAGATCAAAATTGTCGATGGCCTTTATGAGGCCTATACAGCCAACCTGAAATAGATCGTCCACATGTTCACCCCTGTTGTTAAACCTTTGAATTACGCTTAATACCAGTCTTAAATTGCCTTGAATAAATTCTTCCCTGGCACTGTCGTCACCTTTGTGAATACGGTCGAACAATACCCTCATTTCACTATTTTTTAATACCGGTAATTCTGATGTGTTTACGCCGCAAATTTCAACCTTGTTAATATGCATTGCTCTTTCAGTCCCTTCGCTATGAATTACCCCTTTATTACTTTAGATTATTGACCCTTTGACTAAATTTATACCGAGTAATCGAATATACAAAAAAAGCAGGTAACCTGCTTTTTTATACCAGCCTGCTTATCTCCTTCTGTAGTCTCACTATTATCCTCTTTTCTAACCTGGAAATATATGATTGGGAAATTCCCAAAATATCCGCAACTTCTTTTTGGGTTTTTTCCTGCCCCGTATTTAGCCCGAATCTCAATTCCATTATCCTTTTTTCCCTTTTTGTTAATTTGTTTAACCCTATCTTCAGCAACTCCCGGTCAACTTCCTCCTCCAAAAACTTATATATGATGTCGTTTTCCGTTCCCAGTATATCCGAAAGCAACAACTCATTCCCATCCCAATCGATGTTCAAAGGTTCGTCAAAAGACACTTCCATTCTTACTTTATTGTTTCTTCTTAAATACATCAGGATTTCGTTTTCAATGCACCGGGATGCGTAGGTGGCAAGTTTTATTTTTTTCTCGGGATTAAAGGTATTTACTGCCTTTATGAGTCCGATTGTTCCTATGGAAATCAAATCCTCTATGCCTATTCCCGTGTTCTCAAATTTTCTTGCTATATAAACAACCAATCTCAAATTTCTCTCTATCAGAATGGTTCTTACTGTGCTTTCATCGTCTTTGAGTTTAGCTATTAAATAGATTTCCTCGTCATTGGTCAGCGGCGGAGGTAAAGCTTCGCTACCTCTTATATAGTATAGGCCTTCTTTGCTGTAAAATCCTATTTTTTTTAAAATTTTAATCAGATAATACCGATACATCAGCTTGATTTTGTGCACAATCTTACCTCCCTTCCAATTTTATTCATATACAATTTTATATACAATAATTTATAGCATTTAATACAAAATGTTATAAACCTGTGTTTTTTATACAATATCCGGATGCAGTAACGCTCTGTAATCACCTGTTTTAGAAAGGTTTCTGTTATAAATAGCAACAATTATATCCTTGATATCCCTATAATATTTATCGTTGTAAATCAGCACATTATCCGGTTTAAAACCGATCAGCATTCCGTTTTCCGTGCCCAGAGCCCGGTAAGGTATTATTCTGAATCTGGTCACCCAACTACTGCCATTTAATTGTGTAATTATTTGTTCAAGATTGAATATTTTGTTGTCCAACAAAATATCCTTTATTTCAGTCGGCAAAATATCTTTTATCGCATTATATTCTACAATCATTACGGGATACTTGCTGATGGGGTCTATTAAGGAATTTCCCGTATCCACTATGCCCCTTAAATCCGCTTTTTTGGTATTGATCTCTATACTTACATCCATGAGTATTTGTTCCCTTGACAATTGGTCCTGGATATAACCCCAACTGAATTGAATCAAAATATATGCTACGCCGCAGGAAATAAATATATTTTTAATTGAAATGTTGGCTATATAGAAAATCCCATTGCTTATAATTCCATTGAAGTTGTTGAAATAAAACAGTGCAAAACCCGCTCCGCCAAACACCAATGTTACTAGATAAAATATACCCATAAGCCTGAAAAAATCCTTAAAATGGTAAGGTGTAAAACAGACAATAATAATCAGCATGGAACAGGCAATCTTCATCAGAACGGAAAACAAAAAATGTAATGACGGAAAAAAGATAACAAATGCATATAAGGCCCCCAAGGAAGATGCCATAATAAATTTTATACGCTTGGATTTAAATTTGGCAAATTTGCCCGTCAGGGACAATATAAAATAATTCATAATAAAATTTTCCAGGAATACATATTCTGCATATATGATCATAACTTTCACCCTCACAGGGACATAGTATTGTTACTATACAATTATTCATTCTTTTCTGAATTTATGTATATTATATAAGATTGAACAATATTTTTTTGTCATTACCTGTAGTCGAAACTATGCTTTTTATTATAAATTGAAATGAAAAATGTTGATATTATCCACAAAAAAACAAATGCCATCCCAAGCGCCAACGGACACCTTTTCGTGCCCCAAAATCGCAAACGCTCAAAATGACATAGTTATGTATAATTAATAAAAATTTTGTTAGCTTTTTTTTCTTCTCAGAAAAATGGGTATATCCAGTTCTCCGCTTCCGACAATTTCCCCACCTGATTCTGCTGTAACAGCTACCTCTCCTACATCCGATTTTCTGAATATATTTCCGCCCGCACTCACCATTTGTGCCGTATCTCTTTCAAAACCGGTAGCTATTACGGTAATTCTGATTTCATCTTTTAGTTCTTCATTAATTACCGAACCGAAAATAATATTAGCATCCTGATCTGCCGCCTCTACTACCAATTCAGCGGCCTCATTGACTTCAAATAAACCCAGATTAGTTCCACCTGTAATATTTAATAATACACCCTTGGCACCTAAAATGGACGTCTCTAACAATGGGCTCTGGATTGCCTGCTTTGCGGCCTCGGCTGCACGATTCTCTCCACTGGCCCTGCCTATTCCCATATGGGCTAAGCCCTGTTCCAACATGATTGTTTTTACATCCGCGAAATCTAAATTAACCAATCCCGGTACTGCGATCAAATCGGAAATACCCTGAACCCCTTGCTTCAGCACATCATCTGCTATTCTAAAAGCTTCCAATATAGTCGTTTTCTTTTCAATCACTTGAAGCAATCTGTCGTTAGGAATAGTAACCAGGGTATCCACGCGACTTTTTAACTCTTCTATCCCCTGCTCCGCATAGATCATCCTTCGCTTGCCTTCAAATGTAAAGGGTTTTGTCACTACCCCAACGGTAAGAATTCCTAAGTCTTTAGCAATTTCAGCAATAATAGGTGCGGCACCCGTACCGGTTCCCCCACCCATACCGGCAGTTATAAACACCATATCCGCCCCTTGAAGCAATTGGCCTATATCCTCCCTGCTCTCCTCGGCAGCCTTTTTCCCTATTTCGGGATTTGCACCGGCACCTAACCCCTTCGTAAGCTTTTCGCCAACCTGTAATTTATGCTCAGCTTTAGAAGTAAACAAAGCTTGTTTATCTGTGTTTATGGAAATAAATTCAACGCCTTTTAAACCCGCATCTATCATACGATTTACTGCATTATTACCCCCGCCGCCAATGCCAACCACTTTAATATTAGCAAATGTCTCCATATTCACATCAAATTCCAACACAATACTACCCCTTTCCATTGTTATGTAAAAACCTTTGTTAATTTTTAGGTCCTAGTATAACTCATAGCTATTTCTTACAAATATAAAATCCGTCCCAACATTGTTTTATTATACAACAATGCTACCGTCCCAGGCAATATCTAAATTATTTTATAAACTATAAGATTAATTCAACAAAAATAACAGATTTCCTTTTTTTTATACGCAATAATCAAAAAAAGTTTATTGCCGGTGGTCGGTAGGCATGAATATGGGCCAAGGCATTGTTATATCCCCTATTACACATAACCTTCTACCCATCTTGTTTAGTTGCCATTCGTGAACGAAACCTTTCCAATAAATGCCTGCGTATACTGGCAAAGTTTTGAAAGAGCCTACCACCAAAGGCGAATATAGCTGCATAATATAACGGCACCCCCAGGCGATCTCCTATATATGCCAGAAATCCGGCTAAAATAGCATTAGTAAAGAAACCGGATACAAATATTTCGGTATTAAATTTGTCCTCAAGAATAGAGCGCGCCGCTCCGAAGACGGAATCTAAAGATGCCAATATAGCAACAGATATATAAAGAGCATATTTGGCGGGATAGGTTATGTTCAGTTTTAACCCCAGAAAAATCCCTGCCAATAAACCTAGTATAGCAAAAATCATTATTCACCCTCCTTTGGCGTTAAATACTTCCAGTTGATATCGCTTCCAAACTTTGGAACTTTCACGTTTTCATATATTTCTACATCCAGCCCCAGACCATACACGTCCTTTAAAAGAGAAGCGTATGATTCCGGGGATTTAACCGCTGCACCCAAGGTATCGGGATCGCCGATGGCCCTTATTATATAGGGTTGTCCATAGGTATGGTTATTTATTGTAATAGTGGCCCCGGCGCATTGAATCTCCGACGTACCCATTATTCTCTGTCCGTTAATAGATATAGCCTCGGCACCGGCAGTTTTCAAATCATTCACGAGGATAAGAACATCTAAATCGTGTACAATAACATTGTTCGGGTCCTCCCACTCGTACAGTTCCCTGTTACTATCACTGAGCCAAATAATAACCCCCGGCCCTTCCAAGTCCACAAAACCGCTTGTCATTTTAAACTGTTCGTGTTCTTTTGCTAAAACATCCTTGATACTTCCACCTTCGCTTATGGCTGTTTCATATTCTAAAAGCCTATTTTTACTGGACATTATGAGTTCAGAAATATTGGATAATTCCTCCTCCTCCTTTTTTATTAAATTTTGTAGGTCTATTATAGTCCTCAGACTTACAAAACTATAATCCCCTTGCACAATTTTTGTTTGGGTAGCTATAAAAAAACCCAGAACAACACATAGAAAAAGGAGAATTATTTTATTCAGTCGTATTTTCATAATTGCACCCCTGCCCCATTTCTCTAGGAAACGACATCCGAAGGTTTTGCATATTTAAAATTTATCGTTCTATTGTATCGCGGTATCACTATATTATTTTCCTTTTTTATGGTTACCCGAAGGTTGTACATTTCACGCATTTCCTGAACGATACCGAATCGTATATTCAGAGCTGCCTCGAGTGAATCCGAATTGCCAACCGCTTTTATGATAAAAGGCGGAATCGCCGGTACGGAATTAATCAATACAGAATTTGAAGTATAGTAAATTCCGGTTGCACAGGTGTATCTTTGGTCATTGATTGAAATTGCCTCCGCGCCTGCCCCATTTAATTTATTGATAATGCCTAAAAGCAAATCATAATTATACATGATAAAACTCTCGTCGCTATGCCCGGGATATTCCTGTATCGGGTCATCTATCGTAATTGTAATCCCCGGCCCTTCAACAGTTTTGTAGCCGGATATTATCTGGTATTTTTCTAAATCTTTGTTCAGATTTTTGATAATAAAACTTTCATCGGCTTCGGATATTTCATATTCCTTTAACCTTACTTCCCACTCAGTCAACTCTTCCATCAGAACCGCTTTTTCAGTCCTCAGTTCCTTTAATTCTAACGCTAACTGCTGTGCTTTTTGTGTAGATAGAAGCCCGCCGGTGCTCCCTTTGACGGTTTTAAATTGTAATGATATAATAAAACCTAAAATGGCACAAAGAATACCAAAAGCGACCTTGCCCTTTAAATCCTTCATAAACTAGTCCTCCCGTGTATCTTTACCCTTTACAGATATATGACCTTCATACCTCATATCAATTATAACATTTTTGATGTTTTTAGTGTAAAGATTAATAAGTATTTCGTCCAAGGCCACCATAAGATAGGTAGGATTTTTTGCTTCCCCTAACAGCACCTCTGAACCGTCAAAAGTTATTATACGTATATTGTTTTTTTCGCTGATATTGATTTCAGAAATCATACCATATATTGTGGTCATATTTGCTACCTTGAGCAGGTCCATAACAAGATTTAAATTATCATTGTTGATGGCCTCAACCTTTTCACCCACCTTAAAACTTTTAAAATCTATTCCCGTAATCAGTATTTTATCGTCGGCCATATAGCCATCGGATACTCTTAGGACCATATTCTCTTCATCTACATATATATAAGAACCCATATACAATATTATGGCGTATTCTTCTCGTTCCTTTATTTGTATTACTATGGTATTGGGCAGTTTTCTGTGTATGCTCACCTCTTTGACATAGGGATGGGAAATTATGTTCTGTTTTATTTCTTTCAGATTGTATTTAAATATGTTTCTATTGATAACTAAATTGGAGATATTGACAATTTCACTTTTATTTACATATGAATTACCTTCCAATTCTATGTTTTTTAGATTCATCAGATCTGATTGCAGCAAATAATACATTCCCCAAAATATAAACATCAATGCAAATAGTAAGCTTGAAATCCTCATTTTTATTTTGCGTATCCGTTTCCGACTTTTAAAATAACCCTTTTCTTTCGTGCTCACTGTTTTCCCCCACTTTTATGACTTGTCCATTAATGTTTTACTAAAAACAGCCCATGGCTGTTCTCAGCGTATATTTATATCTATTGTCTGATTATATCTGCACCCAACCCATTCAGAACATCGTGGATATTTTCATACCCCCGATCTATATGCCGTACATTTTCAACAACGGTCGTACCTTCGGCAGCTAATCCGGCTAGTACTAAGGCTGCCCCTCCCCTCAAATCTTGCGCAATCACCGTAGCGCCGCTCAATCTTTCAACTCCCCTGACAACTGCTATCCTTCCGTCAATCTTTATGTTTGCCCCCATTCTCATCAGTTCATTTGCATGTTTGTAACGATTTTCAAATATATTTTCCGTAAATATTGTTGTGCCGTCACTCAATGACATTACTGCCATCATCTGTGCCTGCATATCCGTAGGATAGCCGGGATGGGGCAGGGTTTTGACAGACTCTACAGCCTTGATTTCCTCAGGCGCTATGAGCCTCAGGCTATGATTGAAGTACTCTATCGTACATCCACTTTCTCTGAACTTATATAATATTGGCTGCAAATATTCATGTATAACATTTTTCAGTATTATTTCTCCCTTGGTTATAACCGCTGCCGCCAAATATGTACCTGCAACAATCCTGTCGGGTATTATATCATGCTCCACATTATATAGTCTTTCCACGCCTTCGATACGGACAGTAGCTGTCCCGGCACCCAGAATTTTAGCCCCCGCGGCATTTAAGAATTTTTCCAAGTCTATAATTTCCGGTTCCTTTGCGGCATTTCTTATAGTAGTTACACCTTCGGCGAACACCGCCGCTAACATAATATTTTCCGTGGCACCGACACTGGGAAAGTCTAGTTGAATGTCACAACCTCTTAATTTTTTAGCCTCACAGTATAAAAAACCGTGCTTTTCCTCAATTTCCGCCCCCATCTCCCTCAAGGATTTCAGATGCAAATCTATGGGTCTTGATCCAATTTCACAACCGCCCGGGTAACTGGCCTTAACTTTACCACATCGCGATAGCATAGCACCCAAAAAAATAACCGATGATCTCATTTCTCTGACCAGTTCTTCCGGTATCACATAATTTACCAATTGCCCGGAATCTACAACAATTGTCCTATTTTCCCTCTTTACCGAACAGCCCAGTGATGTTAATATCCTTTCCATGATATATACATCCAATAATTTCGGTATATCATGTATTATATTAATACCGCCATTTAACACGGTGGCAGCCAGAATCGGCAGTACAGAATTTTTTGCTCCACCTATTCTTACCTCCCCACAGATCCTGTTTCCGCCATTAATAATGAGTCTACTCACTATTACCCCACCTCCAGAGCCGACAAATACCTATTCAATTTGCGTAATATGTACCAAAAACAAATATATAAACATAATATGCAAAAGGCCTGAAGGTGTGCCAGTATTAATACTAGCATTTATCTAAAGATTCAATAATTTTCTTACTTCATTGTATATACGATCCGCCGCGTCGATAATCGCTCCTTTCGCACTGGCAGCCTCCATGGATTTCAAGATTTTTTCATTATTTAGTATCTCTTCAATTTTTTTATACAATATTTCCCCATTCAGTTCATTTTCATTGATAACAAATGCCGCCCCTTTATCTTTCATGGCATTTGCATTGTGTTGCTGATGATCTTCCGCCGTATAGGCCTTAGGAATGAGTATGGCAGGCTTACCGACAGAGGTAATCTCCGCAATGGTAATAGCTCCGGCACTGCATACGATTAAATCGGAAGCTTTTAAGGCATAGGGCATATCATCAATATAGGGTACTATTTTATGATTTCCTGTTAAATTTTGTTCCCTTATCTCTTCTATAGTTTGTTCATACAATCTTTTGCCCGTTACCAGTATCAGCTTAAATTTCAGGGGTTTATATTCATTTAATATATATGTCACCGCATTGTTTATTTTAAAGGCCCCGCCGCTACCGCCTACAACAAGCACCAGGGGTATATGAGGATCGGTATTGTATTTTGCCTTGGCCTCCTCCTCCGTAACGTTAAAAAAATCCGATCTTATGGGATTTCCTGTCACTACTAATTTATCCTTATTCTTAAAATGTTTTTCCGCCTCTTCAAAGCTGAGGGCAACCTTGTCTACATATCTACCCAAAATGCGATTGGTGAGCCCGGGAAATACGTTTTGTTCATGTATAATTGTTTTAATTTTGAGTTTGGATGCAACATAAACAACAGGTCCGCACACAAATCCGCCGGTGCCTATAACCACATCCGGCTTAAAGTCCCTTATTATTTTTCTTGCTTCCAATATACCTTTAAGCAGCGCTGCCATACTTTTTATATTATGTAAGGAAAACCTTCTTCTTAAATAGCTCACTGTAATAAATTTTATCGGATACCCCTCTTTGGGTATTATATTGCTCTCCATACCTTTTTTGGTGCCTATAAATAAAATTTTTGCATCACGATGCTCTTCCTTAATTTTGTTGGCAATGGATATTGCGGGATAGATATGCCCGCCTGTGCCCCCGCCACTCAAGATAATCCTCATGTTTTCAACTCCTGTCCAAACTTATATGTTTGGATATATTCAGCAATATTCCTATGGAAGCCATAAAAACAACCAAAGAACTCCCGCCATAGCTTATGAAGGGAAGCCCCATACCCGTAACAGGTATAGAGGATGTTGCAACTGCAATATTTATAATAACTTGCACAGCTATCATACCAATGACACCGGTAGCCATAACGCATCCTTGTACGTCCGGAGCATTGATGGCAATCCTTATTCCCCGCCATATCAATATGGCGTATAAAATAATAACGATCGCACCTCCGACAAAACCCAACTCTTCGCCGATGATAGCAAATATAAAATCATTTTGCGGTTCCGGCAAATAGAAATGTTTTTGAACACTCCTCCCAAGCCCTCTCCCGAATATACCTCCTGAACCCAACGCCAATAAAGACTGTATAACCTGATAACCGGTATCCGATGAATCCTGCCAAGGATCCAGAAAGGACGTAATCCTTTTGGCCTTATAATCTTTCCCTGTGAAAAAAATATAGGTAAGCATTCCTGCCAGCCCGAGCAATCCGGTTGTAGCCAAACCCACAAAATGTGAAAATTTCATACCACCTACAAACACCATTATAAAAATCATGACAACTAATACAAAGGCAGTGCTAAAATCCGGTTGCTCAAAGATTAAACCGAAATATAAAGCCATTATTAACAAATAGGGCAAAAAACCCTGAATAAAATTTTGCATCTTTTCCTTTTTCCGGCTGATACTGGTAGATATAAATATTATACTAGCCAATTTTGCAACGTCCGAAGGCATAAAGGTAAGCGTTTTACCCGCACCTAGCCACCGTCTCGCATCGTTTCTTACAATGCCTAAAGGTGTTAATACTAAAATTAATAATATTATACTCAATATAAAAATGAAATTGGCATATTTAGACCAGCGCCAATAGTCTATTTTTGAAAAAAACACCATAGCAAAGGTTCCTACACCCGCCCATATCAATACCCGTTTAAGATAATAATAACCATCCTCCATCTTTACCAGTGTATAAGAATAACTTGAACTAAAAACCATTATAATCCCGATAATAACCAACACCACCACCGAAAGGAGCAATATGTAGTCTTGGGGCTGCTTTCTCGCCATAGATTTACCTCCTTAATTTTGAAACAATATTTTTAAAATGCTCGCCTCTTAGTTCAAAGTTTTTATACATATCCCAACTGGCACATGCCGGGGAGAGCAGTATGGTATCTCCTTCAGAAGACATCTTATAAGCGTTGTTGACGGCTTCTTCCAAATCATTAACCCTTGTTACGTCGTTGAAATTTAATCTATTGGCTGTTTCCAGTAGCTTCCGTGCTGTCTCCCCGTATACAAACATATGCTTTACCTTTTCGTTAAAAGCATTTATAAAATCGTCAAATTCTGTTTCCTTATCCAACCCTCCAGCTAATAATAAAATAGGTGCATCTATTGCCTCTATTGCTTTGATAGCAGCATCAACATTAGTGGCCTTGGAATCGTTGACGAATTTCACCCCGTTGATAATATCAACGGCCTCAACCCGGTGTGCCACTCCCTTGAATGTTTTTAAAGTATACACGATAGGCTCTATGTCGATGTTCATTGCGATGGAAATAGCAACAGCCGCCAGAGCATTCTCCAAATTATGTTTGCCCGGAATATATATTTCGTCTATAGGTATAATTTCTTTCCTATTTCCATTGTCTATAGATACTATTTTTTCACCATCAACAAAAATCCCCCGTTCGAGGCTTTCCTTTCTGCTAAAATAAATCTTGGTTGCATCCAAATTTTTTGTTGCCTCTCGCACCCTCAGATCGTCATAATTCAGTATCGCAAAGTCCTTTTCAGTTTGATTTTTGAATAGATTGAGTTTTGCCACTTCATAATCGGCCATTGTTTTATGCCTATTTAAATGATCCTCTGTCAGATTGAGAAATACCCCGACTTGCGGGTGAAAATCAATTATGCTCTCCAATTGAAAACTACTGACTTCTATCACAATTATATCGTCTTCTTTTGTTTCCAGGGCCTTACTTATAAAGGCCACACCGATGTTACCCAATACATGGGTCGTTTTGCCTGAATTCCTGAAAATCTCCCCCACCAAAGCAGTTGTAGTTGTTTTGCCATTAGTCCCTGTAATGGCTATAATATGCCCCTTTGACAATCTATATGCCAATTCAATTTCTCCAATAATTTCTATCCCTCTGTTTTTTATTTCCCGTATAAACGGTATTTCCAAAGGCACCCCGGGTGAGACAACCGTCAAGTCGATATGCCCCAATGAATCTATAGTCTGCGGATGTTTTCCCAATATATAGTCCACATTTAGGCCCGACAACTCATCAATACTGTCTTTCAGTTCGTCTTCCCCCTTTAAATCATTTACAATTACATCCGCCCCCAGGTTACATAGAACTTTCACTAAAGGTACGCCGGTAACAGCTAACCCAACGACCAACACCCTTTTATTCTCCAGATTCATCGTTACACCAACTTTCTCAGTTTAAAGCCAATACCCCCACCAAACATAAAATAACAGTTATTATCCAAAACACAATTACTATCTTGGTTTCTGCCCATCCGCTTAACTCATAATGATGGTGAAGGGGACTCATTTTAAATATACGCTTTCGTGTCAATTTATATGAAATCACCTGTAAAATAACCGACACGGATTCCATAAAATATATTCCACCGACTATCGGTATGATCAAAGAGATATTCATGAGCACGGCGACTGCCGAAATTGCGCCGCCTAATGATAAGGAACCGGTATCACCCATAAACACCTGGGCCGGATGGGAGTTGTATCGCAAAAATCCCAGGCATGCTCCTGTCACTGCAGCCGAAAAAATGGCCAAACTGGTATATCCCCAATTCATGGCCATCAATGCAAAAAATGCGGCAATAATAAGGGTAACCCCTGAAGCCAATCCGTCCAAACCATCGGTCAGGTTTACACTATTTACAGTGGCCACCACAACAAATGCTACAAAGGGTATATACAAAACCCCCAAATCAAGGTATTGGGGTATGACAACAGATCCGATAGAAAAACTGCCTCGGACAAAAGGTATTATTACTTTGGTCCCCATAATGGAAACATTGGACTGATATGTTGCCAAAAAAATCGCTATAATAGTTTGTAAACTCAATTTTTGATATGCTCTCAATCCTAATGACCTTTTTGATACAACCTTTATAAAATCATCAATAAATCCAATCAACCCAAAGGCCAGGGTCGCTCCTAACGCAACTATCAAATCTTTATTGATTAATCCGGATGTGAGAGATGTAATAAATATCGATATAATTAATATAACGCCACCTATGGTAGGTGTGCCGGTTTTCTGTAAGTGACTCCTAGGTCCGTCCTCCCTTATAGTTTGACCTATTTTGAGCCTTTTTAAAAAAGGAATTGTCAGTGGCCCCAAGATCAATGTAATAAAAAAACCTATAATAATTGTATATATAATCTGTCTACTTTCCAATGTCATTTAACTAGCTCCCCCCTTGTAAGGACCTTACGATTTCTTCCATAGTCATTCCCCTGGAACCCTTCACCAAGACAGCATCATTATCCCGTATATTTTGCTTTAAAATATCAATGGCATCTTTATTGGTGGGGACCGTAAATACATTTTCTTCTTTTAGCCCGCTTTTTTTGGCCTCTAGAGCTATCCAATCCGCCATTTCCCCAACAGCAATCAATAGATCAATTCCTCTATCAGCCAGATACTTTCCTACATCTCTATGGCCTTCCTCGGCAAAATCACCCATTTCAAACATATTGCCCAATACCGCAATTTTTCTGTCCGCCTTCATACTTTTTAAAACATCTATGGCCGCTCTCATAGAATCCGGACTTGCGTTATATGTATCATCGATAATTTTTATATTATTTTTGTTTATTATTTCCAGTCTCATTTCAGACAACTCGAAATTATCTAACCCCTTTTGTATTTCATCGGGAGCCATCCCATATTTGATACCGATCCATATTGCTGCCAACACGTTATATATATTATGCAAACCCGGCCGTCCAATTTTAAATTGTACGGGCTTGCCTTCCATATTTACTACAAAAGTGCTTCCCTTCTCTCCCAGGTCCCTAATATCCGTGGGATAAAAATCATTATGCGATGATAAACCGTAAAAAACAATGTTGTAATCTTTGTCTTTTCTATTTATATTTTTTAAATATTCATCGTCCCCATTAACTAATAAGTAGTCTTTTTCTTTCAGATTGGCCGTAATTTCCATCTTTGCTTTCATAATATTCTCTTTGCTACCAAAATATTTTATATGTGAGACCCCTATATTTGTTATTATAGCAATGTCGGGATGCACGATGTTTACCAAATTTAATATTTCCCCATAGGAGGACATGCCCATCTCCAACACGGAAATATCATGATATGGTTCTAAGTTAAACAAGGTAATAGGTAACCCAACCTCATTATTGAAATTACCGATATTTTTATGTACGTTATATTTTCCGGACAGAACCCCGGCTATCAGATCCTTAGTAGTTGTTTTTCCTACGCTCCCCGTAACCCCTATAAATGGGATGTCAAACAGATTTTTATAATAATAGGCTATACAGGCCAGTGCTTCCAAGGTGTCTTTTACCCGTATGATATTTATGCCGCCTACCCCGGTTATACTTTCCATTTTATCTTCTTGTACTAAAACAGCAGCAACACCTTTTTTTACGGCATCTCCAATAAACATATGACCGTCGAAATTTTCACCCGCTAGAGGAATAAAGAGATTACCCTCCTTGATAGTGCGGGTATCGGTAGATATCTCATTAATTATTTCTATATCGCCTCTATTGATTATAACGCCATCACATGCTTTTGCAATGGCGGTTATCTTTTGTTTGATCATATCAGTTTTTCCTCCCCGGCTACCTGTAATGCTATCCTGTAATCATCAAAAGGTAATATCTTGTTACCTATAGTTTGTGTCGCTTCGTGACCCTTGCCTGCAATAATGATTATATCACCACTGACAGCCATTTTAACAGCATATTGTATAGCGGCTTTTCTATCTTCAATCATACTATATTTATCAGTTACTTTAATTGCACCTTTTTCTATCATTTTCATTATATCTAAAGGTTCCTCCGTTCTTGGATTATCAGAAGTTATGATGGTATAATCACTGAGCTTGCCGGATATCTCCCCCATTATAGCCCTTTTGGTTTTATCTCTGTCCCCACCGCATCCAAAAACGGTTATTATCCGTTTTTTTGCGAACATCCTAGCCGACCTAAGCACGTTTTCAAGTGCGTCCGGTGTGTGGGCGTAATCGATTATTATTACAAAATCCTTTATTTCTTTAACGACCTCAAACCGTCCCGGTATACCTTTCATATTATCTAACGCTTCACCTATTTTGTCCATGGGAATATCAAGACAATAACAAATTGCTGCCGCTGCCATCGCATTATAAACAGTAAACATTCCGGGGATCTTGACATCGGCATGTATTGTGCCCTTTGGCATATTAATGTCAAACCGCACTCCTTTGACATCCATGTCTATATTGGTAGCATATATGTCGGCTTTTCCCTCAATACCGAATGTTAGCAAAGGAGTTTTTAAATCTTTAATTTGTTCCATTATAATCCTTCCGTGAAAATCATCAATATTGATAATATTATACAAGGTTGTTTTATAAAATAACTTTTTCTTTGCATTTCTGTAGCTTTCCATATCAATATGAAAGTCTAAATGTTCCGGGCTTAAATTGGTAAACAACCCAATGCTATATATACAATCATCTACCCTTCCCAATTCCAGGGCATGTGATGAAACTTCCATAACACAAGTATCTACAGAATACCGTAACATTTGTGAAAATATCCTTTGCAGGTCTAGCGATTCCGGTGTGGTTCGTATGGCCTCGATTTTTATATTTCCAATCCAATTTGAAATAGTACCGATAAGCCCGATCCTTTTACCACAAAATTCGAAAATATTCTTAACCATATATGTAACAGTGGTTTTCCCATTTGTTCCTGTAATACCTATCAGCCGCAAATTTTTCGTAGGTTCATTGTAGAAATGATTTGCAATTGAGGACATTGCTCTTCTGGCGTTTTTAACCTGAACCACAGTTATTTCATCCACCTTCGTTTCCTTTTCCGAGACAATTGCCACAGCACCCCTATTGATTGCATCCTCTATATATAATTGCCCGTCTGTTTTAAATCCTTCTATACATATAAATAGACTGCCTTCAGTCACAAATGGTGAATAGTGCTGAACATCCTTAATTTCTATATCTGTATTCCCCGTAACTTTTTCAATTTGAATTTTGCTTAGAATATCTTTTAGAAGCATATTTTTCCCCCTACTACCGTCGGCTTTTATACAAATTTTTAAAAGGCAACCAAAATTAAAGTTTCTTCTTTAATTTTAGCTGCCCATTTCTATACTACAATATGTTGTGTGTTTACTGTGTCTGTTCGGGCTTAAATTCCACACTCACTATTGTACCTAATTCTACCATTGTTCCCGCCTCGGGATGTTGGCCGGATGCTAAACCGCTGCCGCTAATTTTCAGCCTTAAACCCAGATTATTTAAAATAATATTTGCTTCCCTGATGGTTTTACCCTTTAAATCCGGAACTTCCACAGGGGAAGGGATATTTTCATTCAGTTTTGTATATAGAAGTACGATGGATCTTTCAGGAATCTTGGCTCCCGGTTTTGGAAACATATCTACAACTTTGGCATTTTCATCTGCGTAATATTCCGGTTCCGTATTAAACTGCAAGTTATTGTCAACCAATATTTTGGAAGCTTCTTTAACAGTAATGTTTCTAACTTCAGGCAATGTTACTTCTTTCCTGACATATTCCTCTTCCTCTTTATCTGTATATTTAGGCCTGACGTCCAGATACCTTAACGAATCCTCTAATATTTCCTTAGCTATAGGTGCCGCGGTCAAACTTCCATAAGTACTAAAACCCATTGGTTCATCGACAATTGTCAAAACAGCCAACTTGGGATCATCTGCCGGCGCTATACCGATAAATGAGGATACATATAAACCTTGTGCATAACCCCCACCGACAACTTTCTGGGCAGTTCCGGTTTTTCCCCCTACCCTATATCCCGGAATATAAGCAAAGCTTCCGGATCCGTCGTCAACAGTGGCCGCCATTATCTCCCTCATTGTCTTTGAAGTTTTTTCTGAAACAACCTGCCTGACCATTGTTGGCTCGAAACGATGAACCACATTGCCATCTGCATCGGTCAACTCCTTTACCATATGCGGTCTCATTAATTTTCCGTCATTTGCAATGGCAGCCACCGCATTGATGAGTTGAATAGGCGTTATAGAAATACTTTGTCCGAAAGAGATTGTGGCCAGTTCCACCGGCCCGACGTTATCAATACTATACATGATTGGCTTTCTTTCACCCGGAAGGTCTATCCCCGTAAGACCGGATATTCCAAATCCATCTAAATATTTATAAAATGTCTGTGCACCCATCCTTTGACCCAACTCTACAAACACCGGGTTGCATGAATTCTGTACTGCCTCTACCAGTGTTTGGGTTCCATGGGGGTTATAGGATCTCCAGCATCGGATCCTCCTCCCACCCACCATTATAAATCCCCTGCCCACAAAAGTACTTTCGGGCGTGGCTACCCCTTCTTCTATGGCAGAGGTTGTAGTGATAAGTTTAAAAGTGGAACCGGGTTCATATGTATCATTAATTACGGGATTTCTCCACATCGCAAATAACGTTTCAAGTTGTTTTTTGTTATCCATGGTTTCCATTTCTTTTTTTAATTCCTCATCCAGGGGTATCCGCGGATAATTAGGATCATAATCAGGCTTAACGGCCATGGCCAATACTTCTGCAGTTTTAACATCCATCACAATTGCATATACCCGCTTTGCTTTGTGGATTTCCAACGCATTTTGAACAGCTTTTTCAGCAAAGTGCTGTATAACTTCGTCTATCGTAAGCACAACATTAAGTCCGTCCTCTGCTTGATGAAATTTTTCGACACTGAAAGGTAACTGTCTTCCCCCTCCATCGGTATTTTTAATCCAACGGCCCGGTATTCCACTCAAATACTTATCATATTCTAACTCTATGCCGGCAATCCCCTGGTTATCAACATTTGTGTGACCGAGAACATATGCGGCAAAATTACCATAGGGATAAAACCTTTCATTGCCTTCGGATATAGATATCCCCTTCAAGTTTTCGGTTCTGATTGCCTTCGCAAGCTCATCATCAACATAGAGCGCGACAGCCGCTATGGACTGTTTGGATTTTACCTTTTTTAGTACCGCTTCCTCTTCAAGTCCCAAAATACCTGCCAAAATTGAAGCTGTTTTCTCAGGTTCCTTTACCTCGACGGGATGTACCCATACAGTATTTGTGCTTGCACTCACAGCTAATTCTTTTCCATTCCTGTCATAAATTATTCCGCGCTTTGCAGGTATAGGAATATCCCTTGTTTGGTATCTGATGGCCAGCTCCTTATACTTTTCTCCCCTCACTATTTGTATCCAGCCTATCCGCACTATAAGTGCAAACAAAGTTATGGATACAAGCAGAAACATAGCTATAAGTCTCTTTTTACTAGAAATACTGGGCTGTGACACTCAGACTTCCCCCTTTAAATCCTTGTATAACTGATCAATTTTTTTAAAAACCCGTGCAAGTTTTTGTCCCCCTTCAATTTGACGGAATCATTATAATTTGAATTATTTATTTTACTGGTTAACATTGCAACTTTTGCCGGGTCAACGTTTATACATATTGTCTGTTCGGCAGTTGGATAGTTCATCTGTAATCTGGTTTCCGCTTCACTCTCTATCCAACCTGATTTTGAAACCTTTTCCAGCTCTATCCTCAACCTCGTTTTTTCAACTTCCAACCTTTCGAATTGTTTTTCTAAACCGGTAATATCGTATCTGGCTTCGGTAATGGCCATAAATCTTGTCAAAATCAATATACTGCATGCAAATACAATACTGACAACAGCCAATATGGCAATCTTTTCGAATCTATAACTTTTTTGCTTTTTTCTATGTGTTTTGGATCGCTTTTCCCCTTTTTTCCGTTCGTTTATATAGGTAGATTCCCTCCGAGCTAATACCAATTTTATTCACCCTTCCCCCTCTTTAGAACTTTTCTATATTTTTTCCGCCACACGTAGTTTAGCGCTTCTTGACCTCGGATTTATTTCAAGCTCTTTTTCCGTAGGCGCTATCGGTTTGCGTGTAATTATTTTAATTGTCGGTTTTTTATTACATTGACAAATCGGGAATTCCTTTGGACAAACGCAAGGATTTGCCAAAGTTCTGAAAGTGTTTTTTACGATTCTATCCTCCAAGGAATGAAAAGTAATTATACAGATCCTCCCGCCGGTATTTAATTTTTCAACGGCCGCTTCTATAGTTCCCTCAATAACATCTAATTCATTGTTAACTTCAATTCGTATGGCTTGAAAGGTTCGCTTCGCCGGATGCGGCCCGTCCAAACGCGCCCCTTTTGGAATCGCTTTTTTAATGATATCAACTAATTGATGGGTGGTGACAATTTCCCCACCCTCCCTGAATTTTACAATAAATTGGGCTATACGTTTTGCCCACCTCTCTTCGCCATAGTCTTTGATAATCCCTTCGAGATCTCTGGCTGAGTAATTGTTAACTATATCCTTGGCCGTTAAACTGTCGCTGCAGTCCATTCTCATATCCAAGGGAGCATCATGCATATAGGAAAAACCCCGCCCGGCTTCGTCCAATTGATACGAGGATACCCCCAGATCCAACAAAAGCCCATCAAATTTTTCTATTTCAAGGTCTTCCAGTATGTTTTTCAAGTTGCTGAAATTATCCTTAATTAATTTCACCTTGCCGTTTACGTCGGCTAATACTTTTGTAGCCTCCTTGATTGCATTTTCATCCCGATCAATTCCGATTAACAATCCGTTTTCATTCAGATGTTTTATAATTTCGCCGGAGTGACCTGCACCTCCCAGCGTTCCGTCTATATAAATGCCATCCTTTTTTATGTTTAAATTTTCAATACATTCTTCCAACAACACAGGCACGTGTCCGAATTCCATTTTACCACCTTCATTTTATTAGATGCCTAATTCTTCCATTTTGCTTGCTATTTCATCATAACTCAAATTGTCATCATCGGTATATTCTTGCCATTCATTACTGCTCCAGATTTCTATTCTTGTGCCTACCCCTATGATTACGGCATCTTTTTGTAAATTAGCATGTTCTCTCAGGTTATTTGTAATCCTTATTCTTCCCTGGCTGTCCAGTTCACATTCAGTTGCCCCGGAAAAAAAGAATCTCACAAAGGCTCTTGCATCCCTATTGGCCAGCGGTAATTGTTTTAACTTGTTCTCCAATATGCCCCATTCATCCATGGAATATATAAACAGACAATTGTCCAATCCCTTTGTAAGGATAAAACTCTCCCCTAATTCCTCTCTGAATTTTGCCGGGATGCTTACCCTTCCCTTAACATCAACCGAATGACAGTATTGTCCAATAAACATTTTTATCCCACCCTTGTGGACTTTTAACCCACTACGTGCCACTTTGTACCACTTTTACATACTAATTCTATTACTTTTCACAAAATCCTTCTTATTTAAAATTAAATTTTAAAAAAATAAAAATGGTGATTGGGTTAGGTCATAAAAAAAAACTGCCGTTGTTACGGCAGTTGCGGTGGGCTATCTAATGTATATTAGTATAACCTTTATTTAGATTTTGTAATTAACTATCTTAGTTTTAAGTATAGTTAATTCATTATTAATACCTTTAATTTTAAATCCTTGACATATGTCTAAGTTAAATTTTCTATATATTATAATTTCTGAAATTGGTTGCTATGATATTCTAGCTAACCTTCAGTTTTGTTTCCTTGTAATAACTCACTATTAATTCATCTAGTTGAGTGCTCAGATCATAAATTGATTCATCATCCTGATCGCCCTCGATTGCATCATTTAGCATGCTCTGAAGTCTCTCAATTTTATCCTTTAGCATCTTCTCACCCCAATTTTCTTGTCCTAGGTTTGTCTATACCTACATTAATTGACATAGATGTATTCTATTTAAATAGGCGAAATTTGTCAAATGAAATTAAATTGAATATTGTGATATTATCCGAGATCTGCTGTTTTTTTCTTTAAATTGCTCCTTTTAACGACATAAATCGGGTTTTGTACGTGTATCCGCCTAATACATAATGCCCATCATACATATGCCAGTTTATAATATCCGGCTCTATATTTGATTATTTCGTTTTTTTATGATCAGGCCCGCGATGATTGCACCTATAATGCTTATTATACTTATTAACTGTGCAACCCTGAAAGGCCCCAGCATCAGACTGTCGGTTCTTAAGCCCTCTATAAAATATCTGGCGACAGAATATAGAATTAAGTAAAGGATAAATATTTGGCCTTCGTATTTCTTCTTGCCGGAATAATATAATAAAAAAACAAATACCCCAAAATTCCATAGCGATTCATATAAAAACGCAGGATGTACCTTTACACCGTCAATTTCAATACCCCAAGGCAAATTTGTGGGCCCGCCATGGGCCTCCTGATTAACAAAATTACCCCATCTCCCGATTGCTTGTCCCAATATGATACTGGGGGCGCATATATCCGCAAGGGTCCAAAACCCGATTTTTTTGTAACGACAGAACAGATATCCCGCCAACACCCCTGCAATGATAGCACCATGTATAGCAAGTCCGCCGTGTCTTATATTAAAAATTTCCCCGGGGTTTTGTTTATAAAAATCCCAACTGAATATAACATAATATGCCCTGGCTCCAATAATTGCGGCGGGTACGGTTATAAGTGCCAGGTCTGTTATAACCTCGCTATATAGCCCCTCTTTCTTAGCCCTATATGTTGCTACCACAATTCCAAACAATATACCGAGCGAAATTAGGATACCGTACCAAGCAACTTCCACCCCAAAAATTCTAAAAGCTACCGGGTCCATCAGATCACTCCCCTTAGGATAATCCTTCATTTCAAAATAGCGTACCATATCATTATATTACACCGGGACGGTATTGAAAAGAGTCATTTAAATTTTTCGTCATTTAAATTTTTTGTGATTTAGACTTTTGTAAAAACAAATAAAGACGGAGATTTTCCCGTCTCTATTCATCTGGCTTGTTCCGCAATTTACAATTCCAACGCTGCTGCTTATATAACTAAAATTTAGGATCCACAAACCCCATTTATGCACCCGGTGTTATTCTTCTTATGATTTCTTCTATTTCGTCGCCAAACCCACTCAATGGACGGCCTCTGCCTATATCCCTGGCGATATTGTCTATTCTTGTAAATATATCCGGATCCGCTGATACACTGACCCTGGTTATATCCCTATCTGCATTTCTGACTGCGTCCTCCACCTGTTGTTTAATTTGTCTGTTCAATTCGCCCTTGGTTCCGGAGGTCATGTCTATACCTACTAATGCAGTATTTCCTGTAATAACTACTGCAGCTCTTCTGACATCCCTTACATTTTCTACCTCTCTTATAATTCTGTCAACTCTATCACTCATGTCGCCTGTAGTAGTCCTGTTGTCTGTAGTAGTCCTATTGTCCATAGTTCCATCGTTTGCAAAAGGCCTATCATTATCCGTAAACATTCTGTTGTCCCTTGGTTCACCCAAGCCTGTTCCCGGAGCGTTATTATTTCTATCCAAAACCCCATCCCTGTTCATATTTTGTTGATTTGGGGTTGGAGTTGTACGAGGTTCCGGTCTTTGAGCCGGTCTGCACCCTATTATTGCCAAAGACACAAGCAACAATACACAAACCACTAACATTATGTTTTTACTTTTCAAAATATCACCTCCTGCATATATTGTCCCTCTTATATTTCTTTTTATTAAGCTATATTTTTCACTATTTTCTATTGATTAACATAATTTGAGCCATAAAAACTGCAAACATATTTATAAATATATTTGCCCGGATTATATAGACGGGAACCTTTGCTTGTTGCCAGTAAATAGAGGTTATTGTATAATTTTTAATATAATTATCTTTGATATCGACCAAAGTGTATATTTAACATAGAAAGGAGAATTTTAATGAAACTAGGTATTGTCGGTTTGCCCAATGTAGGAAAAAGTACATTGTTTAATGCAATTACAAAAGCGAGAGTAGAATCAGCCAACTATCCTTTTTGTACTATAGAGCCAAATATCGGAATAGTGCCTGTGCCGGATTACAGATTAAATGTTTTAAAAGATATATACGGGTTCGAAAAAGTGACACCGGCCACAGTCAAGTTCTATGATATTGCAGGTCTGGTAAAGGGAGCATACAAAGGAGAAGGATTGGGAAATAAATTTCTGGCCCATATCCGTGAAGCAACTTCTATCGTCCACGTTGTCAGATGTTTTGAGGATCCAAATATTGCCCATGTCTATGAAGATATAAATCCCCTGAGAGATATCGAAACAGTCGATCTCGAACTGATTTTTTCGGACTTGGAAATGGTTGAAAAAAGAATTGAAAAGACCGAGAAACTGTTTAAAGGAAATAAAAATTTAGCAAAAGAACTTGAACTTTTAAAAAAAGTCAGATCCTCTTTAGAAGAAGGAACATCTGCCAGGATTTTGAATTGCACCGAAGATGAAAGCAAAATGCTGGAAACCTTTAATTTGCTGTCCCTGAAACCCGTAATTTATGTGGCAAATGTCTTTGAGAATGATGTTGCGAATGATGGTGCAAACAACCCACATGTACAGGCCCTGAAGGAATTTGCAAAGAATGAAAATGCCGAGACGGTCGTTATCTGCGCCGAAATCGAAGCTGAAATAACCGAATTAGACGAAGATGAAAAACAATTTTTCTTAGAAGAATTAGGATTAAGACAATCAGGTCTTGAACGTTTAATCCAGGCCTGCTATTCCCTTTTGGGACTGATAAGTTTTTTGACTACGGAATCCAGGGAAATAAGGGCCTGGACAATCAAAAAAGGAACCAAGGCACCGGAAGCTGCAGGCAAGATTCATACAGACTTTGAAAAAGGATTTATACGTGCCGAAGTTATTGCCTTTGAAGATTTAGTGAAGCATGGCAGCAACACCGCGGCTAGGGAAAAAGGTCTTGTAAGACTGGAAGGTAAAGAATATATAGTACAGGATGGGGACGTTATACTGTTCAGGTTTAATGTGTAACGAATGTATCGGGGACGGTTCAAAATGCACCGAGAACCGTCCCCACTGCACTCCTTAATTTTTTGCGAGTTTAACACCCATTTCATATGCTTCTTTGAGTATTTCCTCGCGATCACCCACAAATATTTCATCTGTGTTATCCACAAGCATGTTATACATATATTCGGTATTAGTCGCCCTAAAAAATAATTCCATTACCACTGTAGCCCCAATAAAACCCTTTTCTAAATTGGTATATTTCGCTCCGCCTACACCCACAAACATACCTTTTCTTTTTCTATTTCTATCTATAGAGGATTGATTTAATTTATATTTGCTTGACCAAAAAGATTGACATCTGTCAACCATGGCTTTTGTTATGGCCGTCACCGAATTAAAATACATCGGCGAACCGACAACTATGATGTCGGAATTATTGAATTTATCATAAATACTCGTCAGGTCATCCTGTTTGTAACAATGTCCGGTTTCCGCACAGACATCACATGCAATACAAGGTTCAAATTTTAACCGGCTCAATATTATTTTTTCTACTTCTACATTTTGTGATTGCAACCCCTTAATTACCTTATTTAGCAAAGTATCGGTGTTCATATTAACTCTCGGACTGCCTAAGATAACCAAAGCCTTCATTATACAACCCCCCATTGTTTTTTCGTTATATAACACCACCATGATCATTAACAAACACCCAATTATTTTAAATTAAAATCCGCCTGCCCCGCCGCCGCCTGCACCACCTCCGCCGCCGCCGGTGAAACCTCCACCCATTCCTGTCGATGAGACAGTACTGCCAAATGAATTGTTTATACTATTACTGAATGCGTTACTTCCGCTACTGTTGAAAATAAAATACCAATACAACCATCCGTGGCTATAAGAAAAAGCATCTTCCCTATGAAGGGTTTCAACATTGAGTTCGTTTAATACATCATTATCTATACCAAACACTAATCCGTATATCAAGGAAATACCTTTCGGATATCTGTCCAGGTCATATCTTGAATCATCTTTTTTAATCCTTTTCATATGTTTTTTAAATTCCATCCATTTTTTATGTTGTTCATGGCCATAATCGGATTTTCTGGACAATAACATGATCCCTTGAAATAACATTAAAACCGACGTAAATATCAATGGTAATCCTAAAAGATTATCGTTTATCAGGGACACTATGGACAACATTAAACCTAAGGGAAAAAGTATGATCAGTAATAAACCGTATTTTTTGGTGCTTTTATCAAAGTAGCCCTTATTGTCGGCATCCTCCCTTATTAATTGCATCCAATTGTTATGATACTTCATAAACATAGACCTTTTATTTTTGCTGTAATTCTTTATATCTTCAGTCGTTACAGTCTTTCCGTCACCCATAATATCTATCAACCAACCGATGAAATGCTTTTCGTGACTCAAAAGATTGTTATCCTCCTCTTTTGTTTTGGTTATGGTGAAGTCCCTCAATACCTTTCTTCTCTTTTTAAATTCTTCTCCGCCACTGATTTTTATATATCCCTTTCTGTAAAGATCCAGCAATGTAGCAATTATTGTGTTACCGCCCATAGTGGTACCGGTAACATAGCTTATTACAGCCGGGGTGTTATCATCAGGTATTTCTGAATATTTTGATTCTTCATGTATATCTTTCAATCTGCGATATTTAGTAAGAAAGAAAATAAATATGAGAACCTCAACAGCTGACAATATAACCGCAATATTTCCAAACAGGGCCCCCCTTGCTTCTTTTTTGATTATGCCCTGTTGTGTCCCCTCCTGCAATTGAGCTTCCTCATTCATAATATCCGAAAACGCATCCCTGTTTATGATATTTTGTGAAGCAGGTATGAATTGTTCAGGAAAGAGTATTCTGGCTTCTATAAAAGTATTTTTTGGTACATCTCCTACCCTCAGGTTAATGGTATTGTCTGTTGTTTTGTGTATTTCCCCGTTTAGGGGCCCATGAGCAAACATTCTCACCCTATTATCCGTATCCTCCTGTGGCAATGTTATATTTGCAAAAAAAAGATCTATCGGGGTATCATTTTGCTCTCCTAAAAATTTATAAAAAAGTTCACCTGTATCATTATACCTTTTGGCAACATTCTTTATGGTGTATATCATCCTAAAGGTCTTTTTTTCATCCCTGGACGGAGAAAAAACCTGAAATGTTACATCATTATCTTTTCTGTCAATCAAAAAAACATTGCTGTCTCCCTTTTTAGCATTTTCTACTTTTTCATACTCTATGACCTTGTCCCCATCAACCTCTGCTATCTTTATTCCGGTAATGCCCGAGGTGTTTTCCAAAATTACTTCTCTGAATACGCCATTATATTTCCCTTTAAAATTAAATGTTATATCTTCTGTTATTTCAAGATCTCCATTTTCTAAAATATTGGATTCTACTATCCAATTTGTAATATTTAGAGATTGCTCCCCGCTTGACGTCACAACAGAACCCGTGACTGTTACCAAAATAATGATTATAAAACTTATAACCATAAATGATTTTTTTATATCAAACACCTCCTCTTATAAATAATATGTTATACATTTGTCGTTACCTTAGTTTAACTATATCTACCGATGCACCGGCACCGATTCTGGTAGCTCCCGCTTCTATCATGGCCAAGGCAGTTTTAAAATCCCTTATCCCTCCGGAGGCCTTTACACCCATTTCCGGGCCTACGGCCTCCTTCATAAGTTTTACATCTTCTACAGTCGCGCCGCCTGTGTTAAAACCGGTGGAGGTTTTGACAAAATGGGCCCCTGCTTTTTTGGCTAACTTGCAAGCCTGTATTTTTTCTTTGTCAGTCAGTAAACAGGTCTCAATTATTACCTTGACTATGGCACGGCCCTTTGCAATATCAACTACGGCTTTTATGTCATCTAAAACTTTTTCCGTATTCCCCTCTTTAAGCGCCCCGATGTTAATCACCATATCTATCTCCCCGGCGCCGTTGTCTATAACATTTTTGGCTTCAAAGGCTTTAACTTCCGAAGTCATAGCCCCCAAAGGAAACCCTATAACAGCGGCCACTTTTACGTCGGTTTCTTTTAACTGTTCATACGCAAATGCAACGTTTGCTCCATTCACGCATACGGAATAAAAACCGTATTTTTTCGCTTCTTCACATGCCTTTTTAACCTCTGTTTCAGTTGTTTCAGGTTTCAGCACGGCATGATCTATATATTTTGCTATATCCACTTTTACTTCCCCCAAATTGATGCATAATAGGTTGAGGACAAACAAAAAATTTGTCTGCCCTCAATTTTTATCCTTCCGAACTAATCCACAATCATTTCCACCAGATCACCATTTTTGAGCCCGGCAGCATTACCTTCATCCATATCAACATGCATTTCAAGAACAGAGGTATCTCCGACCCTTATTAAAACATTTTCGAATATAAGTGCCCTGAATCCAAAGGTTCTGACCTTTACTCTTTGCTTATCTACCACACCGAATGTTTCCGCATCGTTAGGATTGATGTGTATATGCCTTGCGGCGGCAATTAACCCTTCCTGAATTTCCAATTCTCCCTTTGGCCCTATTATCTTGATCCCCGGGCTTCCCGTAACATCCCCCGAATCCCTTACAGGGGGAACAATGCCCAAAATAAAGCCATCTGCTAAAGAAATTTCTACCTGTGTCTTTATTCTTGGAGGACCCAGCACCCTGACCCCTTTAATGGCACCCTTAGGCCCCACCAAGTCCACTTTTTCTTCGCATGCATACTGTCCCGGTTGCGACAGATCCCTGAGTTTAATCAAATCATAACCTTTACCGAACAGTATCTCTATATCCTCTTCGGTTAGATGAATATGTCTATTTGACAATGCGGCCGGCAGCATCATTTTCCCCATAATAATTCCCCCTTCAATAATTTTCCGTATATTATATTGTATTATACACTATTACAACTTATATAAAACATCTTTTATTATTTTAACACAAAATACAGTAAAATACACATTTCAAATGTGCCATCACATATTATTCAACAACTCCTTAAAATCTGCATGTTCGTCCTTTTCCGTTTCAGGATTATATCCGATGTTAAATACAAATGTAACAAATGCCAACGCCAAAATAAGGCCGGCTACAATCATATAATAAACTGTATAAGGTGTATACCAAGCTGTCAGTATCAAATATAGACTCAAAATTATGTATCCCTTTATTTTATTTTTGGACAAAGCCGCATCTCTGTACCTATGTAACCTGTTGCTTTCCCTACATATCTCGTTTTCAATTATTTCGTCTATTTCTTTTTCATCAGGAAAGAATCCGTTCTTTTCGATTATATTCAATAACTGTTTTTTGTTAACAAGCAATAAAGCATAATTTTTACTCAATTTATTTATAAAGTCACGGCTATCCTTTGTAAAATCCGATGTAGTGATTAAAATGCCTTTTTTCACCCCGTTATTTGCCATGGTATAGATAAATTCTTTTACTTCCCTAAGCTCTACATCAAAATCATTTCTATATATATTAAATAATACCATAATTTTATTATCCCTGTACAAAGACTTCAGTAACACACGCCTTTGGGTGTTTTCTATAAATTCGAATTGATTGAAACCCATGGATATAAATATTTCTTTAATGTAGTCCGCCATTTCACCTGCTGTTTTGTTCATAATTTCGTTATATACCTTTCGCCTTGCAATATGCAGCCTTTTTTGCTTCTTCATCTGTTGGAACCTGATGCTCCTGTTCCTCATGAATATAAGATGGAACACGATGGCGGTGACCAGTGTGATAATAATAGATAAATATAACCTGCCTGTTTTTAGATATGAAAATAAAAATAATATGCAAGACATAATTATTCCCCATGTCAAATAATCAAATGTCTTTGCGAGAATACTTTTGCTATCGTTTTCTATTTTCAAATAATAATTTCTAAAACGAGGACTGTCGCCCCTACCCCTTTTTAATCCTCTCACTTGTTCAATCATGAATCTGTATACCGAATTTATTCTTTCCATAATCTGCACCCCTATCGTCCTTTAACTAACCCTTTATATTTTATTTTTTCCAATAATAGCTAGTTTATACTATAAAGCATGGGAATCCGAAAATAACATACAAAAAAATATAACCACGGAAAATGATTCCCCGTGGCTCTATGTATACCTTCCAATTATGCCATAGCCCTTTCCAACTTATCTAAATGCTGTAATGGAAAATGTCTCAACAATTCTTTAAACTGTTCAACCGTTAAACCGGCAGTTGTTGTATATATTTCGATTTTTTCGTCTAAATCGGCTTTGATAAATCTGTCTTTTATTTCTTCAAAGTTTGCATCCGCCAAGATTATCCCTGGTTTCTAAAACCTAGACAATTATATATCCAAGTTTTTCACCTTATTATGTATAATAAGGTGGTGGTGTCACAGGATTCAACCACTCGGATCAATACTTTCGTATTAAAACCCTGTATTGCCTT